>JANYHM010000034.1 GCA_025359065.1 Synechococcales cyanobacterium GL140_1_metabinner_5_sub | reverse complement strand
CTAGTTTTCCCTCAAACTTTATTTTTTGGTGAGGAGCAAATCGATACGGTGATCGAACATGGCACTAGTTATGGGATTGCGCTACTGATGGCGATCGGACTGGCAAAAATGCTGACAATTAGCTGTACTCTACATTCTGGCTTTCGGGGTGGCTTTATTTTCCCACTGTTTTATATTGGCTCAGTTATAGGCTTGGCAATTTCACTCGGTTTCCCCCAAATCCATCCGACGATCGCGATGGTGTGTATGATGGCGGCGGTAAATGTAGCAATTACCAAGACTCCAATCAGCAGTACGGTGATTCTTAGCGTCATTGCCGATACCTCCATGGTGCCTGTAATTGTGATTGCCAGTCTGACTAGCTTCTTGCTTACTACTCAATTATCACTGATTAAAACCCAGCGATCGCGGACGGTACCAGCCGGAGAATATCAGCCCGACAAAATACCCGTGCCTGCGATCGCTGCTGAGGTGGCTACACAAGCATAAACACTAAGTTCGATCGGCTGATCTGTAAACTCATCAGGGGTTCTCATCTTTCGCATGGTTTTTATACTCCTGCCAATAGGCTTTAGCATTTTCTATGTCACTGTCTTGACTGCTTTTATTGAGAAGCACAATTTTGTGTTGACTCCGGGGCAGTATGTGGGGATTCCTGATGATGTGAGTTTTGAAGAGTGGATGCGGGGTTTAGTGGGGGCTTCGGCAGTGCAGATGCGGGAGGCAAAAGCTTTGGATTTGGAGATTAAGGTGCAGTTGGCTAAGGTTGGGTTTAAAATCAATGATATCTGTTGCAGAGATTACTAACTAACGAGGTGATGAGATGATGACTTTTCAAGAAATGGTAGATTCAATTGAAAAATTATCACCTGAAGACCAAGATGAGCTATTCGAGCTAATTCGCAAGCGACGAATCGAGCAGCGACGATCGAGATTTTGGCTAATGCTCGACTAGCTTTTAAGGCGGTGGACGAGGGAACGGCTAAACGGGGTAGTTTTGAGGAGATCAAGTCGTATTTGCTAGAGGATCGCGATCGGTTATTCGATCTAATCCGCCAGCAGAGAATCGAGGGACAGGAGGCTGAAACCTTGGTTAACTATCGAGAGTTGCAGCAAGTGATCAAAGATGGGACGGTAAAGAAGGGCAGCGTTCAAGATTTGATTACCGATCTAGTAGAAGAAGAGATACAGGTACCTCCTGTCAAACGTCGAACTTTTCCAACGACATTAGCGGGTAAAGCTGAAGTTTTAAGCGATATTGTTAGTCCGATCGTAGATGAGAAAAATTGATGATGAAATTACAGCAGTTATTACAGGAAAAACGTGAGGATATTCTCGCAGTTGCGGCTAAACATGGAGCATTCAATGTGCGAGTGTTTGGTTCGGTGTCTAGAGGTGAAGAGACGGAAACTAGTGATATCGATTTATTAGTTGATTACAATCTCCAAAAGGTTTCGGCGTGGTTTCCAGGTGGGTTGTTGATGGATTTACAAGATTTACTCAATCACAAGGTGGATATTGTGACTGAGCAAGGGTTAAGTCATTTAATCAAGGAGCGAGTACTAGCTGAGGCGAAATCTCTATGAATTTAGAAAAAGACAAGGTTTATGTCGAGCATATTCTAGAGTGCATCGACAAAATTAATCAGTATACAGGCAGTGATAAGCAAAAGTTTATTAGCGATGATTTAGTCCAAGATGGGGTTTTGCGGCGGTTGCAAACAATGGCAGAATCAACTCAACGGCTATCGGATGATCTCAAACAAACTGCCCCCGATATTGATTGGCGGGCTTTGTCGGGTTTTAGAAATGTCTTGGTTCATGATTATCTCAATGGTATCGATCTAAATCGGATTTGGGATATTGTCGATAATTATTTACCAGCACTGAGAAAGGCAATTGAAAATATTGCTAATCAGTTATTGAAATAATTGGGGGAATTGACGATCTCATATCTAGCAAGAATCCTGGGAGCACGTTCTCGCTGCTTAGAGTAATGGGATCTTCCAACACTTCAATATCTCTCTCCTGGCGATAGATGGCGGGAATTTTTTACGTTGTTCGGAGGTCAACGCTTCCCAACGCGAGAGTTCTACCCACGCTGCATCGGGCGAATCCGCTACGGGGACACTGCGTGAACGTTCGGCACCGTTGGAAAATAAAAATGCGGTTTATGAAAGGCAACAGATGTTTCTGATGCTTTTAAGCAACCGTGACGATCGACCTGCTATAGAATAATTGGGCAGTTCAAGCAGTGTCTGGGAAAGAAGGAGCATCTTATGGTGAAAATCGGCATTTTAGGATTTGGAACTGTGGGCACCGGCACCGCCCAAATCTTGCTGGATCCGATCGGTCGCCATCATCTGCTGGGCAAAGTAGAAATTGCTAAGGTTGGTGTACGGTCGATCAATAAACCTCGGGACGTGCAGTTAACATCGGGGATATTAACTAGTGACTTAGAATCGATCGTCTCTGACCCCACCATCGATATTATTGTGGAGGTAATGGGTGGTATTGAACCGGCGCGCAGCTTGATTTTGCAGGCAATTGCTCACGGTAAACACATTGTCACTGCCAATAAAGCCCTGATTTCGCGCTTCGGCGACGAAATCTATACTGCGGCTAATCAAGCAGGAGTCTATGTAATGCTAGAAGCCGCTGTAGGCGGGGGCATTCCGGTAATTCAACCCCTTAAGCAGTCGTTGAGCGTCAACCGTATCCATCGCGTAACCGGCATTATTAACGGCACCACTAATTACATTCTCACCCGCATGACCGAAGAAGGCGGCGAGTTTGCCGATATTTTGGCCGATGCCCAGGCTTTAGGCTACGCCGAGACCGACCCCACCGCCGATGTAGATGGCTTGGATGCTGGAGATAAAATTGCAATTTTGGCTTCCTTGGCCTTTGGCGATCGCATTAAGCGAGAAGAAGTCCACTGTGCGGGTATTCGCAAGGTGGGAGCGACGGATATTGCCTATGCTACTAAGTTGGGTTACGTAATTAAACTGCTGGCGATCGCTGAACGCAGTCCCGATGCCTCGGTGGCAGTAAGAGTTCACCCCACTCTGCTACTGAAATCTCACCCTTTAGCCAGCGTCAACGGAGTTTTCAACGCCATTTTAGTAGAAGGCGATCCGCTGGGTCAGGTGATGCTATTCGGTCCCGGCGCAGGTGCCGGTGCAACGGCTTCTTCGGTGGTTTCTGATATCGTGGTGGTAATTGGTGCCATGCTCAGCCAGAGCGGTGGAGATGCCATGAATCCCCTGATGAATTGCCCTCATCAGCAATATGCCACCATGTCTTTGTTAGAAAACTTGGTAGGGCGCTTCTATGTGCGCTTCCAAACCAAAGATTTACCAGGGACGATCGGCTACATCGGTACAGCCTTTGGCAATCATCATGTGAGCATTGAATCGATCGTCCAAACTTCCGTGAGCAAAAACGGTGCCGAGATTGTAGTTATTACGGGTGAAGTAACTGAGTCTAATTTCCAACAGGCTCTGAAAGCGATCGAGCAATTACCGGCGATCGAAAGTATTCCTGCGATATTGAATGTGGTGAGATAATTAGCTTTAACGAGCTTTGTACTTAGCCACATCCAGGATGGTCTGATACTCTTTAATCTTTTCTTGAGCCTTCGGATACAGCGAATCGCTAGCTGGAATAGTTTTGAGCAGGGCGATCGATTCATTCCACTGCGCCGTAATTTTCTCCCAATCTTCTTTAGTAGTTGCGCTTTGACTGGCCAAAGTGGCACTGTTAGCAAATTTGATGGCGCTATGGTAGACACCAAAGTCGTTTTTGGAAATAGGTTTGACTGGGTTAGGAATTAGGGGTGAAGGTGTCGGGAGGCCATTGGGCGATAAGGCATTACCCCCCGGCTTTGAATCGGAGTTAATCCAAACATTTAGACCAAGCGCCACACAAAGCAGAGTCAGCAACGTAAACAAAACTGCTAGGGGATGAATGGCGCTTAAGTGTGCGCCAGTGCGCTCATAGAGTTCACTCAAACCAGTGCGACCTTCTAAACCAGTATTCGCCGTCATGATCGAAAATGATGGGGGCTGATAAATTTCGCCGATCGAAGACATCAGATCAATCTCTAAAGCTTCACTAACTGGTGGCTCTGCAACCAAGCGAGAACCAATCTCAGCATCAACGCTTTCTTCGGCTTCGCCAATATAAGTCTGCCGGTCAGTCGTGGCATGAGTCGAGTTGATTCGCTGTAAAGACTGCTGTTGAATTGACCAAAACTCACTACTGGCCAGCTTCACCAGCGTAGTATGATGCAAAACCGGATGGTTGACAATGTTTTCTTGAATAGCCAACGAGTTGTAACCAGCTAACCCATCTAATAATTCATCAGGACTGTTGAGATGCCGACTGAGCAGAATGGCTATTTTTTCTTGCTGTTCAGACGTATCGTTGCGATTGGGGCATTTCAATAAAATCAAATTTGGCGAATTGGGATTATTAGCCAAAATGTGACGCAATTCAAAAGTTTCGGCGGCTGTGCCCCGGTCAATCTCTTTGGCAATTACTAACAGTCCGGCTACTGGAGTACGAACATTTTTGGCCACAGCGGTTTTGACCACCAGTGACTTACTTTCTGACAAACCAGCCAACAAATCACTGGTGGCTTGAGGATGATTAGCCAAACCTACTAAAATCGCCGGGTCTTCATCTTGAGCAAGGCGTTTTAAAACTTCGATCGAACTCTGTTCGTTTTCTGTGACTTTTTGGCGAACCTGTTCTGCCGGGTCTTCTGCTAAACGCAATAGAGTCGAAGGAGTAGCATTTTCACTAGCTGCTACGCGAGCCCGCACCTCTTCAGTAGAATCTTCAGCCAATTGTTCTAAGATCGTGCCATGGCTATTTGGATTGCCAGCTACTGCTAGTCTTACCTGCAAATTAGGATGCTGGCTTAGTTCCGCCAATTCTTCTGGCGCTAACACCGTATTTTGAGCCACTGCCACGGTTACTTCCAGATGATTTAGAGACAATAGGTCTCGTAACCGTTGCTCAGTTGTGGCCGGGTCGCCCGCTTCAGCTAGAAGTTGGCCGAGGTCATCGTGGTCGTTAGTTAAAGTAGCTGAGTTCATGGCAACTGACTAAAAGTTTTATAATTCTTTTTTAAAAAAATCAGGATAAGCTTCCATACTGTGTTCGTTAGTATCTAAACCCACTAACTCTGATTTGCGTGACACCCTTAAACCTAATGTGGATTTCAAAATATACCAAAAACCAGCAGATGCCAATAGTGCAGTAATAACAATTGACACTAGACCCAAGGCTTGAATGCTAAGCTGCTCGAAACCCCCACCCCAAAAAAGTCCATTTTTCGGGACAGAAATAGCGCCAAACAATTTACCCTGACTGAATAATCCCACGGCCAAAGTGCCCCAGATACCGGCAACTAAATGCACGGCCACGGCACCAACAGGATCATCAATGCCGCTGCGCTCAATAAAATCGATCGCAAATACCACCAATACTCCTGCTACTACCCCAATTATTGCAGCACTAGTTAAATTTACAAAAGCACAAGAGGCCGTAATTGCGACCAACCCGGCCAAAATCCCCGAAATCAGCATGATGAGATCTGGCTTACCTGAACCAACCCAGGTAGTCATCGTCGCTGCCAAACCGCCGCAGGCCGCCGCAATATTGGTAACAACCACAATATGCGCCACCGTTGGCGACACAGCCAGAGTAGAACCAGGATTAAAACCAAACCAGCCTAACCACAAAATAAAGCAGCCTAAAGTAGCCAAGGTCATACTGTGACCAGGGATAGCCATGGGCAAACCAGTCTTACCATATTTACCGCTGCGGGGCTTAAGGAACCAAGCACCAGTAAGCGCGGCACAGCCCCCTACTACATGCACCACACTAGAACCAGCAAAGTCAAAAAATCCTCGATCGGCCAACCAGCCATCACCCCACACCCAATGACCAATCATGGGATAGGCGGTACTACCAAACAACAAGACAAAGATAAAAAAGCTAACTAATTTAATGCGTTCAGCAATTGCTCCAGAAACGATCGTAGCCGAAGTACTGGCAAAGCCAAGCTGAAAAAAGAATTTGGCGGCTAAAGGCACCCCCGCCCAACCCAAAGCTGCAAACACTCCCTGATATTCTTTATCAGTAGCCGGACTGTTATCAGACCCAATCAAGAAAAAGCCGTTGGCTCCAATCCAGTCACTGCCGTTGCCAAACATCAAACCAAAACCAATAATCCAAAAAGAAATGCTAATGAGAACAAAAGTGCTGAGGTTTTTGGTCAGAGTATTAACGGTATTTTTTTGGCGACACAGACCAGCTTCTAGCATGGCAAAGCCGCAGTTCATAAAAAAGACTAAAATTCCAGCAATCAAAACCCAGATGGTATCAATGCTCACTTTTAATTCTTGAGCCATCTTGACGGCATCTACTCCCACAGCCCAACTGGGCGATTGTCGGCTCAAAATCGTCAGGAGTGTCAGCCCGAAGCCCAGCAAAATTTGCTGATATCTTTTTCTAGACTGACTTTGAGATAGGAGAGTGAAGGCAGTTGCCTGCGTTCCGATCGATTCCATTTGTATTAGGTTCGTAAGCTGTTCTTCCAATTCTAACTAACTGCCCCCATTTTTTGTCTCCAGATTTTGGCGTAACTTGAGATTTCTCAGTGATTCGGCTCACAAATTACTATTTATGGCAAAAGACTACTTTTCTGTATTGGTGATTCCTTCTCAGTCGTGCGTTTTGCAGTCCGTAGCTGACCACAGGCCGCATCAGCTCCCAAACCCTTGGAATAACGCACACTCACGGCAATTCTCTGCTGCTCTAGCACCTGGGCAAACTTTTGCACCTGTTGCCGATTGGGACGTTGGTAATCGGCCTCATCGATCGCATTGTAAGGAATCAAATTTACATGGGACTGAAAGCCCCGTAGCCGACTGGCCAACTCCATCGCCATATCGGCCTTGTCATTTACCCCAGCCAACAAAATATACTCAAAACTCAAACGGCGACCAGTGACCCGCACATATTCTCGACAGTCATCTAACAAACCTTCGATCGAGTAGTTGACTGCTGTAGGAATAAGCTGCTCTCGCAGCAACTGATTCGGTGCATGTAGACTCACCGCCAAGGTAATTTGTAAATGATGATTGGCCAACTCCTCAATTTTGCCCGGAATACCTACCGTAGAAAGAGTCATCGATCGCTGACCAATTCCCACATCAGTATTTAAGCAGCGCAGCGCTGGCAACACCTCATCCAAATTGGCCATGGGTTCGCCCAACCCCATCAACACCACATGACTAACCCGCTGACCAAAATCGGACTGCACAGTGAGTACCTGATCAATAATTTCATGGGCTTTCAGATTACGAAAAAAGCCGCCTTTACCGGTAGCGCAAAAGCTACAGGCCATCGCGCAGCCCACCTGAGTCGAAACACAGACAGTTAAACGCTGATCACTGGGGATTCCTACGGTTTCAATCACCTGACCATCAGCCAAAGTCAGCAAATACTTAATGGTGCCATCGGGAGCCACCGATCGATGCTGAACCTGAGATCGACCAATTTGAATATCGGCCACACTCGATCGCCATTCTTTTGAGAAAACTGTGATGTTGCCCAGAGAGTTCGCCCCTTTTTGATAGATCCACTGATGCAGTTGTTTGCCACGATAAGCCGGTTGCCCCTGAGATTCCATCCAATGGGTGAGGGCAGAGAGATCTTGACCCAGTAGGGGAGCGGTGGCGGCTGACATCAGTTTTACCTGTAGAGGAATTTGGTGGCGTTTTGAGATTGTAATTGTAGCTCGATTAGATCGAGATGATGTGATAGCTGCCAAACAATTTTACTTGTTCCACGCTGACAGCTACTTCTGCCAAAATCTTCGCCACCTGTGGCTCATGACCATCAGCTTCTAGATCTAGAAAAAACAAGTATTCCCCCAAAGAACGTTTAGTAGGGCGCGATTCAATGCGGCTGAGGTTGATTTGAGCCGCAGCAAACTTGGCCAACACCGCCAATAAAGCACCTGGCACATTTGCAGACAAACTCAGAGCCAAAGAAGTATGGCTACCAGTGAGTGCTGGCTGACGACCCAGCACCCAAAAGCGGGTGCGGTTTTCTAGCCGATCGCCGATATCTGCCGCCAAAATTGGCAAATTATAAAGTGCCGCAGCGCTGGGCGAAGAAATCCCAGCGGCGGTGCTGATATCTTTTAGCTGGGACAAAATCTCGGTGGTGGAACTAGAGGGGATTCGCTGAGCCTGGGGTAGATGTTTACCCAGCCACTCTTGGCACTGGCTAAGGGCTTGGGGATGAGAGTAGACTGTTTGAACTTGGTCTAAGTTCTGGGCAACAGAAATCAGTTGATGTTCGATCGGCAGTACCAAAGCCTGTTGAATTTGCAAACTATCAATGCGCCACAGGGCATCTAAGGTCATGGTCACACTGCCTTCGATCGAATTCTCTACTGGCACCACAGCTAGGTCAGCAGCTTGATTTGAAACAGCTTCGATCGCCTGAGCGATGGTGTTGTAAGGAGTCAGCTCAAAATCTGTACCGATCGATCTGCCGTAGGCCAGTGCTGCTGTTTCGGCGTAGGTTCCGGTGGGGCCAAGATGAGCAATAATTACAGAAAACATAAGATAACAATTAAAAAACGCGATTTGGCCGATCCGTATACTTATGGTAATGACATTAAGTTAAGATATGTGTGGAATCACTGACAAATGTTGCGATTACTCTCATGCAAGTTAAATTTGTTGCGCACCAATCTCTAGATATCACCGTGGCCGAGCATGGTGTGCCCATTAGTCACTACCTGCGTCAGCCCCAGCGCTTAGTAAAAGCCTTGGTAGACCCTAGCCAAATTGAGCCCTTGAGTGACAGGCTCTTTTGCTTAAAGATGCGCCCGGTCAATTTTCTTCACTTTACACTACAGCCGACAGTAGAAATGCAGGTGTGGGCAGAATCAGACGGTACCCTCCATATTCAATCTACCGACTGCGAAATTCGCGGTATTGATTACATCAACCAACGCTTTCACCTAGATTTGGTTGGCAAACTAGTGCCCACATCTACTGGCAAAAAAGCTCAGCTCAATGGTCGCGCCGACTTAACTGTTCAGGTAGATCTTCCGCCAGCTCTCTGGATCACTCCTAAACCAATTTTAGAAGCCGCTGGCAACAGCTTGCTGAAAAGCGTATTGATGACGGTTAAACAGCGCTTAAGTCATCAATTGTTGGTGGATTACAGTCAATGGGCACAGAGTCAGACAGATAACATCACTGATGCAGCTAGATTAAATAACGTACAAAAAACTGTGTAATTGGCAGTTGATGATCTGTTTTATACTCACTAGTGCCAATGAGACAGCACAGCAATGTACATAGATGTCTAACAAGATCGTGATAGTGTGACAATGGAACTGTGTTGAAATCTTACACATTTCTCGCTGGAGGTAGCAATTTTGCGAAACATTAATTCTGATGGTAAAGGGTCATCATCCAGGTCGATCGAGGATATCCCGATCGCCCGCAGAGATCGCTTTATTCCAGATGTCACCACCCTGACCAACTTACGGCAACAGCGCAAGACCCTCACTCGTGGTCTTTACTTTGCTCTAGGTTTAGCTTTGGTGGCGATCGCTATGACTATTAGCACTCTTCTATTTCGTAGCCCCAGCCCCAACAGCGTAACAACTCAGGCATCTCCGGTGGGCGTTCCAGCCGTGGCAGTAGATAAGTCCACAGATTCTTTATTAGGTCATTTGAGTTACCAAGAAGCGCCAGAGAAATTGTTGCAGACGATGAATGGTGGATTAAAGTTGCGATCAACTGCTCTCCCCAAATTTCAGGCGATGAATGCTGCGGCAAAAGCAGCCGGGGTAAAGCTCAGAACTATTTCGGCTTTTCGATCGATCGCCGATCAAGAAAAGATTTTCTTTGATATTAAAGCCCAACGGAAACAAGATCCCCGTAAACGTGCCGAGGTCAGTGCTCCCCCTCGACACAGCGAACACCACACTGGCTATGCGGTAGATTTGGGTGATGCCACCAGCTCGGCAATGGATCTCAAGCCAGAATTTGATACTACTGCTGCCTTTAAATGGCTGCAAGCCAACGCTGCCCGTTACAGCTTTGAAATGTCTTTTCCCAAGGGCAATTTACAGGGTGTCTCTTATGAACCTTGGCATTGGCGCTATGTGGGCGACAGTGACAGCCTAGAAACTTTTTATCGCGCCCGTAAAACTCAGACCGCCAGTCAGCCTCAATCTTAAAAATCTCACATGAACAATCCGAATAAGCAAATCTCGCTAAATATCTTGGCTTTGGTGGTATTTTTGCTGATGATCTCTAGTTTGGTGGGGCCATTGATTCAAGTGTCGCCGCTGATTCCGAGTTTGCTGATATTTGGGTTGTTGGTAGGGACTAGCCTAGATAATTTTTTCTTACAAAGTCGAGTGGCCGGTTTGGTAATAGATACCATTGCCCGTCGGGATCCAGAATATGTTGATCGCGTTATCTACCACGAAGCTGGCCATTTTTTGCTAGCCCAAATTTGGGGGATTTCAGTCACCAGCTATTCTCTCAGCGCCTGGGAAGCTTGGCAGCAGGGACAAGTTGGCCAGGGTGGCGTAGCTTTTGCACCACCGCCTGAACAAATTTCGGGCCAGCTATTAGACCGGTACTGTATGGTCTGGATGGCGGGGGTGGCTGCTGAGCAGTTGGTTTACAATAACAGTCAGGGTGGCGGTGACGATCGACAAAAGCTACGGGGTATGTTAACTCTAGCTGGCTGTAATGCCGGTGGTCTCAACCGTGCCGAAAATGCCGCTTTGGTGCAAGCGAAGAATCAAATAGAAATTCATCGATCGAGCTTTGATGCTTTGGTGCTGGCTTTAAAAGCTGGTGAACCAGTGGCAGATTGCTGTGCATTGATTGCTTCAGACTTAGCCCAAAATTAGCCCAGAATTTAGACCGTAAACGCATGACAGATTTTAATCCTCGCCAAGTTTATTTCACTTACCTCCAACAGCAAGCTCCTAATCTCGATCGGCAGGCTTTTAAGCAATTGGAGCACCAGCTTGACCAATGCAATTGGCAAGATCCTAAATCGGCCTGGGAATGGAATAATCTAGCGGTGGCGGCCTTAGTAGAAGCCGAAAATAGCGACAATAGCCTCACTAGAGGTCTGTATGTAGAAATGGCTTTTAATGCCCTACATAGCGGTGTAGAATTAGGCGACTATCCACTTTGTCAGGCGCATTTGGCGTTGCTCTACGCCAGCATGGGCGATATGACCAACGCCGAAGAGCTAGCTTTTGATTGCTTGATCGATACGTTTCAAGAGGCATATACCGATCGAGAAGTCCCCCAAGGTATTATTTATCTGTCTACCCATTCCAAAACTTTGGGCGCAATGCCCCAAAAAGAAGCTCATGCAGAATATTTGATCGAGATTTTGAGTGCTGATAATGGCTACTATCAGGCTTTGTATCTTTTAGCTGAAGCATTGTGTCGCAGTCATGCTATTACCAATCCTCAGGCTCTGCGCCTGATGCACTTGCTGGCGCAGTTGTCTCCCCATGCTTACACTGGCAATCTAAAACTGGGCATTCATTCTTTGGGAATGCAGGAACTAGAAGGCCTATTGTATTTACACCGGGCGCAAGAAATTGTCCCAGATGCGGCGACTGCTCTTCATGCCTTGTATTTGGCTTATTTAGAACAAGATCGGATCAAAGCAAGCAACTACTGGCTGCAAACAGCTAAAGATTATGGCAGGCAAAGAGCTGATCGACGACCTTGGCTATGGACAGAATGTGAAGATAAACAGTTTACCTATGCAGCTTTTGACCATGACTGTGTGCTGGCGATCGAACCTAGCTTTAATAGTCTCACCACCCGTACTTTGTTAGCAGATGGGGATTGGTTTGAGGGAGAAATTGAATTGTGGCGGCAGCAGATTCAGCCCGGTATGACGGTGATTGATGTGGGTGCCCATTCGGGGGTGTTTGCTTTTAGCGCGGCGCAGCGAGTAGGCGAAACTGGTCGGGTAATGGCGATCGAACCCAGTAGTTTTCATGTTGCTTGTCTCAAAGAAAGCGTGAAGCTAAACGGATACAATTGGGTGCAGGTGTTTGCTGGAGCCGCCAGTGATAGCTTGGGTAAAGCGACGCTGTATTTGCAATCACCTTCGGAGTATCACCAAATTTTGGGTGTTGGTGTCGAAGCCAATGATTGGCAAGGCGAAACTGAACTAGTTACTGCTTTTAAACTAGATACTTTTATTCAGCAGGCCAAAGTCACGAAGTTAGATATATTGAAAGTGACCGCAGTGGGGCATGAGTTACAGGTTTTAAAAGGTTGTCAAGAGTCGATCGTCGCTTTTCGGCCACAAATCTTCTATCACAATTTGTTTAATAATGAACCAAATATAGAGGCAGCCGATTTTTTGAGCAATTTGGGCTATCAGCTATTTCGCTATCGCCCTTATATGCAGGAGCTATTGCCGATCACTAGTAGTGATGATTTAATTGGTGTCAACAAGGTAATTGCCCGATTTATCGGCGAGCCTGACAATCAATGAACTCTTCTGATGAACTACAGGGATAACACAACATTCTATGTGGCGCTGAGTAGCTTATTAAGTATCAAGCGGCCTGACTCAGTAACTTGCAGCCGAGCAAAATTAGGGTCATTAGGATTCCAAATCACAATATAGGAGACATTTTTATTTTTCCAAGCATAGACAAAACGACCATTTTTCTTAGATTTTTTGCCACCAGTAATTCTAATGCCTTTAGACTGGTTGACATTTGAGCCTTCATAGCGCAATTCACCATCAACCTTAAGCACTCTCACCGTCCATTCACCATCGCTGAATTCAAAATCGGTGATCGCAATATTCTGGGCAATTGACTGCTGGATATCAGGTTTGGGCACAGACGACGAATCTGCTATGGCGGCGATCGAAGGACTTGCCCCTCCAAGAATCAATGCTGCTGGTTGACACAGCAGAACTCCCAAAAATAATCCTAAACCACAATAATATTTACTCATGTCACCTTTGATTTATTTGATAAACAATAATACCATCTTCTTTAATTATCAGAATAGTCGCTTTATAGCTATGAAATGACGACTACCCTGAAAATCACTGCTTTAGTTAACACTATGGCTGCTCTTCTTGTAATAACTCATTAACTAACGTCTTGCCAGCTTTGATGATTTTCAAGCGAGCAAAAGTAGGGTCAGAGGGTTGCCAGCTCACCACATAAAAAGTTGAGCTGCCTGTTTGCCAAGTATACGTGAGGCGATTATTGCTCTTGCTTCTTTTCACCCGGTTTACGCTCAGATCTTTGCCCCTAATGAGAGAAGATCCTCGATACTTGAGATCTGAGCCAGCTTGAATAACTCTAAAAGACCACTCGCCTTTAGTGAACTGTCGATCGATCACATATATTGGCTCGTCTTGTTTCAGGGCAACTTGAGCAGCATCTAACGAGCTAATTGATGGGGTCGCAGCAGCAATACCTATATTCTGACTGAGCAATAATGTGCTAAAAGCCAATCCCAAACCGTAGCGATGAATTTTCATGTTACCTGGACTAAATTGATAGATAGATTACAGTAATAAACAAAAAGTTCCAAGATACCTGATGGTCTTGCAACTTGGAAAACAGTAGCTACCACAAATTTGCCAGAACTCTTTCCGGAAAATCAGCCTGACACCAAAGGTAATCAAAGCGATCGATAGCACCCTCCAAGCCTTAAGATAAACTGAATTCCAGTGGTTTTAGTTAAGTTAGTATGAAGATTTTATTTGTGGCGGCAGAAGCAGTGCCTTTGGCCAAAGTCGGCGGCATGGGAGACGTAGTGGGCGCACTGCCCAAGTTTCTACGCAAAATGGGACACGATGTACGCATTTTTATGCCTTACTACGGCACTATTAACGCCAAGGTGGACGTTCCCACAGAACCGGTTTACCGGGGCTATGCCATGTTCAACGACTTCGCCGTCTACGAAACAATCTTGCCCGGAACCGACGTACCGCTGTATCTATTTGGCCACCCGGTATTTGACCCCAACCGCATCTATGGCGGCGAAGATGAAGACTGGCGCTTTACCTTTTTTGCCAACGGTGCCGCCGAATTTGTCTGGAACCATTGGAAACCAGACATTATGCACTGCCATGATTGGCACACCGGAATGATTCCGGTCTGGATGCACCAAGACCCAGAGATTAGCACCGTATTTACCATTCATAACCTGGCTTACCAAGGACCTTGGCGCTGGTACTTAGACCGCATCACCTGGTGCCCTTGGTACATGCAGGGTCACAACACCATGGCCGCCGCCGTGCAGTATGCCGATCGAGTGAACACCGTTTCGCCTACCTACGCTGAGCAAATTAAAACGATCGAATACGGCGAAAAAATCGAAGGACTGCTCTCGTTCATTAGCAATCGACTTTCGGGCATCGTCAACGGCATCGATACCGAAATCAACGACCCCAGCATTGACAAAGCCCTGGTGAAAACCTTCGATGCCAACACTTTAGAAAATCGCGCTGAAAACAAAGCCGCTCTGCAAAAAGAAGTAGGCTTAACCATCGATCCTGACGTATTTTTAGTCGGCATGGTATCGCGGCTAGTCGAGCAAAAAGGTCTAGACCTGCTACTGCAAACCCTCGATCGATTCTTGGCCTACACCGATGCCCAGTTTGTATTGTTAGGAACCGGCGATCGCAATTACGAAACCCAGCTTTGGCAACTCGCAGCCCGCTACCCCGGACGGATGGCCACCTACTTGATGTACAACGACACCCTCTCTCGGCGGGTCTACGGTGGGGCTGATGCGTTCTTAATGCCCAGCCGCTTTGAGCCTTGCGGCATCAGTCAGCTAATGTCTTTACGCTATGGCTGTGTTCCGATTGTGCGACGTACCGGTGGCTTGGTAGATACCATTTTTCACCATGATCCCATTACCAGCAAAGGAAATGGCTATTGCTTCGATCGCTATGAGCCATTAGATATGTACACCTGCATGGTGCGAGCCTGGGAGGGCTTCCGCTACAAAGAACCTTGGAAAGCTCTACAGCAAAGAGCTATGGCCTGTGATGTTAGCTGGGATAAATCGGCGATCGAGTATGACGCTCTATATAAGTCGATCGTAGGTGGTGACAAAACACTCTAACAAAAATTTGGCTCTATTATTCACCAGTGAGTCCGTCGCATTACCGAAACTCACTGACTTAAAGCTTTTTCGATCGCCCCTTTCTGTTCCGTGTCATAGCCCCAGCGCTCCAAGAACTCCACATACTCACCAGCCCCAGTGCGGATAGCATCAATGATTTGCTGAGAGATTGCTTTAATTTCGGGCATTTGCAAAGCATCAATGAGCTGCCGCGATCGCTTGGCTACTGTGGCCGAATTGGCCGCCATATCTGCCTGATTTTCCCGTAAAAAGTGGAGATTTTGCGCCGTAGACATCGCCAAATTCTTCACCAATAAATCGGCCACCACTGCTGGATATACCTGTAAACCCAAAATAATCCCAGGATGCACTTCGTCCACTACCGCCAATCCATTGGTCAAATAGCCCACAAAAAAGCCCCGTGCCCCCTCCTGAGTTGCCACCAAATCTGCCACAAAGCTCTGTACCTGCTCTGGAGTCAGCGATCCATCTTGTAACTGCAACACAAACTGCTGAGTGAGTTCGATCGCCGCTGCAAACTTAATACCAGTAGTCATATTTAACTCACCATTCCATAAGGTTTTGCAAAAATCATCCGCCCTGCCGTAGTCTGAAGCGCCGAAGTCACCACAATTCGTGCCTCGTTACCCAAAAACTGACTGCCTTCTTCTACGACTACCATCGTACCGTCATCTAAATAGCCCACACCTTGAGAGGCTTCTTTACCTTCTTTCACAATCTTAATTTCGATGCTATCACCCGGTAAATAAATCGGTCTGAGTGCCTTGGCCACATCGTTGATATTCAGCACCGGCACTTTTTGCAGATCGGCGACTTTGCTCAGATTAAAATCGTTGGTTAGCAACATGCCATTAATTTCGCCAGCAAAACGCAGCAGCTTGTCATCCACCGTAGTCAGATCTGCATAATTAATCGGGTGAATCACGATCGAATCTGGAAACTCATCCTGCATTCTCTTCAAGGCATCCAAACCGCGACGACCTCGAATCCGCTTCATATCATTAGAAGAATCAGCTAGTAGCTGCAACTCTTGCAGCACAAACTGCGGCACCAAAATCTGACCTTCCACAAAACCCGTCGCCATCAGCTCCTCAATTCGGCCATCAATAATGCAGCTAGTATCGATCGCCTTCGATTTCACCGGCTGTAAAGTCCCCTCGGCCACCAACATGGCATTGTAATTCTGAGGACTAAACAATCGTAAAAACGCCCCGCCGTGGGTATCGGCCAAAGTCACGCCGGTATAACAAAATAGCGTGCTGCTCAAGATCGCCAACAAAGGCTTCAGGAAAGAAAATTCAGCGGGAATCGGCAGCAAAAACACCGGAGCTAGCATCAGGTTGGCTACTAACAGACCCAACACCAGACCTAAAGAACGAGCTACCAACACATCAATCGGCATTGATCGAATCTGTTTTTCTAGTCGCCGATAGACGGTAATCACCAAAAACCCGAAGACCCCGCCAAAAAAGCCCCCAAAACTGGCTGCCACAATGCGCAAACCCGAGACATTGTTGACCTTGGCGACTAGCTCGGCTGGTAAAATATCAATGATGTCGTAACCCACACCAGCCACCGCAGCAACTAGCAAGAAAATAATAATGGCGTTGAGCATGAAAAGCTCCAGAATAATAATGAGCGGCAAGCCGTCGCCTTAATTATAAGCTTGATTGTTCAGTCTACTAGCTCTGAGCTGGTACGGATTGCATCAGTTAATTAAATGCACACAGCAGGAGCATGAGCCATTGCGGTTATTAATAATGTCTACTTCAGTAGGGGCGCTCGGTAGCGGTTTGGGCGGGGGCGTGGAGTTGACGGTCAAAAACTTGGCGATCGAAATGCACCGCCGAGGTCACGAAATTCAGCTTGTGGCTCCCGTAGGCTCAGAGCTATTGGATTTCCTGATCGCCCAAATCCCTGGCAATTTGCAAACCACTGCCCAAACCCAAGAAATTTCTGATCCGATCGCCATGCCCGCTGATCCGGTGTTGGCCAATATGTGGAGCCATGCCCGTCATGTGCAAGCTAAGTATGATCTGATCTTCAACATTGCCTACGACTGGCTGCCGTTTTATCTGACACCTTGGTTCCAAACCCCGATCGCGCATTTTATTAGCATGGGTTCTTTGATATCAGCCTTAGATCAAGAGATGGGCAAAGTGGCGATCGATTTTCCGGGTTCGATCGGGGTTTGTAGTCGCACCCAGGCCGCAACTTTTGAATTTGCTGAACACTGTCGAATTCTGGGCGGCGCGGGTTTGGATTTAGGAGTTTATGAATATCGAGCAAATCCCTCCAATGCCTTGGCTTTCCTAGGTCGTATTTCGCCAGAAAAGGGCTTAGAAGATGCCTTGGCCGCAGCCAAAGCCACTGGTTTAATCTTAAAAATTATGGGTAAAGTTCAAGACGAAGCCTATTGGCAACGGCTCCAATCTGAATATGCGGGCTGTTTTGAATACTGTGGCTTTCTGGATACAGCCGCAATGCAGCAGATCGTAGGAGATTGTCGGGCGTTGTTAATGACTCCGCGCTGGGTGGAGGCTTTTGGCAATGTGGCGATCGAGGCTTTGGCCTGCGGTGTACCGGTGATTTCTTATGCGCGGGGCGGCCCGACGGAGATTGTGCGGGATGGGGTGACGGGTTTTTTGGTGGAGCCAGATAGTGTGGCGGGGTTGGTGAAAGCGATCGGTAGGTTGGGAGAAATTGATCGATCGGCTTGTCGTCAACAGGCGGAGCAAGAATATTCTTTATCTGCCTGGGGCGATCAAATAGAAAGTTGGTTTGATAGCCTAATAGTTACTGGTGAAAAGTACATTGATTATTAGAATGCGCACTAATATCGTTGGGGCAGCCTCTGGTCAGCGATCGAATTACCGTCAGTAGCCGTAAAGCCCTGTGCCGACCTGCCAGACAACCTGCCACGCACGGGTCTGAGGCAACCTCAGACCAAACGTGTACGCAGGTCGTGCCCGAATGCATTCGGGCAAAACTGTCGCAGGTTCAGGCCAGGGATATCAGGCGCGTGAGATTTTGATTACAACCGAGCACCATAACGCAAAGCGTTTGGTGTTGGAGGTTGAATGAGAAATCTCACAAAATGCAGCATTCTGTCAACTTGTTAGTTCAGCGAGCGTATGGTATCCTTGAACTATGATAGTCAGAGAAGCCAAATTAAAGCACGGAACAACAGAGCAATACTTAGCTCTTGATGAAGCCATTCGCACGGCCCAGTTCATTCGGAACAAAGCGGTGCGCTACTGGATAGATAATCAAGGGACAGGTAAAGCCGAACTGTACAGTTTATGCAAGGATTTAGCTCAAGAGTTTCCCTTCGCTAAGAAGCTCAACTCTTCTGCTAGACAAGCTAGTGCTGAACGTACTTGGGCTGCAATCTCTAGCTTTTATGCCCGATGCAAAAAAGGATTGGGAAAGAAAGGTTTTCCAAAGTTCAAAAAACATGGTCGCTCTGTAGAGTATAAGGTTTCAGGTTGGAAGCTATCGGCTGATTGCCAGTCAATCACCTTCACAGATGGATTCAATATTGGAACACTATCAATATTTTGCAACCATGAAACCCAGGAAGATTTGCAGAGATCGAAAATTAATCGTGTGCGAGTCGTGCGCAGAGCAGATGGGTATTATGCCCAGTTCTGCTTTGATGCTGACCGTAAAGAAGAGAGTGTCTACACTGGTAATGTCGTGGGTTTGGATCTAGGGCTGAAGTTTTTCACCAAAGACCAAAACGCTCATGCAGTGATATATCCACAGTTCTTGAGAAAGGCTGAAAAACGGCTCAAGAAAGCTCAAAAACGATTAAGTAAGAAATTTGTGAAGGGTGCCAAACCTCAATCACAGAACTATCATAAGGCTCGGAAAAGACTAGGTAGAATTCATTTGAAAATTCAAAGACAGCGTAAAGACTGGGCAATTAAGCAAGCTCGGTGCGTGGTGGCATCTAATGATGTCGTGGTCTATGAAGATTTGAAGATTGCGAACATGGTCAGGAATCATCACTTGGCTAAGTCGATATCTGATGCTGGTTGGTATCAGTACAGTCAATGGCTGGAGTACTACGGGAAAATCTGGGGCAAGGTAGTTTTGGCTGTATCGCCGAACTATACATCTCAAGACTGCTCTAACTGTGGTCATCGAGTTCAAAAGACTCTCAGTAC
>JANYHM010000085.1 GCA_025359065.1 Synechococcales cyanobacterium GL140_1_metabinner_5_sub | reverse complement strand
CGATTCGTCACCCACCCCACTCACTCTTTGAGCAGTGGTCAAAATTGTTCGGGGGTGGGATTCCTCAACGCCCTGCTATCCCCCTCACCGCCAACCGCTAAGAGCGGTCTGGCGGGAGTACCACGCAGTTTAGATGGCAAAGAACTTACTGCCCATCATAAGTATTTTAATCCCGACTCTTTTAATCGGGATTGGTTGACAGTTTCAAGCCCTCGCAATTACTATGTGCTCAACAGTTAAACAATCTTCCAAATTTCATCGAGAGACGCATACCTATGACCCAAGCAACTCTTTCTACCACCACCGCCGCTAAAGGACTAGCCTGTAAAGAGTGTGGTGCCGAATACGAACTAAAGCCCGTCCATATTTGTGAATTTTGCTTTGGGCCACTGGAAGTTCAATACGACTACGAATACTTAAAGACCTTTGTGACCCGCGAGCGCATCCAGTCTGGTCCTAACTCCATCTGGCGCTATAAAGATTTATTGCCAGTCGCCAAAGACCCGATCGACGTGGGTACTGGCATGACACCTTTAGTAAGATCCAACCGTTTGGCGCGTCGCCTCGGCTTGAAGAACCTCTACATCAAAAACGATGCAGTGAACATGCCCACTTTGAGCTTTAAAGACCGGGTGGTTTCGATCGCTCTTTCTAAAGCCCGCGAATTTGGTTTTTCGACTGTTTCTTGCGCCAGCACCGGCAACTTGGCCAACTCTACCGCCGCGATCGCTGCCTATGCCGGTTTGGACTGCTGCGTATTCATTCCTTCTGATTTAGAAGCCGGTAAAGTTCTTGGTACTGTCATCTATGGCCCCAAGGTAATGGCTGTAGAAGGTAACTACGACCAAGTTAACCGTCTCTGCTGCGAAGTAGCCAACACCCACGGTTGGGGCTTCGTAAACATCAACTTGCGCCCATATTACTCCGAAGGTTCCAAAACCCTGGGCTACGAAGTAGCCGAGCAGCTTGGCTGGGAACTCCCTGACCACATCGTTGCACCACTGGCTTCTGGCTCTTTGTTCACCAAAATTCATAAAGGTTTCCAAGAATTTGTCAAGCTCGGTTTGGTTGATGCCAAAGATGTCCGCTTTAGTGGTGCTCAAGCAGAAGGCTGTTCACCGATCGCCCAAGCATTTGCCGACAACCGAGATTTTGTCGTGCCAGTTAAGCCCAACACGATCGCCAAATCCTTGGCCATTGGCAACCCTGCCGATGCAATTTATGCTCTAGAAGTAGCTAGAAAAACTAATGGCAGCATTACTTCTGTTACCGATGCTGAAATCATCGAAGGCATGAAGCTCTTGGCTGAAACCGAAGGTATTTTTACCGAAACTGCCGGCGGTACTACTGTTGCTGTACTCAAAAAGCTTGCAGAATCTGGCCAAATAAACCCCGATGAAAAAACTGTAGTTTACATCACTGGCAACGGTCTAAAAACCCAAGAAGCTATTCAAGGCTATGTCGGCGAACCACTAACAATCGAAGCCAATATAGAAAGCTTCGAGCGGGCATGGGAGCGCTCTCAAACCCTCGATCGCTTAGATTGGCAGCAAGTTCTGGTGTAATTCTCAGGAATATCGCATCGCTCAACATCAACACTGTTTTTTGGAATAATCAATTCATGTCCGTTAAAATTTTAGTCCCTACTACTCTGCAACCTTTCACCAACAATCAGCCAACGATCGACTGTGACGGCAGCAGCATTGCTGATTTACTTGAACAACTAGAAGTGAAGTGTCCCGGCATTAAAGCCAGATTGTGTGACGACAGCGGCCAGCCTCGACGCTTTTTAAACCTGTATGTGAATGACGAAGATATTCGCTTTCTAGAAGGCACTGCTACCGTTTTAACAGATGGTGACAAGGTTAGCATCGTGCCCGCAGTAGCCGGTGGCTAATGCTTGAAAAGAAAAAGATTGTATAAATAGCAAAATCAGAGTAGTTACTCTGATTTTTTTTGTGTCTAGTTTAATAATTCTCATTGCGCTCTAGACGTTCTACCCGACGATTTAACCTTCTAGCTTGGCGCTCACTGGCTGCCAAATCGGCATTCATATCGTCAAGATAAAGATCGTGGCTGCGAAAGCCGTCAGTAATAGCAATTTTCACCGTTCCTTCCACGCTGTCAATGCGATGCCGCAAAGCAACCACATCTTCTCGCAAGGCATTTTGATTTTGCTGCATGGCGACTATCCCTTGAATCAATTGGCTGAGCTGGTTTTCGATCCGTTCTAATCTTTCTTCTGACATGGCTGATAATCATCACGTAAGTTTTAGATACTTCCATCATACCCTTGACCAATAAAAGTTCGGTTATTTGGGCTGCCGATCGGTCATCAAACTGGGTAGGCTCTAAGTATGAGGACTAACAGAGACAACCCAAATGGTTAGAAGATGGCTGCTACCGACCCTGAGTGAGATTTTGGCTAAATCAGAATCCACCTCCATTGAACCCTTTGCGGGCATTGACGAAACGCCACAGCAGCTCCATAGCATCCAAAAAATTCGGCAAGGTGAACAGCAATGGCACAGCGCAGTCTGTGCCTTGGGGTATCTTTTGCAAACAGCGCCCAGCAATAGCGATGGATTGTTGTTGTGCGCCCCAGTACCTCTTTTTGAGCCAGGAACATACGCCACCGCTATCTTTAGTCCAGTACATCCTGGGCAGCCTTTACTAGCTAGTGCTACCGCAGTTGCGATGGATGTCGCTGTGCCTCCCGAAATTCCTTTATTACCGGCTGATCCTCTACAACACGAGCGCTTTTGCTTGGTATTGACCAAACAATTTGGCTTGGTGATGTCTTTGGGGAGTGCGGAAAACCCGCATTTTCAATTTTCCTTTGATCCTGCCGACGTGCAGTTAGCTTGGCAATCGCTACGTGCCAGAGTGATGCTCACCGCTACTCATCAGTTAGCCGCACTAGATGCCATGGTCGATCGATTGGCACCGGTAGTGCCAGACTATCAACTGGTAATGCGTTTTAGCCAAATTTTACTTCAGCAGTTACCCACTGAGCCAAGTCCTCATCACCATGTTACACCTCCGGTTGTAGCCAAGCCAGAGAAACCGATCGAAGCTACTGCTGATGTGGAGCTATTACAGGCGCTTACCCACGAAATTCGGACTCCATTAACTACAATTCGGACTTTGACTCGCTCTTTGCTGCGCCGCAAAGAACTAGAAGAACAAGTCATCAAAAGATTGGAGTCGATTGATCGAGAATGTACCGACCAAATTAATCGGATGGAGCTAATTTTTCAAGCCATAGAGTTAGCTGAAGGTCAGACGGTAGATTTAACTTCGATGTCGGTCAGTCATCTCCTAGAGCAAAGTTTACCGCTGTGGCAAAAGCAAGCCGAGCGGCGACAGGTAAATTTGGCAGTAGCGATGCCAGAACAGTTGCCCCAGGTGCGCAGTAATCCGACAATTCTCGATCGGGTGCTCAATGGCCTGGTAGAAAACTTTACTCGCAATCTACCGCCTGGTAGCCAGATAGAAGTAGAGGTGGTACCGGTGGGCGATCGGATTAAGCTTCAGGTGCGATCGATCCGAGAAGAATTTGATCCTGCCGAAGGACATTGTCCTCATGAAACTAAGGCGGTGGGACAAATGCTCACTTTTCGGCCAGAGACTGGTAATTTGAGTTTAAATTTGCAGGTCACGAAAGATTTATTTCAGATTTTGGGTGGTAAGTTGGTAGTGAAGCCTAATCAGCAGCAGGGTGAAACTATGACTATTTTCTTGCCGATGCATTGATTTCCCGGCGGTTGATAGCTATCGATAACTATTAATGATTAAAATATTTCCATAAGATCATCTCTAAGGGATGACGTTTTCTCTAATATTGAAATTGCGAGGAAAGTATTGCTACTTTCCTCGCAATTTCAAACCTAGCCCTTCACACAAATGAGTTGTTTAAGGGTCGCTACTACCTCTACCAGATCAGCTTGATTAGCCATCACCTGTTCGATCGGCTTATAAGCTCCCGGAATCTCATCAATTAAGTCTGAGTCCTTGCGGCATTCGACACCAGCCGTTTGGATTAAGAAATCATCTAAAGAATAGGTATCCTTAGCAGCAGTGCGAGACATCCGCCGACCAGCGCCGTGGGAACAACTACAGAAGCTCTGCATATTGCCCTTCCCCTTCACGATGTAAGACTTAGCTCCCATCGAACCGGGAATAATACCATAGTCGCCAACTTGCGCTCTTACTGCCCCTTTGCGAGTCACATACACTTCCTCATCAAAGTGCTGTTCTCGCTCGGCATAGTTATGATGACAATTCACCACTAGCAATGGTTTCATTCTTTTGCCACCGCCAAGGTGTCTTTCAATCACCTTGGTCAGCCGCGCCATCATAATTTCTCGATTTACGCGGGCATAGTCTTGCGCCCATTGCAGATCGTGCCAGTAGGCATCAAACTCTGGGGTTTGAGCAACAAAGTAAGCCAGATCTTTATCCGGTAAAGATGTTGCCGCCATCCTGGCCAAATCGCGGGCGGTGTTGATGTGGCATTGGGCAACTTTGTTACCAATAAACCGTGAACCAGAATGCAGCATCAGCCACACTTGATCTTCGGTATCGGTACAAACTTCGATGAAGTGGTTGCCACCACCCAAAGAACCCAGTTGCTTGATGGCTTTTTTTTCTAGATCTCGCACTCCCCGATGCAGATCGCCAAAGCTGCGCCAGCCTTGCCAGTTTTGCACTTCCCGGCTGGTGACTTTGTTGTCACCAAAGCCAGTGGGAATAGCAGCTTCAATGTCTAGGCGGATTTTTTTGAGCTTATCGGTGAGTTGATCTACCGAGTATGGTGTTTGGACGGCCATCATGCCACAGCCAATATCCACGCCGACGGCAGCGGGAATTAGGGCGGCTTTGGTGGCAATAACTGAGCCAACTAAGGCTCCTCTACCCATGTGGACATCGGGCATTAAGGCCAAATGTTTATAGACAAATGGTAAAGAGGCCACGTTTTTGGCCATGGCAATTTCTTGGTGGCCTAAAGGATGCCCTGCCCAGGATAAAACTGGAGCAGGACTAGATATTTCTAGCTGTTCGTAGGGCATAACTTTGGTATAAGTTGGGTTGAAGTGAAACTTCCCTACGACGGTGCTAAATGTTTAGGAAAATCTAGCGATCGCGCAGGAAAAGGATGAATATTTTGTTGGTCATGGCGGCGTTACTACATTGTTCTGGAAATATGTTTGATATTTTGATTCTAATCGATGCTAACCAGAAACGACAACTTTGCAGGTGAATCTGCCTAGTCTTAGCCTATCAAGCTTGATCTAGTAATCGTTTAGGTGGTGGCGAAGAAATGGTCATTGGTGGTAAACCCATAGCTCATTGTCCCAGTTTCTTATCCGCTGCACTCGACTGCTTTATCGGACAAGCAGTAACGTATTCAGAGTAGAATCTTAGTTGGCAGATGTTTGCTGCGTTTCTTTATTTCGGTAAGATATATGAACGGTGACAACTAAGGATCGTAAAAATCTATGAACTACCGAGATATTATTACAATTGAGCCTGAAAAACGCGGTGGTAAGCCTTGTGTCCGTGGGTTGCGGATTACGGTCTATGAAGTGCTTGAGTACCTAGCCTCTGAGATGACTGAAGCAGAAATTCTCGACGATTTCCCCGATCTGACACGAGAAGATTTAAAAGCCTGCATTGCTTATGCTGCTGATCGTGAGCGTCGGTTTATGATCGCTCCCTTATCTGCATGAAATTACTTTTTGATGAAAACTTGTCGCCCAAATTGCCAAACCGTTTGAGTGATCTTTTCCCAAATTCGCTTCACGTTCGAGACGTTGGTATGAAAGCAACGAATGACCCAGTAGTTTGGAGTCATGCAAAGGATAATAATTTGATGATTGTCTCGAAAGATGCGGATATGCACGACCTGAGCTTAGTCTTTGGAAATCCACCGAAAGTGATTTGGCTTCGTCTCGGAAACTGTTCGACATTACAAGTTGAAAATTTGCTGCGCCGAGACTTTAGCGCGATTAAATTATTTCATGAAGATGAGACTTTATCGCTGCTTGCTCTCTCATGATGCACCGATTTCTTTGGATATTCTTCCAGGTTTTTATAAATGGAGAAACCCTTATAAGTAGGCGTGCCTAATTAAACTCAAGATAGTTTTGGTCTAGACAAGGATTTCAGATTGATCCGTCTTACATTTAATTGAGCGTTGCTACTTAACAACGCCCATGCACACCGACCGCCGAGAGTTGATCGGTTATGATGCAAAGATCATCTGCGGCGGGTGGTGGGCAACGTTAGCTAGCCTAGTTTTTATGTCAGGGCGTACCGGTAAGTTATATTTGACAGAGCAATGTTTTGTAAATCGACTGGACAGTTTTGACATGAAGCGATCGACATCCTCAGTTCCAACCTTTGACTCAATGCTTCTGCCAGCAGTTCAAGCTCTACAAATTTTGGGTGGGTCTGGGACAACCGAGGAAATTTATGAAAAAGTCGTGCAGATTCTCAATGTTCCTGATGCAGTGCTTGAAATTCTGCGTGGCAATACAAGGCTAATCTTCACGAAGGTGTTTTGGGCACTAGCTATCATTAATTACCATTGCTTGCCCCTTAACTGCTTCGCCCAAAATCTTTAAAACCTTTGGTACTAAAGGCTTTAGATCAGCTAACCGATTTGATGGGGCTTGCAGAACAATTACAGCGATATCAAACTGGGGCAGGTTTTGTTGAAACGACAAATTACGATCGACTGTGATAAAAACATCGCCAATTCAAATCTGAAGTGCAACAATTGTGTCAGGTCATTAGTATTTAGGGAACTAACTCGTATGTCAGATTTACTCAATAGAGGAGAAGATTTATGTCCAACAATCCACACTAGGTTCGTTGCTTTCAGTAAATTAATACATATGCCGCATTCACTATCACAAAAACTGCTGATTGGAGAACTAAGTTGGCAGCGATTAGTTCGATCGATCATATTCATCTATGCCTTTTTTGCTTTCTATGTCTTCTTTCGGGCAGACAGCATGATTTTCATGCCCCAGCCCGCTACCTACCAAAACACCAAAGACACCCTAAAAATACCTGTTACCAACACCGAAAAGATTTCAGCAGTACACTTACCAAATGCCCAAGCAACTTATACAATTCTCTACATCCATGGCAACGCCCAAGACTTAGGTGATATTCGCCCTCATCTTGACCTCTTGCATAGCTGGGGGTTCAGCGTTTTCGCCTACGACTATCGAGGCTACGGCACCAGCGATGGCCAGCCCAGTGAGCAGAATGCTTACCAGGATGCCGAGGCTGCCTACCAATATCTGACCCAACAGCTCAAAATTCCTGCGGAGCAGATAATTGTGCATGGTCAATCACTAGGCGGTGGTTCAGCTACCGACATTGCCTCTCGTCATCCTGTAGGTGGCTTAATTCTGGAGAGCACCTTTACCTCTGCTTTCCGGGTTGTGGTACCTTTCCCGATCGTTCCCTTCGACAAATTTCCAAACCGCAGCAAACTATCAAAAATTCGTTGCCCCATTCTGGTCATGCACGGTCAAGCCGACCAAACCATTCCTATTCACCATGGTCAGTCTCTCTATGCCGCAGCCCCAGGCTCCAAAATATCTCTGTGGGTGGAAGGAGCCGGACACAATGATTTTCCTTGGGTTGCAGGCAATCGCTATCAGCAAACCCTTTTATCTTTTCAGCAACTCGCCAAAAAATCTTTACAGCGTTGAAAGATTTGGCAGCAATCTAATTCCCTGAAACTCGGTTACGAAATCATATTATTATTCATCTATTATACCAAAGCCGCAGCCGATCTCGCTGCCTTCTGGGGCACCACCCAATTAGAATCTTTGGGCGAAGCACTGTTAGATTTTGAGGCGATAGCGCTAACGCGCTCCGAAAGGAGACGCTGATCTCCAAAAGTGGTTAACACAAAATCTTCAAGCTAACTGATAGTAAATATTTGTATGGAAAATTGATATAGTTTGTTTATTGGTTAGATAATAATAAATTATCTAACTTAGCTTTGGCAGGTGTCTTATGAACGTCACTCACATGGTGAATCAGATTATTGGCTACTTTTCCGATGCCGTAGCAGTCATTTTTAGCGTTGATCGGGAAACGCATCCCCCAGTAGGCATTCAATCCTTCACTGACAAAATCTACCGCCGTCACTCCCGTCGAGATTAACAGTAACCATTCCATCACAATCAGATCGATCGCCATCAGCCATGAGCGAGATTGAAATTTGCTAGACTGGGGAGGCGCGCTTCTCCCCAGTTTTTTAGGTATCAGCATGACTCTGACGATCGATCCCAAAACTCTTTTTACATCTCAAGAAATTGCTGCTCTGCAATACCAAGCATCGGTACAACGCTTCGACGATAACTGGCGATCGACTTTAGCTACTCTCTTAGGGCTAGGTAGAGCGGCTGGAGCGGACTTGGTAGAATTTTTCCTGGAAAAAGTCAACTACATTAGCTCAATGGCCGAAGATGACACTATCACCAGCGTTAGCCCCCGGATTTCTACGGGTGCTGGAGTGCGGGTGTTTGTGGGCAAGGCCGATTGCTATGTGAGCACCAATGATTTGTCTTTTAATGGCCTAAAAAACGCCCTAGAAAAAGCTTTGGGCATTATGGGCTTGCACTTGCCTATTCCCCAAGCCTACGTGCCAGAAATCAACTTAGAGTGGCTACGAGACTACGCCACCAGGGGTGAAAAAGAAGCTTGGATCGGTGCTTGTAGCTCCATGCAGGATATTGCTGGTGTATTGCTGGCAGCCAATCGCCAACTTAATAAAGTGGCCAGTCATGCTCAGTCCCGCAAGGCGGTGTATTTCCGGGATTGGCAAGAAATCTTAGTAGCAGCCAGTGATGGCACTTTTGCTCGAGATATTCGCCTCACTCAGTCAGTAGGCTTTAACCTCCTCTGTGCCGATGGAGCCAATCGATCGAGCATTGGTCAGCGGGTAGGTGATACTAGCGACCCAGGCTTTTTGACTACTTGGGATTATGAAAAAACTGCTGCGGACGTAGCAGAATCTGCTGGTAAAATGCTTTACGCTGATTATGTGGAATCGGGTAACTATCCGATCGTGATGGCCAACCAGTTTGGTGGCGTGATTTTCCATGAAGCCTGTGGACACTTGTTAGAAACTACTCAAATTGAGCGCCAGACTACGCCCTTCATGGATAAAAAAGGTGAAAAGATTGCCCATGAAAGCCTAACGGCTTGGGATGAAGGACTTTCGACCAATGCTTTTGGCTCGATCGAGATGGATGACGAAGGAATGCCAGCTCAACGTACTTTGCTGATTGAAAAAGGCATTTTGAAGAATTTCATCGCCGATCGGGCTGGTTCAGTACGCACTGGTCATCCTCGCACGGGCAGTGGGCGGCGACAAGGTTTTAACTATGCCGCAGCCAGTCGGATGCGCAATACTTTTATTGCTCCGGGTGAATTCAAACTGGAGCAGTTATTTGATTCGATCGACAAAGGTATTTATTGCAAAAAGATGGGTGGCGGTAGTGTTGGTGCTACTGGAGAGTTTAACTTTGCAGTAGATGAGGCTTATTTGATTGAGAAAGGTAAGCTTACCAAACCATTAAAAGGTGCCACTCTAATTGGTGAAGCTAAAGAAATTATGAACAAAATTTCTATGTGTTCAGAAGATATTGCTTTGGCTGCGGGTTTCTGTGGCTCAGTCAGTGGCAGCATTTATGTGACTGTTGGCCAGCCTCACATTAAAGTTGATGAAATCACTGTAGGAGGGCGCTAAAATCTTGCTAGGCACATGAATTGAGCTGATTTCTTAACAATTAGTAACAAAATCTTGTCACACTGATCACACAACAATGGTGATAAAAAGATCAATTTTGGGCAAACTTAACAGATAGCCTAAGATTTCATCTCAATTTTATCTCTAGTTTTGATGTGCGATCGAAGCAATGGCGGTTAATATATTAGAGTCCGTTAAGCTCTTCCCGATCAATCCAATGTGATCGATCTAATCAGTTGAAATACGATACCGCGTTGTCCATCCTCCCGAACTTGTTCATGTGGGAGTGTTTACCTACTTGTGAATATACCTATGCAGCAACTTTCCCGCCAGCCGTTGAAACGATTTACAATTTTGTTAAGTAGTTTTCTTGCTCTCAGCGCTGTATTTCCTGCTAACGCCAAGCCGCTCCAAGAGGTAGTCTCCGCCAGCCCGTTTGCCAATAACCCCAAGGCACTCGTTGATGAAGCTTGGCAAGTAGTTAATCGTGAATATGTGGATGGTACATTCAATAAAAATGATTGGCAGCAGGTGCGCCGCGAACTGTTAGCGCGGAAATATGCAAATAACTTAGAGGCTTATGCGGCAATTCGCCAAAGCCTGCGCAAATTAGGAGATCCTTACACCAGATTTATGGATCCACGCCAGTTTGAGTCATTAACGACCCAAACCAATGGCGAAATTACCGGTATTGGCATTAGCCTGGGTGAGGCGATCACTGACCCCAAAACCGGCAAAATCCAGATCTTAGAAATTGTAGAAAAGTCTCCAGCCGATAAAGCTGGCATTAAAGTTGGGGATCATTTAATCTCGATCAACGGTAAATCTACCAACGCGTTGAACATTAGTGAAGCGGCCAAATTAATTAAGGGTGAGGCTGGTCAACCTCTAACAGTGAAGCTATCTCGGGTCGGTAGAGGTGTTTTTGATGTCACTCTCAAACGTGCCCAAATTGAAGTTGCTTCGGTTTCTTATAAGGTAAAGCAAGAAGATAAAGTAAAGGTAGGATACATCAAGTTAGTAGAATTCAGCTCTCATTCTTCTAAGCAAATGCAAGATGCCATTCAAGCCCTGAACCGCCAGAAGGTCAATGCTTTTGTACTAGATTTGCGGGGAAATCCAGGTGGTCTATTGCAAAATAGCATCGAAATTGCCCGGATGTTTTTGAATCAGGGAGTAATTGTCAAAACGGTCGATCGCAAGGGGCGCAGTGATGAGTCTCGGGCTGATCAAACCGCCATTACTGAGCTGCCTTTAGCAGTTTTGGTAGACGGTAGTTCGGCGAGTGCCAGCGAAATTCTGGCTGGAGCCATCAAAGACAATAAGCGAGGCACGATCGTCGGCAGCGCAACTTTTGGCAAGGCGCTAGTGCAGTCAGTACATCCTCTCAGCGACAAGTCGGGCTTAGCTGTAACTGTGGCTCATTATTACACTCCTAATGGCACTGATATTGGTCATAAAGGCGTGTCTCCAGATGTGCGGGTAGCGGGCTTAGGTGCTGATGGTTATGACAATCCTGATAACGTTACTAGCAGCCAAGATGCTGCTTATCAAAGTGCGGTGGGCTTGTTTCAAACCAGTCGCACCACTGCGGTTAGTGTCGTCAAAGAGTAGATAGTTCACAAATTTCTTAATCCCTCTGGTCGTTTTGCCGGGGGGATTAACTTTGCTTAATTTGCCTGATCAGATGTGGTAGTTCCGGCAAAATTATTTTGGTGAGTCCTAGTTCTACTGCGCCCCGTGAGCCAGGGAGAGCAAAAATTATCATTTGCTGATAGGTGCCAGCGATCGATCTCGAACTAATTGCGCGAGTCCCAATTTCGGCGTAGCTAAGCGAGCGAAACAGTTCACCAAATCCGGGTAAGACTTTTTCTAACAAACCGCTGAGAGCTTCATAGGTGCGATCGCGGGGAGCAATGCCAGTGCCACCCGATAAAATCACAGCTTGGATTGAGCCTTGTTCGGCGAGTTCTGCCAGTAAGGCCATAATTTGTTCTGGCTCATCGGGGAGGATTTTGTAAAACTTGACCCTGTGGCCAGCACTGCGCAGTAATTGATTAGCAAGTTGTCCGCCGGTATCCGTTTCTGCTGTGCGGGTATCACTGATAGTGATGATGGCACAGTCGATCGGGGTGAACTGTTGATCATCAGGGTGGGGTGTGTTGGTCATAAAATTTAAGAGGGCAGTTGACTGCTAAAATATAGCAGTAGAATTCATGAGAAACGCTAGTGATCGATAGGTATACGCTGCCTGCAATGGGCAATATTTGGAATGACGAGTACAAATTTCGGACTTGGCTGCAAGTAGAAATTGCGGTTTGCGAAGCCCAAGCTGAGTTTGGTTATATTCCAGCAGCAGCAGTAACAGAAATTAAAGCCAAAGCCGATTTTAAAGTCGATCGCATTTTAGAAATCGAAGCTGAAGTGCGCCATGATGTGATCGCATTCCTCACCAATGTAAATGAATATGTGGGTGATGCCGGTCGATATATTCACTTAGGCATGACTAGCTCCGACGTGTTGGATACGGCTTTGGCGCTGCAAATGGTAGCCAGCGCTGACCTGATCATTGAGCACGTAGATTTATTGGCTGCGGAGATTCGGATTCGGGCTACAGAGCACCGCGATACTGTGATGGCTGGTCGTTCTCATGGGATTCATGCGGAGCCGATTACCTTTGGTTTTAAGCTAGCTGGCTGGTTAGCAGAAGTGTTGCGTAACCGCGATCGGCTAGTGGCTGTGCGGCAATCGATCGCCGTTGGTAAAATCTCAGGAGCAGTGGGCACCTATGCGAACATTGAACCCCGGGTGGAAGCTTTGGCCTGCGAAAAATTGGGTCTAAAGCCCGATGTGGCCTCTACTCAGGTAATTTCGCGGGATATTCACGCTGACTTTGCCAATGTGTTAGCCCTGTTGGGTGCCTCGATCGAGCGGTTTGCCGTAGAAATTCGTAATCTACAAAAAACTGACGTGCTGGAAGTAGAAGAATTTTTCTCTAAAGGTCAGAAGGGTTCTTCGGCCATGCCCCACAAACGTAACCCGATTCGATCTGAGCGTTTGACAGGGATGGCTAGAATTTTACGGGCTAATGCTATGGCAGCGATCGAAAACGTGGCTTTGTGGCATGAGCGAGATATTTCCCACAGCTCTGTAGAGCGGATTTGTCTGCCAGATTCCTGCATTTTGGCGCACTTTATGCTGGTAGAAACCACCAACCTAGTGAAGAACTTGCTGGTGTATCCAGATAACATGGAGCGAAACTTGAACTGTTACGGTGGCGTGGTGTTCAGCCAACAAGTACTGTTAGCTTTAGTTGCCAAGGGACTAACTCGGGAAGCGGCTTACACAATTGTCCAAGGAAATGCCCATGCAGCTTGGAACAAATCTGGTGGAGACTTCCAGGCTTTGGTGCGAAAAGATCCGCAGGTGACTGAGCATCTGAGCATTACTGAGATTGATCATTGTTTCGATCCCCAGCGTCATTTGCAGCACACCAAGGCAGTGTTCGATCGACTCGGAATCTAAATTTTATTTAGGTGATATCTTTTTTCAAACCTTTAGATGCACTTTGGTAAAGCCTTGGCGTAACTGAAGTTGCCGATCGAGCCAAGATTTTCTAATTTGGCTACCAATTATGGGAGCCAATCGGCTCACAGCATGTCGCAAAATTGGGTAACTGTGCATTAGTTCAGCTTGGGCAACCTCAGCTTGCTGTAGTCTTTGGATCTCAATGATTTCTGGTTGCCGTTCGGCTTGAATCTGGGCGAGGGCAAGATCAATTGCTGCTAAATTAGCTGGCTGCTGCAACACTGGCACCAGATGATTAGTGGCAACCATGACATCTCGCAAAGCCATATTAATGCCCTGAGCGCGGATTGGAGACATCGGATGCGCTGCATCGCCCAACAATAATACTCCAGGTAAATGCCATTGAGGACAGCGTCCTACGACGATCGATAGTAATAGTGGTCGCTCCATAGTTTCTTTTTGGGCACGAAAATGATTGGCTAACCAATCAGGTGCTGCCGCAGCTAGTTTTTCAGCCCAATCAACTTTTTGCCAATCGTTGGCGGAGCCTTCCTTCAAAGAAATCGGATTCTCGCGATTCAACGACCACCCCACCTGAAGATTGCCCTCGGAGCCTTGAAATACCCCAAAGGCATTCTGTCCCCGCAACACGGAATAAAACACGTTTTCTTTCTGAAAAGTAGGGCTGGTGGGTAATTTGAACCAAAGAATATCAAAGCTTTGGGGAGCTTGCACTAGTTCTAACTGGGCTTGTTGACGCACGATCGAATTTCGCCCATCTGCACCAATTACTAGATCTGCGGCAATCTCTTGACCGTCACTTAGTCGGATACCCGCAACTCGCTCACTGTGCCATAGCAAATCTCGAACGGCTGCTCCTTGGATAAATTCAAAGTTCTCACATTCATTAACTTTCTTTAAAACTGCCTCTAATAAAGCGGGTTGGGAAACTAGAGTACAGGGCTGACCACTAGATTCCATCGGTTCATCGACTCGAAAAATAGGACGATTTTCGATGTAGAACTCCCAGGCATCGATCGCCCGGTGAGGGATTTTGGTAACTACATCAGATAAACCCATCTGCTCGATCGCGTCTAGACCACTGGGCATCAGAGCTTCACCCCGAAAAATTCGTCTAAAGCTACGGGAAGCTTCAATTAACTTGACAGCGATGCCCCGTTGGGCAAGCAGCATTGCTAGGGTTAACCCCGTTGGGCCAGCACCAATAATTACAATTTGGGTCATTGCTTAACCAATACTCCGGACAGATTTATAGCGATAGGAGGAGAGGGATTGTCGAAAGGCTTATCGCACCAGGTACAGGTAGAAAGTACCTAAACAAGCCGCCCAATGAAAATATTGTACACATCCTCATGACAAAACGTCGAATTCGCATTGCGTACTTAGTAAATTGCCGAAATCCAGGCAAGATTTTAGTAACTTTACTATTTTCTACAGATAACAAGTTCTGAGTGCTTGTATGTGTACTGTAACTTGCAGGCCAAGGTATAATTTTCTCACTCCGATCGAGGTAATTTCACTATTGTTTTTTGTGAATTGATGGGAACTCTAGGGTAGAGGGTTTTACTACTCTCCTAATGCCCTCTCTTCACCCAGCAACTATGAGTACTTCCCCCGATCGCTTACCCAACCAAGGTTTACAAGCTCCTGTCGATCAACTGCTGAACTTGTTACAGCAAGACCCTACCCTGCGATCGCAAATTGACAGTAGCGCCGTCCGGTCTTCTTTAACCAAAGCGATGGCTCCCACTTTTGAGATCGTTTTTGCTGGAGCCTTTAGCGCCGGGAAATCGATGCTGATCAATGCCTTGTTAGAGCGCGAACTATTATATAGCGCTGAAGGTCATGCCACCGGTACCGAATGCCAGATCGCCTATGCCGAACCAGGGCAAGAGCAGGTGGTACTTACATTCCTCTCGGTCGAAGAAGTGCAGGGACAAATACAGGCATTAGTTGCCAAGCTAGGACTGTCGCAAATTGACGCTGCCCAGATCACCTTGATTTTACGAGATGCCTCCTTGCTGGAAGATTTAGAAAATCGCTGTCTGGCGATCGTGCAACAAGAGGGCGGTGAAAGCAAATCCGAAAGAGCCAAGCAGGCTTCGGCTCTCAAGCTCTTGCTGCGAGGATTCCGCGAGAACCAACAATACATCGACCCCACCAGTAACCGCACCCTTTCGATGGCGCAGTTCAATTTCCAAAGCTTGCAGGAAGCTGCCAGCTATGCCCGTCGAGGCAGTAATAGCTCGGTGTTACGCAAAGTGGAATACTATTGTCACCACCCCCTGCTACAAGACGGCAACGTTTTGATTGATACTCCTGGTATCGATGCGCCGGTAAAACGCGATGCGGAACTGACCTACACCAAAATCGAAAATCCCGATACCTCGGCGGTGGTCTGTGTGCTGAAGCCTGCGGCAGCGGGAGATATGAGCAGCGAAGAAACCGAAATGCTAGAGCGAATCAAGGCAAATCCGGGCGTGCGCGATCGAGTTTTTTATATCTTCAATCGCATTGATGAAACTTGGTATAACGCCCAACTGCGGCAGCGCTTGGAAAGCCTAATTAACGAACAATTTCACGATTCACAGCGAGTCTATAAAACCAGTGGCTTGCTGGGTTTTTGGGGGAGTCAACTGCGCCAAAGTCCAGCTAATCTGCGTTTTGGCCTGGATACCTTTCTATCTGACGGAGTTAATGGCGATGCCACTGGTGATGCTACTGTGGTGCCACAGTTTGTTAGTGAGTTTAATCGCTACTGCTCAGTATCTGGTAAACTACCCATTGATCGATTTCGGGTAGATGTGCGTAGCTACGAATCGGCTGCCGATAACTATGTGCGCATTCTTAGCGAACAGGGACAACCTTTGGTAGAACAACTGGTGAAGGACAGCGGTATTGAAGACTTTCGATCGGCCATCACCCGCTATTTAACCACCGAGAAGCGGCCTTTGCTGTTGATGAATTTAGCCGATGATTTGCAGCCTATTTGTATTAATTTACGTCGCAGCTATCTAGAAAAATGGCATCACATCAAGGGGCAGCCACAAGATGCTAGCGCCCTGAAAGAGCAAGAACTTCAGATGCTTAGTAAGGAGCTGAAGGATATTGGTCAAGATTTCCAACAGCACATCCAGTCGGTCGTTAATGAGGTGGTGGCTAGTAATACCAATGCGGTCTTTGAAGCAGATTTCACTAAGCTGAAGGCCAAGATGGTCAGTCGTTTGGATGAGCTACTGAATACTTTCTCGGTGAGCAAGATACACCAACAGGCTCAAAACAGCCATAAACGTAATTCTGTGGTGCCGCTGATTGGTATTTTGGCAGAGGCTTTTTATTATTTGGCCAATGGTTTGGAGGAAGTTTTGGTGGCTGCGGTAGAAGAGCTGGTGGGCAATTTCTTCCAACAGCTTATTGCTCAGACTCAGAAACAAGATTATTATCGTCATCTCTATCGGGTGTTGGGTAATGATTGTGATATTGAGCAGAACTTGCGCCAAATGCAGGTGTTGGTGACAGCAGCGCTGGTGAATGCGGCGCGGGTGGAGTGCGATCGCTATGTGCGGGAGCGCCCGGAGTTTTTCACCGAAGGTACGTCTTCGCTGTTTCAGTTGCGCCAAACGCTACAGCAGGCTTGCCGAGGTTATGATCACTACAATATGATCGAGGCCGAACCGGCTATTCGTCAGTTGTTGAAGATTGATTTTGAGGAAAAGGTGCGCGAAACGGTGATGCGCTCTTTCCGGCAGGTGATCAATCAGTCGCTGAATAATAATTTGCTGCCTATGGCCGAGCGGCAGGCGGAGCAGGTGCTGAGTCGTTACGATCGAGCGCGTACTTATTTGGCTAAAGCGCTGGAGAAGGAGGCGGAGGAGAAGATTCGTCAAAATGTGCAACAGTTGGCGGCGGTGGAGCAGCAGGTTGCAGTTTTTGGTGGGGCAGTGGCCGAAATTAATGCTCACTTAGAAGCAATGCAGCTCGATCGGCATCGGTTGCCGGAGCTTTCGCAGGCTGATTTACAGATGGTGAATGTGCTGCCTGAAGAGCCAGTCGTGTACCAAGGAGAATTGGTAAGTGTGGGCGATCGAAATTAGAATCGGAAATTCAATAAGCTGTAACTATTGCATAGCAAAACAATTCAGATATAGCAATGAGAAATCCAAAAAATTCATGATGTCATTAGTAGAGGTGTGTGGCTATGTACCCCTACCAATGGCGTTAAAGGCCACCGAATTTCTATTTATCATATTACGCACAACATTAAAACCATGAAAAGCCCTGTAATCCTTAGTGAGAAAGATGTTATTCGCCATCACAGTGCTGATGCTTCTGATAACTCAAAATCTACAATATCTTTAGTTGATGACTTACTCGATTTTTTGAAGATAGTGAATGAAGATACATTATCTGCTCTCAATGAAAGAATAAAAAGTGTAAATTCAAATTATACTTGTGAATCTCGACTAGAAAAAGTTACTCATTTCATTCAACAAGCTCTTGAAATAGATAATGAGAAACGAGACTTTGTTAACTCCATTGATGGTTTAGAATGTTACATTTTGCAAGCTAATGGTGGTCTTGGCTGGCAAAAAGGGACTCTTAAGCTGTGCCTGGAATTTACTCCTGAAAGCTCTGAAACCCACATCGATCCAGTTCCTCAGGAAATCCCGGCATCTTCACCATTGGATGAGATTCGGCAGATATTGATCGAGCAAAATTAACCTTTTATTTTACTAAATTTGTTACTACTCAGGCCATAGCCAAAAATGTTTTTTGGCTACTTGTAAGTGTTTGAGCGGATACGCGAAAAAATGCTTTCTCAATAAGATTCATTTTTCTCTCCTTATTGAGAATTGACAGGATTTTATTCCTTTGGATAAAAGTGTTAGACGCTACATGTGGCGTTACATTATTTTTAAAAACTAAATGTAGTGACTGAGCAGTTACCTAAATTTATGACTAAGAATTATGAATTCCTTCAAGGAAATGCCATAACTGCAACTGAAGAGGCAAGCTTTCCATTGATAAAAGGTCGTATGTTTGATATCTCAGATTTTTATGCTGAAGCAGAAAATGCTAAGTCTGGCAACGATGGCATCAATGAATTAATAACGTGTAACCTTGAAACCAAAGTTTTGTATCCACTGCAAAACTGGAGAAATGGCATTTGTTAAATGTCAATTAACTTGTCCGGTCGCGACAATGAACTTGGCCGGTTGAGAGAAGAAAAAAATAATTGACGCGACGGCAAATGACAATTACCCAAGGCAACGAACAGCAGCCTCCTGTTTGCGAAAACTTTCAGCA
>JANYHM010000071.1 GCA_025359065.1 Synechococcales cyanobacterium GL140_1_metabinner_5_sub | reverse complement strand
TGGCTCTAACCATAACCGTTACAGCAGTATTCTCAACAAATCGTTCAAAGATGGCGCTAATCATGTTCAATTCCCCTCTGACAAAGCTTTTCAAGTCATGGGTAGATTATAGTACATGTGTCACCTTAACAGGGGTAGTATAGCATTGGCTTAAGAAAGCCGATCGAATGTGGTGACAGCGAGAATGTAAAAGGAGGGCTGATCTCGATTGATCTTTCCACTAATACGATCGATTGTTTGCGCGATAGAGTTGCCCGGAACCGTATATCCCCACTCCTCAAAATACCATCTCGTTACGATCTGTATAGTGTCTTAATTGATCGACCAAAAACTCAAAATTCAAACTAGTCTCCCTTAAATTTTGTGAAGTGTCTATTGAACTTAATCACCGATAAGTTATTTGACCAACTGATTCAGCAATGCTGTGCTGATAACTTGGCTTTAATATTGGGGAAAAAGGCGACATAACTCTGAACATACAAGAGAGCCGTTCTAGGTTCTCATTTGGTGAATCAACTCTCGGTCTGCAAATTATGAAGTTCGCTGGCGAAGCCTTCTAACTCGGAGATCGATAGTCCAGTGGCATCAGCAATAATCTCTAGGGAGAAATTTTTGCGCAGTAGGTTTAGGGCGTTCGCGGAGCGTTCCCGTAGGAAAATCGTCTTCTTTTGCCGCTGTTCACCTCTGGCTTCACCTCTGGCTTCGCCTTCGGCTTTAGCCATTCTTTCAATGCTAGATAAATATGCCATTTGTTTTTCTCCTTCGTAGATCTTTAACCCACGTTCCGCTCTTCCAGACTGCTAGAAAACAATTACGGATCTGGCTCCAGGAGAAGATAGTAGTTCTGGCAGGCAGGACTGAAGAATTTTAAGATGTGCCTTCGTTCATCGGTAAAGTTGATGAGCTGCTTAACGCCTTCAATGGTTACTAGGTGAACTGCCATAAAACATTGAAAAACCCATCTGAGTGTTGGATTCACTACCTGCTTACCCAATTGATTTGGAATCGTCTCTCCTTGCTCACTTAAGGCTTTTCGTAATTGTCGTTGAGCCAAGTTGTACACCAACAGACATAAACCCATGAGCATTCCGAGTACCTCAATGCGTTTTGGTGTTTTCAAAAATACACTTGATGCAAAAAATAATGGGTCTTTGAGAAATCTAAACCCCCTTTCTGTCCCTTGTTGAGCTTTGTATTCTTTCAGAGCTTCATCTGCACTTAATTCTTGGGCTTCCAATACATTTGTTGCCAAGATGAATTTGCCAGCTCGTTCTTTTTGAACATTTACCTTTTTCTCATCAGTCACGATGCTTGCTATTACTTGATAGCTAGTTCGTATTGGAATATTTTTTGCTGATGGCTTGCCGGGATGCTCATAATGTTTTTTCTCTACAACTTTGACTTCTGATAATTCATGTAATACCAGTTCCTTTGATAGTTTCACCGCAGCAGTCAATGCATCTGCTTCACAAGCAAACTCTTCTCCTTCAATTCTCTTAAGTCTTTGCTCAGACTTGCTTCTAGCATCTTTTATCTGCTTCTCTATCCTTTTGAAATCTGATTTCTTTCTTTCAGCACTTTCAATCACAAACCAGCGCTGCTCTATTCCACCATACTCACTTGTTTGTTCTGCTATCTGATAGCCTTTCATTTTACTTTCTTTGAAATCTATATTGCTTTCTATTACTTCTTTCGACTCTTTTAATGTCAAGGGAACTCGGGTTAACCATTTTATCCCTGTCATTACTTGTAAATTGTCTGCACTGTATAGTGCTGCATCTGCTACGTATAAACCGTCAAAATTCCACTGCTTTTTGAAATCCTTCAATATTCCAGCAAATTTATTCTTATCTGACTGATTTCCGCTCGCCATTTCCAAAAATGCTGGAATATCTCCATCACCTACACATATCAAATTCATCATGAACTGTTTCAAATCTGGTCGATGATCTCGTGAATATCCATAAGTGATTTCAATTGGCTCTATCCCCTTTGGCTCTACATCTACTTCCTGAGCATATTCTCCATGAACATGAAATGATGTGCTATCTAAATGAAATGTTTTCATTTCTACTTGAAAGATTTTTGCTCCTTGCAGGGCAATCCCAACAAATACTTCACTAGTATCTACTTCATGTATATCATCCATGACCTGTCCTAAACGATCGTCATTTAGGTATTCTGGCTTCACTCCTGCTCCCAACAAATGTTCTGTCGGAATTCCCATGAAAAACTTCTCGAACATATACAGTGGAGAAGATACGAATCCTAGTCCGTTCAATATCATGGCTTTGACCACAATCCCTGCACTGACTTTTTCATTAGGATGTATACCTAGCTTGTCATTGATGTATTCTACTATTCCAAGTTGATCTACTATACCGGCCACGATTCCTAGATGGTCTAGATTGTGGACTGTTATTTCTGGATTGCTCACTTTCTCCTCCGTTTTTGATATCACTCTAGTCTTATTTTAATTCTTTAATGACCATAAAAGAGAGCGGAATGTGGGCTTTAAATCTTCTCTGAATGCGGATTCTAGCTCTGATGGTAAAGCTAAAACCCAGTCAACAAACCGAAATAAGTCAATTACCTCCTGGCGACTCCAGCCGCGCTCATAGAGCATGGTGGTGAGCAAGAACTTTTGCTTTCTGCGGCGGTTTTGACTGGCTTTGCCTTTGGTGGCTTGAGCTACCAAGTGGGCTTGCACCACTATGGCGAAAGGATTATCGCTGATGGCGAGTTCTTCTTGCCTCTTTTTGTAGTCTACCAATTTTGCAATGGCAAAGGAGAAATCTGTGCGGGATGCTAGTCCTGCCATACTGAAAGTCTGAGGTCGCCATTTAGCATTGGTGTCACCTAAAATCACGAAACTATCCACCGTGCGGCGGAATTTGTCAAAGAGGCGAAACGCTCGTGACCATCAAGCAATTAGATTTTGACGAGTTTATCTAGGAACAATTTGAATCAGACCAGTTTGAAAAGCTTTATCATAAGTAATAACGGGCAAATTTTCGAGTTCAGCTTGTGCCATGATCATCCGGTCAAAAGGATCTCGATGAGCAATAGGTAAGCTACCAGCTCTCAATGCATGAGCAGAAGAAATTGCTAGTTCGATAAATTTGGCTTGACGCAAAATCTGTGCATATTCTTCAACAATTTGCTTAGCTTCAGGAAGCTTACCAATTCGATATTTGGTAGCAATTTCCCAAGCAGAAACGCTACTGACTAAAATGCGGTTGTCAGGATTGCGAATGATATCTTGGCACTCAGAATTCAGCTTAGGGTCGTCAAATAGCCACCACAATAGAATATGGGTGTCGATGAGATAAGCTATTCCCATTGTTGAATTTCCTCTTCTGGTAGCGGCTCAAAAAAAGCATCTCCAAGTGTTCCTTGAATTAAGCCTGGGGTACGAGGCTGTGTTTTTTCTGTTCCCAAGCCCAACTTAAAATAGTGAATCAATTCATAAATTTCCGCTAGTTTATCTTCAGGGATATCTTGCAGTTCTTGGTATATTTTTTGAATTATCATGGATTTAATTATTTGTAATTAGTGTTACTGTGCTGGATTCATACTGAAACTACCACCTGAATTGGTTAGATCGGCTGACAACTTTTAACATAACACTCCATTTACTTGTCCCGCAAGACTTTGAAATATTTTCGATCGCGGTTGGATGTGGTCAATTTTAAACAGTTGCCGAATCTTTTGGGAAACTGCCATACTTATGCAGCCTCGGCAATGATTTTTGCGTTGAGCAGCGTGAAAATGTGATCGAGTTCTAAAATCTTGGATAGTTTACTTTGTTAATACACCTCGTCATGGCTACCGATATCAACGAAAACAGCCTGTTCATCTTCTGTAAAATAGAACAACACCCTTGCATCATAATCTAAGCTGAAACTCCAGTACTCCTTGAGCTTCCCTGATAATTTATGGGTCTTTAAATTTGGATCAAATGGATCTACAGTAAACTGTTCAAGCTTTTGCCAGAACCTTTCTTCTGAGTCTACGTTGCCTTTGATACGTTTTTTGAAAGCCCTTTTGAATGAAGAACTAAAGCTAACCTCCACGATTATTCCTCCATCATTTGTCGCAGTTTCTTAATATTGGAGGAGAACTTTAGTTCGCCACTTTTTTCTTCGGTTTGTGCTGACTGGAAGTTATTATAAATTTCCTCACGGCGTTCTTCACGAAGATACTTTTGTAACAAGAGCTGAATTTCGCGCTTTTCTTCTGTAGAAAGACTTTTGACTACTTCGACGACATCACTAAAAGTCATTGATTTAAGACCTCATTAAAATAGCTCAAGGGATTTTTTGTTGTGCCAATGCCGGAAATGGGCAGAGTCTGGGGTGAACTTAAGAAAGCATGTTGGGCTACAGGTTGTTGAACCCACAACTGGATTAAGTATAGCATTGACTCAAAAAGGCCGATCAAGCGGTAAACTTTATCCGCTTTGTCCTTTGGTATAAAGGTTAAATAATTCCCACCCGTCGTATATTCATAACTGAAGGTGTTTGCGTGGGTTCGTTCCTAGCCCTCATTTTAATAAAATGATTGTTTTTCACTAAGAACTTGAGGTTTTAGGGACTCAATTAAATCTTGGGCTATTGTAGCAATTAAACCCCAATCTTCTTCCTCCAAGCATTTCTTCGGAAACAAAGAACCCGCCAATCCTACCGCGATCGCCCCCGCCCCAATTAAATCCTTGGCATTCAGCAGATTCACGCCCCCAGTGGGAATCAATGGAATTTGACCCAAAGGGCTACAAATTGCCCGAATATAGTCAGCTCCACCCAAAGAATGAATCGGAAACACCTTCACACTCGCCGCCCCAGCTTGCCAAGCTGTCACAATCTCTGTTGGCGAAAAAGCCCCCGGAATCATCGGGATCCCGATCGACCGTGACTTACCAATTAAGCCCACATCTACATGGGGGCTAAACATAAACTGGGCACCACTGCTGACTGCATCACTCCATTGATAATTAGTCAAAATAGTCCCAGTGCCAATTATGCAGTCTGGTAACTCCTGCTGTAGTTCTGAAATTAAATCCCACGCCCGATCGCTGTCTGCCGTAATTTCAATTAGCCTAATGCCCCCTACGGCCACCGCCTTGGCCATTTGCAAACCCAATCGATACGAAGGAGCACGAATTACCGCAATTACTCGCTGTTGCTCAAGACGTTCTAGCCAGTTCATCACTACACCGGGATTTCATCAATAGCCGCGATATCCAACCGCGACAGAGAGAGCATTTTAACATTATCAACATCCTCTGCCCGATCGCACCGTGCCACAAACTGACAGTTTTTGCAGAGCTGCTTTTCTGGTTCTACTTGGGGCAGAGATTTTCCTTGGTGGTATTGATTGAGCCAGTCGCCTAGCCGATCGATCAACTCCTGCAATTCTTGCTGAGTTTCTTGGTGCCGTTGATCGCTGTAACCAAAGGTTACGAATTGAGGCGGATCGCTTTGGACGAAACAATAAGTAAAGGAAACATCAGCCGGTTGATAGTCGCTGGTGGCTAGCAGCATGTATAGGTACAACCTAGTTTGCCATTCTTGCTCCAGTTTTTCGGCTCTGGCCGGACGACCATAGGTTTTCCAGTCAATAATTTGGGGTTTGACCCCTAGCAGTAATAGATCGTAAATCGCTGTGAATAGATACTGGTTTTCATTATCTGCACCAGAGATCATTAGAGTTCGCACCTGTTCACTGGCACGTTTAACCTCTGGGGTTTCGGCAAATAAATAGGGGGCGGTTTGTTGTAGACCATGCACAGCGGCCTGGATTTTGGGGTTGGCAGCAAGAAATGGCTCGATCGGCATTCCCAGTTCTCTTTGATGCAACAGCCGGTGAAAATCGCTGCCAAACTGCATACTCTGCTGTTGGTCGGTAGGCGACAATGTGGCCAGTGAGCTGAGATAGATGTATTCAAACTTGCGCGGGCATTCCTGTAAGGTTTTAAGATGTCCCTGAGAAAGACGTTGAATGTTCATGAGAGTATGAGTATGAAGTTGATCAAGGCAGAAAAATCTAGATGAGTTACTGGTTCCAAGGTAAATGGCATGATGCCGTAACTTTATCGATTGCCTACGATGATCCGAGCTTGCTTTATGGTGCCACTGTTTTTACCACTTGTCGGGTTTATGAAAAATCCCTGAATCATCCCTTAACTCTGTGGTCAGCACATCAAGCAAGACTGATGAATAGCTTGATATTTCTGGGCTGGACTTTGCCGACTTGGGAGCAAGTGGAGCAAGGAATTCAGGAAGTAATTCAGCATTCCCCCGATCGACCAATTATCCGGGTCACCATTTTTCCTGATGGGCGGGAGCTAATTTTTGGCCGGAAGTTGCCAGCCGATCTAGCTCAAAGGCAACAGCAGGGGATTGTAGCCAACGTGGTGCAGGGCTTTGATCGATCTCTTCCCACTCATAAAACCGGCAATTACCTGGCTCCTTGGTTGGCCAAACAGCAGGTTGCCCCTGCTGCTGAAGCCATCTTGGCCGATGTCACAGGCTGCTGGCTAGAAACTAGCACCGGTAACTTATGGGGTTGGGATGGCAAAAAACTTTACAGTCCCATAGCTGACAGCTTGGCGGGAATCGCCCGCACACATTTAGTGCAATGGCTGCAATCTCAGGGCAGAATAGTAGATGAGCAACCTTGGGATTTAGACGTGGTCGATCGCTTTGTTGGTCTGGCCTATAGCAACTCTGTTGTGCAGCTCGTGCCAATCCATACCGTGATTTCAGCCACTGGTACCAGGCACTATCCCCAACCTAACTTTTCAGCGCTTACCTCAGCCTTTTTGGGCGATTTTACGGAAAACCGTAAAAAAACTTGAGCAGAAGGTAGCGCGGGAAATGAGAGAAGCGTTAACATAAGTTAATAACAACCAAGAAAGCTTAACAATCACCCGATTTAACAGCGGCACATTTAGGAGAAGACTCAGCGTGAACAAACGATGGAAGAGCGCAGGACTGTATGTCCTACTGGCTATAGTAGTAATTGCCGTGGCCACCACCTTCTTTGAGCGTCCTCCCCAAGCTCAGAAGACTGCACAATACAGCGAATTTATTAGTAAGGTTAAGGCGCACGAAATTAGCCAGGTCGGCATCAGCTCCGATAAAACTCGCGCTGTCTTCAGCAACCCTCAAGACAACGTGCGGGTGTTAGTAAGCCTGCCGAACGATCCTGGTTTGTTCGATATTTTGACCGATAACAAAGTAGACATTGTTGTTCAGCCTCAGCCCGAAGAAAGCGTTTGGTTCAGGGCGCTCAGCACCTTGTTTTTGCCTGTGCTGCTGTTGGTTGGTATTATTTTCCTCTTCCGTCGTGCCCAGAACGGCCCTGGCAACCAGGCGATGAACTTTGGTAAGTCTAAAGCTAGAGTCCAAATGGAGCCAAACTCTCAGGTTACTTTCAGTGACGTGGCTGGTATTGACCAAGCCAAGCTGGAATTGACTGAAGTTGTAGATTTCTTGAAAAATGCCGATAGATTCACTGCCCTGGGTGCCAAAATTCCTAAAGGTGTACTGCTGGTAGGCCCTCCTGGAACAGGTAAAACTCTCTTGGCTAAAGCAGTAGCTGGTGAAGCGGGTGTACCGTTCTTCTCTATCTCAGGTTCTGAGTTTGTGGAAATGTTTGTAGGTGTGGGTGCTTCCCGCGTTCGTGACTTATTTGAACAAGCCAAGTCTCAGTCTCCTTGCATCGTGTTTATTGATGAAATTGATGCAGTTGGTCGCCAACGTGGTGCTGGTATGGGCGGTGGTAACGATGAGCGCGAGCAAACTCTGAACCAGTTGCTGACAGAAATGGATGGCTTTGAAGGTAACACTGGCATTATTATCATTGCCGCTACCAACCGTCCTGATGTATTGGATTCGGCGCTATTACGTCCCGGTCGTTTCGATCGCCAAGTAGTGGTCGATCGCCCAGATTTTGCTGGTCGTTTAGAAGTAATGCAGGTTCACGCTCGGGGCAAGACTCTTTCTAAAGATGTCGATCTAGAAAAAATTGCTCGTCGGACTCCTGGCTTTACTGGTGCTGACTTGTCCAATCTATTGAACGAAGCAGCTATCTTGGCAGCTCGTCGCAACCTCACTGAGATCTCGATGGATGAAGTGAACGATGCGATCGATCGAATTATGGCTGGTCCTGAGAAGAAAGACCGGGTGATGAGCGAAAAGCGCAAGACTTTGGTGGCTTACCACGAAGCAGGTCACGCTCTGGTTGGTGCTTTGATGCCTGACTATGACCCAGTACAAAAAATCAGCATTATCCCTCGCGGTCGTGCTGGCGGTTTGACCTGGTTTACTCCTAGTGAAGAAAGACTAGAGTCTGGACTATATAGCCGTTCTTATCTGCAAAACCAGATGGCTGTTGCTCTGGGTGGCCGCATTGCTGAAGAGATTATCTTTGGTGACGAAGAAGTAACCACTGGTGCTTCTAATGACTTGCAGCAAGTTGCTCGCACTGCTCGGCAAATGGTGACTCGCTTTGGGATGAGCGAAAAACTAGGCCCCGTGGCTTTGGGTCGTCAGCAAGGCAGTATGTTTATGGGCAGAGACATCGCTAGCGAGCGAGATTTCTCGGAAGAGACTGCTTCGATAATTGATGAAGAAGTGAGCGATTTAGTATCTGTAGCTTACAAACGGGCGAAGGATGTCTTGGTTGGTAACAAACATGTGCTCGATAAGCTTGCTGAAATGCTGGTAGAAAAAGAGACTGTGGATTCCGAAGAGCTGTCGCAGTTGTTAATTGCTAGTGAAGTGAAGATGGCTCCGATCGTCTAGATCTAGTCTACATTGCTTTCATTTTGAATTTTAGAAGGCCGATCGATGTTCGATCGGCCTTTTTTAGCTTGTTGGTAACTGTATCGAGCAAGAATTCATCAACTTATTTGCTAGCAATAGTTACCACTTCCAACTTCGGCAACTCAGAGCCGTTGGCAACCTTTGGTACAAACTCTATTTGTAGCTCGTAGCCAGCTTGAGCTGCTAAATTTGCCAAAGTATCCAGTCTCGGCATTTGTTTACCGGTCTCTAGTCGAGCTAACTGTGGTTGCTTAATTCCTGATCGATCAGCTAACTCTTGCTGAGTAAAACCGGCAGCCTTTCGCATCAGAATTAAAAGTCGAGCCATCTGGAACTCATCTCTTAAGGCTTCATACTCAACTTGTATCTCAGGATTAGCTAGTGCCTTTGCTCTAACTTCGCCCAATTCAATTGTCTTAGCAGCCATAAGTAATCTATTCCTCTAATTTAAAATTTACTCACTATCACGCGCTAAAAAGTCTTCCATATACTTCTGAGCTAGCTCTAATTCCTTGGCAAGAGTGTTTTAAAATTCGATTGACCATTCTGCCATCAGTAAATTTGATTGTTCATAACATTTGTATTATAACAGCTTGAAATAAGCACTGGAAGTTGGAATGAAAAAACTGTTAATTTTAGGTGGTACTGGAGATGCTTTGGTCTTGGCTGAGCGGTTGCAGCAGATTTCAGGGTTAACAGTAATTTCTTCTTTGGCTGGGCGGACACAGCAGCCGGTTTTGCCTGTTGGCCAGATGCGGATCGGAGGCTTTGGTGGTGAGCAAGGGTTGATAGATTATTTGAAAGCGCATCAAATCGATTTTTTGATTGATGCGACTCATCCTTTTGCGCGGCAGATTTCGGAGAATGCTTGTGGGGCGGCTCTGACTTGTGGAGTTCCGTTTTTAATTTTAGAGCGATCGGCTTGGTCTGCGACACTAGAAGATCATTGGTTAGAAGTGCCTGATCATCAGGCTGCTGCCAATCTATTGCCCCAGTTGGGTCAACGGATTTTTTTGACGATCGGGCGGCAAGAACTGGGTTTTTATGCCCATTTACAAGATCTGTGGTTTTTAATGAGATCGATCGATCCCCCAGATCTATCTGAGATTCCACCCGGTGAAATGCTGTTGGCCAAGGGGCCTTTTGACCTGAACGCTGAGCGAGAGCTGTTGCAGAAATACCAAATTCAGGCGATCGTCAGCAAAAATAGTGGTGGTAAGGCCACTTATGGCAAAATCTTGGCAGCTAGAGAATTGGGTTTGCCAGTGGTAATGATCCAAAGACCCAAAACACCCGCTGGAGAGCGGGTGGATAGCATGGAGCAAGCGATCGAGTGGCTGCAAGGCCAACTAGATTATTCGACAGCCTCGTCTTTCTGACTTTTATTGGTACCAGGACGCTTAAACTTGCTGGCGGGCTGGAAGTTTTCTTCTGGGACTCCTACCAAGGCTTGGTTCATAAACCTGCGCCAAATAGGTGCAGCATAAGTACCACCACTAACGCCTTTACCGAGGGGTTTGTAATTGTCTTTCCCGATCCAGATAGCGGCAGAGAGTTGGGGGACAAAGCCAACGAACCAGACATCGCGTTCCGAAGAAGTTGTACCAGTTTTTCCTGCTGCTGGTCGCCCGATCGCTGCTTCTTTACCCGTACCGCCGCCGCCGTAAATTACCGATTCCATGGCGCTGGTGATTTGAGCTGAAGCCCAAGGATCTAACACCAGTTTGCGATTGCCTTTTTCGGGGGAATGATCGAGCAAGATATTGCCCTCGCTGTCGCTTACCCGCACAATGCTGGTAGTAGAAGACTGGGAAGCATTGCCCACTGCCGGAAACTCTGACTGCCAGCCTGCTGCGGCAAAGGTGGCGAAGCCCCCGGCCATTTCCATGGGTGAAAGGTCAGTTGCCCCCAGTGGAAGAGAGACCACCGGTTCGAGCGGGCTGCGGATGCCTAGGGTGCGGCAAGTTTGAATTACTTTATCTAAACCTACTGCTTTACCCATTTTGACAGCGGGAATGTTGGCGGACATTTTGAGGGCTTGACGGATAGTGATGGCTCCCGAGTAGCCGCCTGCGTAGTTTTTGGGCGCATAGTAGCCATCCCCATCTCGATATCTAACTGGGGTGTCGTAGACGATCGATTCTGGGGAGTATTTGCCGGTAGCAAAAGCAGTGTAGTAAACAAAAGGTTTAAAGGAGGATCCGGGCTGGCGACGGGCATCGGTAGCGCGGTTAAAGCTGCTCTTGTTGTAGTCAATGCCGCCTACCATTGCCTTAATGTAGTGCGTGCGGGGGTCTACTGCGGCCAAAGCGATCTGGAAGTCTCGTCCATATGCTTTACCGATTCCGGCAATTAGCTCTTCGGCATCTCGCTGGAATTTGTAATCGACGGTGGTTTGAATTCGCATTCCGCCTTTACGCACAGTTTCTCGGCCAAATTTTTGATTGAGTTCATCAATTACGGCTTCGGTCACAAATGGCAGTTTACTACGCTGCCAAGTTTTGATTTTGCCAATCTTGATTTTGTAGGCTCTGGCCTCTTTATCTTGAGCCTCGGTAATCCAGCCCAATGAGCGCAGTCTGGTAAGTACCTCGCGCTGTCGAATCTGAGATTTTTTCAGATTCACAAATGGGCTCCAGCGCTCTGGTGACTGAATCAAACCAGCCATCAGGGCACCTTCAGCTAAGTTTAAATCTGCTGCATGTTTGCCAAAGTAGCTTTGGGCAGCAGTTTCAGCTCCATAGTTGTTATGTCCCCAGTAAACTTGGTTCATGTACATTTCCAAGATTTTTTCTTTACGGAAAACCTGCTCTAGTCTGATAGACAATACTGACTCGGCTAATTTCCGGGTAAATTCCCGTTTCTGTGACAAAAACAAGTTCTTGATCAACTGCATGGTGATTGTCGAACCACCTTCGCTGACTCCGCCTTTATTGACGTTGGCTACTAATGCCCGACCAATACCGGTGGCGTTGATCCCTTGGTGAGTAAAAAAGTGACTGTCTTCGATCGCCAGTAAAGACATCTTCAGATTAGGCGAAATACTTTCTAGAGGTACTACTTCCCGGTTGGCTTCATCGTGTAAGCTGGCGAGTTGAGTGCCTTTTACGTCGTAGATGTAGGTGGTTTCGGTGGGTACATAGTCTTTTAGTACTCGTACATCTGGCAAGTTTCTAAAGCTCATAGCTAAGCCCACCAACCCCCCAGCAATGAGGGCACTGACGAGCATGGTAGCACCTAGTACAGTGCCTCCAGCAATTTTGAGTGTGCCGCCTACAAAGTTGCTAACGGTATGCTTCTCTTTCTGTGGAGGGAGTTTTTTGTCCTTTAGAGCTGTAGAAGACACGCTGGGTTACTCTCAGAAATTTAATGGTGGATGGGTTTGTAAAAGGCAGTAAACAAATTTTCTTGCGCCAGTTGCCAGAGCTTTGGGCTGTTATCGGTGGGTGATAGTGAAGCTATCAGCCACAGATGATCGGCTTCCATTATACTTGTGTTCTGCGGAGTTTAGCCGTCCTCATGAATTGATTGAAATTTCACCGACAATGATGAACAATAATCTTACTGATTTAGATTGGTTACTGCGCGGCACAGTAGAAATATTCCCAAACCGCACTCCAGATCGATCGAATGCCGAATTAGCCCAGCAGCGAGAAAATTTGGGTGCTTGGTTAGAGCAGGTGCAGCGACCTTTGCGGGTCAAACTGGGTATCGATCCTACTGGTACTGATATTCATTTGGGTCATAGTATTCCTTTTCGGAAGCTGCGGGCTTTTCAGGATGCTGGCCATCAAGCAGTGTTGATTATTGGTGACTTTACGGCGCGGATTGGTGATCCGACTGGTAAGTCAGAGGTGCGCAAGCAGTTAACCGATGAGCAAGTGCAGGCCAATGCTCAGACTTATTTGGCACAGCTTAAGCCGGTGTTAGATTTTGCGCCCGATCGATTAGAGGTTCGCTACAACTCGGAATGGCTCTCGGGTTTGGATTTGGGCAAAATCTTAGAATTGCTTTCTACGATGACGGTGGGGCAAATGTTGGCGAAGGAGGGTTTTGCTAATCGTTATGCCCAAGAAACTCCGATTTTTCTGCATGAGTTTCTTTACCCGTTAATGCAGGGCTATGATTCGGTGGCCGTGCAGGCTGATGTGGAGATTGGTGGGACTGATCAAAAGTTCAATTTGGCGGTGGGGCGAGATTTGCAAAAGCATTTTGGTCAGCAGCCCCAGTTTGGTTTACTAATGCCAATTTTGTTGGGGACTGATGGAGTCCAAAAAATGTCTAAGTCGCTCCACAATTATGTGGGGATGAATGAAGATGCTTTGAGTATGTATGCCAAGTTGGAGAAAACTCCCGACAGCATTATTCAGGATTATTTTACGCTGCTGACTGGTTTGCCTTTAGATCAAATTCCACCAAATCCTCGAGATGCTCAGAAGCTTTTGGCGACGATGATCGTGAGTCAGTATCATGGTGCGGCGGCGGCGGCTAGTGCCCAGCAAGATTCGATCGCCTTAGTAGGTGGTGGTTCGGTGGCTGGTGATAGTATTCCAGAATTTAATTTAACTGAGGCTGTTTTTCCGCTGCGGGTTTTTCAGCTTTTGGCGGTGAGTGGTTTGTGTAGTGGTAGCAATGATGCAAAGCGCCAGATTCAGGGTGGGGCAGTAAAGCTAGATGGCGAGGCTGTCTCGGATGTGGATTTGGCGTTTGATTCTGTGGCTGAGCTGCAGGGCAAAGTATTACAGGTCGGGAAGAAGCGGTTTCGGCGGCTTTGTTAGCTGGGCTTCCAATGTTTTGCGCGATCTATGAGCAATGGTATCTCGGGGCACTTTGGCTCTTTTGCCCATCAACGAGAAACCCTGGCGGAGCGCCGCCAAGGTTTCTCGTTGATGTCTCTATAGCGGTGATTTCTATTAGTAGCGGCTGGTATTCACGTAGCGAACGGCGCTGTTAGTTTTGTTGCTAGCTACTAATTCGTCTTCGTCAGCAGTAGATTCGGTGAGGTTTGGGAGACTGGTGATCGGGCTGGTATCAGCAATGTAGTTACCTTCTAGATTTAGTTCGGTAAGATTAGTTAATGTTTTTAAGGAAGCAATATTAGTGATTTCGTTGTCAGACAAATCTAGGCTAGTAAGGCTTTGGATGTTGCCTAAAGATCTGATGTTGACAACACGGTTGCTGCTGAGGTGCAAAGAATCTAGTTTGCGTAGATTGCTTAAGGGACGGATATCGCTGATGTCGTTAGAACCTAAGCTGAGTTCTTGCAAATTAATGAGGCTGGCTAAAGATTTGACGGACTGAATTTTGTTGCCGCCCAAGTATAGATTTTTGAGGTTGGTGAGGCGAGCTAATGGTTGGATGTTGCTGATTTTGTTGCTATAAAGATTGAGAGTAGATAGTTTGTGCAGGCTTTGAATAGCGCTCAGGCTTTGAACTTTGTTACAGCCTAAGTTAAGGTTTTGGAGGTTGCTCAGTTTAGCCAGAGGGCTAAGGTCTCTAATGTCGTTGCCGCTGAGGTTTAGCTCTTGTAAATTGCGTAGCTTGGCGAGGGGAGAAATATCTTTAATATCGTTGGCATCGGGGCGGTCTTTGCCTTCGCCGTTGTCTAGTTGTAGAGTGCGCAATTCAGTGAGTTGCTCAATACCAGCTAAAGATTGAATTTGTCTGCCGTCGGCTGACAAACTACGTACTTTTTGTAAATCGCTATTGGTCAATTCCTGATCTGGGGCAATGCCAACTTCTTCCCGGACTGCTGCTTCTAAGTTGGGGTCAGCAAAGCTAGCGGCGTTAGCGGCAGCGCCATAAAATATAGCAACAATGGCGATGGTGGAGGCGGCGAAGAAGTTAGAGGTACGCATAGGGTGAGATGGGGAGTAGAAGACTAAGCGGGGGAGGGGTTCGTTCCTGCATCTAATAAAGCTTCGATTTCAGGATTTGGCCGTTGGATGAGTCACTGAGCAAGCTGTATTTATCTGCTGCTAGAAGTGATTTAGATCGTTTCGGTTACTATCTGTTTCACTGTCATCCCAGAGTTATCAGGAAAATTTTACGAGATTTAGCGTAGAAGTATTTCGCCAAGCCTACGCCATTTTGCTGAGCCAAGATTAGTTTGTGTTTGGGAGATTTGTGGCTGTGGCTTAAACTAGTTGAATACTGTCGCCAATCTGGATGGTTTTGCCGTCAATACTAGCTGGCAAGCGAGTATTGACGGCTACGCGATAAAAATGATTGAACCGTGATCGATCGATTTCTGTTGGCAAGGTGGCAGATCGGCGTTCGCCAAAGGTTTTTTGGAAGCCTGTGTCAATCGTGCCGGTGGTAGCGTGGCGGGTGGGTACGATGCAGCGCTGACAAGGGTTGATGCCTTGAAAGGGAATATTGCCGATTGAGAAATTTTGGGGGTTGTTGGTAAATAGTCGATCTTCCCAGAAGGCGGAGACTCCGGTGATTTCGATGTTGCAGCGCAAACGGCGACGGATTTCGGAGACTGAGAGATTGGGATACCAGCTAGCAATTTCTTGGAGGCTGGCAGTACTGATGATGGTGGGACCGGGGGAGTTAGTATCGTCGGGGAAACCGATGACGGTGTTTTGTTGGATGCGGATGGATTGATCGAAGTATTTACTAAACCAATTATTGAGAGCTGGGTCATTGATCGCTAACGTAACCTCAGACATGCCGGGAGCGATCAGATTTAGTTCCAGTGTGTTGAGGTTAAAGCTGGAGCGAATGGCGTGGATCTGAACATAGCGTTTGGCATTGACAAAGTTGCCTTGGGCATCGACTAACGCCCAACGTCGATCAAACTCTAAAGCTCCACCAGATGTAATAGCGACTTGATCTACTTGGCAGCCATCCAAAGATTTAATTGGGAAAATTTCTAGGCGATCGACTGTACCCATGTTGCGAGCAATCCACTTTGATGCAAAACACGTATCTTAGGAGAGGGACTTGATGAAGGTCTATTCGCAAACTGGTTATTTATTGCTCAACTATGTTTAATTTTAAGCTCACGGGTCGGCAGGGAATCGCGTTTGGTGTTTCTCTATTATTAATGGTTGCGATCGCTTATGGTGTGAAGCAGATAGTTTCCCCCGGAAATTCAGTTAGTTTGACCAATGCGGTGGCGACAAAGCAGCAGTTGAATCCATCGATCGATATCCTACCCGGTAAAAACACTGGTACACAAATGATCGTCTTAGCGGGTGGCTGTTTTTGGGGAGTAGAAGGAGTCTTTGAGAAACTGCAAGGAGTCTCGGCGGTGGTTTCTGGCTACGCTGGTGGCAATGCGGATACCGCGAATTACTCGGCAGTTAGTCATGGAATGACTGGTCATGCTGAAGTGGTGCAGGTTACTTATGATCCGCAAAAGATTTCTTTTGGTCAGTTGTTGAAGATTTTCTTTACGGTGGCGCATGACCCCACTCAGATCGATCGACAGGGGCCAGATCAGGGCACTCAATATCGATCAGAGATATTTGTGTCTGATCCTGAACAGCAGCGTGTGGCACAGGCTTATATTGATAAATTGAATCAATCCCAAATTTTTCCGCAGCCGATCGCGACCAAGATAACTACTCTCAATAAGTTTTACCCAGCCGAGCAGCATCACCAAAACTTTATGGCACAGAATCCTAACTACCCTTATATTTTGGTACATGATCGGCCTAAAGTCGATCGGTTACAGCGGGAATTTCCTGAACTAGTGAAACGGTAATTGACTCATTTTCTCTAAATCCAATACCTGCGCTAGTAGTTCTGGTTCCATCAGATTTTTCTCTAAAACGATCGCCCGCAGAGATTTCCCGGTCTCTAAAGATTCTTTAGCCACCGCAGCCGCATTTAAATAGCCAATGTGGTTATTCAGCGCCGTCACTAGCGCCAAGCTGCCTTCAGCATAATCACGACAGCGATCGGCATTGGCGGTAATTTTGATCAAACATTGCTCAGTCAAAGCGTTCAAAGCATTCCCTAAAATTTCAATGCTGTTAATCAGGTTATAGGCAATCAACGGCATCATTACATTCAGCTCTAACTGACCAGCTTGGGCGGCTAGGGCGATCGATTGGTCGTAGCCCATCACCTGAAAACAAACCATAGAAATCATCTCCGCCATCACCGGGTTATATTTTCCTGGCATGATCGAAGAACCGGGCTGTACTGGGGGTAATTGAATTTCTTTAAAACCAGTCTTTGGCCCCGAATCCATCAGGCGTAAATCGTGAGACACCTTAACCAAATCTTGCGCTAAGTTTCTGATTGCCCCAGACATTGCCACAAAAGGAGCCATGCTCTGCATTGCAGCCATCAAATGGGGGGCTGGGGTCAGGGGATGACCGATGAGTTCGCCCAAAACAGTTGCGACCTGTTGGCGATATTGGGGATGAGTATTTAGCCCTGTACCCGCTGCGCTGCCCCCCAAACCAAGCTGCATTAAATCCTGCGCTGCATATTGAATCCGGCGTTGATGGTCGGTTAAAATTTGGGCGAAAGCGGCAAAGCTGTCGCCAAGCCTGACGGGTACAGCATCTTGTAAATGGGTGCGACCAGATTTGACGATGTTTTGGAATTCTTGGGCTTTAGCGGTGGTGGCGGCGATCGATTTTGCTAAAGCTGGATACAGGGTATGATCTAACGCCAACAAGGCTCCCACCCGGATGGCCGTCGGAATTACGTCATTGGTAGACTGACCATAATTCACGTGATCATTCGGGCTGATTCTGGCATAGCTGCCTTTGACATCGCCTAAAATCTCTAATGCCCGGTTGGCCAAGACTTCGTTGATGTTCATGTGGTGGGAGGTTCCGGCTCCGGCTTGATATATATCTACTACAAACTGATCGCGCAGGTTGCCCTGCAAGATTTCATCGGCGGCACTTTGAATCGATCGGCTGGCCTCGCTGGTAATACAACCCAAGTCGCCATTGACTTTGGCGGCGGCTTTTTTGATCAGCAAACAGGCATCTACATAGGTGGCCAAAGGTTTCAGGCCACTAATCGGAAAGTTCTCGATCGCTCTTAAGGTTTGGATGCCATAGTAAGCAGTAGCTGGGAGATCTCGATCGCCCATAGAGTCTTTTTCCCGCCGATAGTCTGTCATGATTATCCTCTAGATATCGCAGGCTCTGTACAAGTCGCTTCCGCCATCAGTTTATCAGAAGAGCGACCTGAACTAACTCAATACGAAGAGGGATGATCAATGGATACTGAGTATGATTTCAGCCAAGGAAAACGGGGGGCGATCGATCCCTTACCAGTGGGTAAAACTCGCATCACTATTAGGTTAGATGATGAAATCTTAGAGTGGTTTCGGGCACAAGTCCACGCTGCTGGCGGTGGTAACTATCAGACTCTAATCAATGATGCTCTTTGTGAACATATTCAAAATCATCGTGAGCCGCTAGAAACAATACTGCGTAGGGTGCTACGTGAAGAACTAGAGCGAGTTGAGAGGTAGTTTATGCACAAAAATAAATCATGGCTGGATTCAATAAAAAAAGAAGCAGACAGAAGACCCCTTCTGACTCTCTTTATTCTCTTAATAGTGTATTTTGCTGTGCTAATGACCATAGGCACCATTTTTAAAAATAGAGATCCAACTTGTACGCCGGTACAAACCGATGCTTGTACAATTAATGGCCCAATTATTTAAGTTAATCTCGTGGCACCACCACCGCCTTCAGCGACGTAATCTGTGCCCTCACGCTTGCCCAAGCCTTAAAAACCTGTAACTTCGTCTTCTCCAACCTCTCCTTGTGATTCAAATAAACATCAGTATCCCCGTCCCCAGGGGCATAGCTAACCGCATAAAGCTTCAGCGACTTTTCCTCACTCACCGCGATTACCTACTCCGCCTGAAACTCCCGCGCAAAAATATCAAACTTGGCATCCAATTCTTTAATCACTGGGCTATTTTGTATCGCCTCAATCTGTAGTCGTTGAATGCAGTCTGCCGTGGTGTCTAAACAGGGCAACGGTGAGTACATCGCTTGCCACAAATCCTCTGATACCCGCAGTCTCAGTAATCCATCAATGTCTTGGGGTGCTGATAATGGCATCGGGCGATCGATCGTTTCGCTTAGGCCAAATGTTGGATTGCTGATTTGCTTGGGGTGGATGGGTAATCGTTTTTGCCAAACGTTTGTGGGGTATGTATTGTGGCGATCTATATGGTTGGTGGTTTTTTTGTTATTTTGAGGTTGTTTATGGGTTTTTGATAAACGTTTGGCGATGCATTTGCTTAAATGGTGGGTGTATTTTTGAAAACGTTTGCTGAAGATTGAGGACGGGTTGCTAACGGTCAAAATCGCAAAAATGCGATAAAATTGGAGGTGAGTATGACTAAATCTACCAATGCCAGCAACTGTGAAAGAAGAGAGCCAAGTTCCGAATGAGGATATTGATTTGGCTTTGATGTACAAAGATATGTTCGTGCTTAATCCTACAATTCATACCTATGTGGAACCAGAGGAAGAAACAGATGAATAATACTAGTGATGCTCTGAAAATTATTCGCCGATCGATCAACAAAGATCCTGAGTTATTGGAGATGCTGAAGGATTCGTCGGTTAATGCTCAGGTTTCAATGATTATTTATGACGTTCGGAAGCAGGCTGGGTTGACTCAGCGCCAGTTAGCGGATTTGGTGGGGACGACTCAATCGGTTATTGCTCGGTTGGAGGATGCTGATTATGATGGGCATTCTTTGTCGATGCTGGCGCGGATTGCTTCGGCTTTGAACCAAAGGTTGGAAATTAAGATGTTGCCGAAAGAGGTGGCTTAGGACAAGTTTTGCGGGAAATGGTGAAGGCTGAAGATGAGTGTATGGGTTCGATCGCCTTTGGCGCAAGCGAAGCTATCGGGGCGGGGTTTCCGACTTATTCTAATAACCCTCAGCCTGTTGACCCAGAAAAGCAGCGGTCTTTTTTTGAGGCTTTGGTTGCTGAGGAGTTGTCGGCATCTTTGGATAAGACGCTGCGTTTGCAGTTGAGGGGTAGGATTTATTATTTGCTGTCGATCGATAATTGGGATGCTGTTTGGCTGGTGGCGACTAATGTTTTGCAAGCTCAGTGGGTGGAATTTATTGGGTCTGCGAAGTCTGCTTAATGCCAGTTTATAAGGGCTTTCGCTGATCGCTGTCTGAGGGGGTGGAAACTCATTTGGTGGCGGGGGTGGCGGTGCGAGTTTATGGTGTGCCTAAGACGATCGCTGATTGTTTTAAGTATCGTTCTTCGATCGGTTTGGATGTGGCCTTGGAGGCGATGAAGGAGGCTTGGACGGCTAAGAAGTTAGATTTGAATCTTTTGGCTCACTATGCTCAGGTGTGCCGGGTGCAAAAGGTGATGCAGCCTTATTTGGAGATGTTGGTGCTATGACTAATCCAGAACATCTTGGTGCAAATTGATGTGGGTTTTGGGGATGCGGTTACGCCTGCTCCGGTGTCGATCGAGTTTCCTGTTTTGTTGAGTTTTCCAGCTCCGCAGATTTTGGCTTATCCGCGTGAAACAGTGGTGGCTGAGAAGTTTCAGGCGATTGTGATGTTGGGTATGGGTAATACACGGCTAAAGGATTTTTATGATTTGTGGGTGTTGGCTACTGTTTTCAGTTTTGATGGTGCGGTTTTAGGGGAGGCGCTGAGGGCGACTTTCGATCGCAGAGGTTCTTTTTTGCCGGAGAAGTTGGCTGATGTGGTGGCTTTGACTGAGTTGTTTGCGGCTGATGTTCAGAAGCAACAGGCTTGGCGGGCTTTTTTGCGAAAGCAGCAGTTGGGGGATGTTGAGTTGAGTTTGATGGAGGTGGCGGCGAAGATTCAGGATTTTTTGCTGCCGGTGAGTTTGGTGGTAGGTAAAAAGGGGGTGTTTGTCGGCTTCTGAGATGGAACGGTTGGATTTTGGCAAAGTTGATGAATGTGCAGTTGATCACGTGGCGTTGCCACAAGCAAATCGATGATTGGGATGCTGTTTGGCTGGTGGCGACTAATGCTTTGCAAGCTCAGTGGGTGGAATTTATTGGGTCTGCACAGTCTGCTTGAACTATAGCGGTTTCAGCTCGAATGAAGTCCATTAAATGAATAAAGCAGGTAATTTTTATACAGTAAGCTCCATAGAGTCATGACCGTAGCAATCATGTGTGAACCAACTGCGAATATCTTGAGTAGAAATTTGTTCAT
>JANYHM010000070.1 GCA_025359065.1 Synechococcales cyanobacterium GL140_1_metabinner_5_sub | reverse complement strand
TGGCTCTAACCATAACCGTTACAGCAGTATTCTCAACAAATCGTTCAAAGATGGCGCTAATCATGTTCAATTCCCCTCTGACAAAGCTTTTCAAGTCATGGGTAGATTATAGTACATGTGTCACCTTAACAGGGGTAGTATTGAAATCTCCACACATCCACACCAATTTACCCAGCAGATCACCGAGGGGATCTAAAGAATAATCTTTTAAATCTACAGTCATTTGATTTCCATCTAGTTTGAGGAAACGCCATAGCAAACCACTGGTAACACAGCCATAAATTGGCTGTGCTTTTTCTCCTGCCTGCTCATTAAACCGTCTGGCAGCCTCCACGGTGAAATCGCTATATGACATAAATTTTAGGCAGGCAGTGCTTTAAGATTGTAGCGACTCCGGGGGAAATTTTGCCAGCAGCTCTTGCACGATCGCCCCTGGATCACTGGCCTGCATAATTGATCGAACCACTGCAACCCCGGTTGCACCGGCTGCTACTACATCGCCCACATTGGTATGGTCGATACCACCGATCGCAAACCAAGGCACTGTAGAGTGCTGCACCGCATAGCGCACATATTCTAAACCCGAAGCCGCTTTTCCAGCCTTAGTGGGAGTTTCATGTACCGGACCGACACCTATATAATCAGCGCCTTCCGCCAAAGCCTTAGCCATTTCAGCCGGGTTAGTAGTTGATCGACCTACAATTTTATTTCGCCCCAAAATCTGACGCGCCACAGCGATCGGTAAATCATTTTGCCCCAAATGCACCCCGTCAGCACCAACAGCCAGCGCCAAATCCACCCGATCGTTCAATATAAACAAAGCCCCATAGTGATGACATAGCTCACATAAAGCCTGGGCTTCTTGAAATCTGTCAACATCATCAGCTTCTTTGCTGCGATATTGCACCAGTGTCAGACCTCCCTGTAAAGCCTTCTCTACAGTCCCCAGCAAATTTGGAACTGGCATAGTCACCAAATATATTTTGGCCTTAATTAAATCCGCCATCTTAGCAGGAGTTTTCGATTCATCCAGCGCCGATTCTAAGCTATAAACTCGGTAGCGCATTTGTTTACAGCTAGCACTCATCGCTGGGTTATATAGCTTGGCGTATTCTTCTAACACCCTTAATGCTTCTTGAATGCGACAGAGATTGGCAACTAGTAATTGATCGATGTTTTCTCGCTGTTCTTCTTGAATATGAGTAAGCTGGGTACCTACATCGGCCACAGTATTACGGGCTGCTCTTAGATCTGGGGTATGTAAAGCGGCTAGCTGCTGGCGTAAATCTTTGCATTCTCGCGCCAAGCTAACGTTATTTAGACCAAATCGACACCATTCTTCGACGATGCGTAATCCTTCTCTGGCTCGATCGAGGTTGGCATCTAATATTCTGAGAACTTGTTTATTAGTGCTGTCAGTAATGCGATTAGTCATGGCTCACCTAAAAAATAATCCCCAAATCTATTGTATAGATTTGGGTTCTGTCTATTTATTAGAGTTAAATTATTTGATTGCTAACAGCTCTACATCAAATAACAAGGTGGCGTTGGGAGGAATGCCAGCGCCGGGGCTACGAGATCCGTAGGCTAAGTCCGGAGGAATAATCAGCTTGCGGCTGCCGCCAACTTTCATAGTAAGCAATCCTTCATCCCAGCCTTTGATTACTTGACCTTGACCAACGTTAAAATCGATCGAGCCGCCGTCAAATTTTTGGCCGTTTTCTAGGGTGCCTAAATATTTCACAGTAATTTTTTGGCCAGCTACAGGAGTGGCACCTTCGCCGACTTTGACATCTACGTATTTGAGTCCGGAAGGAGTGGTAATTTCAGACATAGTTTTGCTGGTTGAAGTGGTCGGTGATGTAGCAGGAGCTGCTTTTTCGGGCTTGCTAGTGTTCATGGCAATCATCTGAGTCGATGGTTGACTGATGGATGATTGGTCAGCTAGAGCTTCTGGGGCGCTGGTGAATTGAGCAAACAGTACAAGAACTGTGCAGGCCATCGTCACACCCAGACAAATAAGAATTTCGCGCATAAGGAAGATTCCAAAGAATGTTTTTGACGATTTCAGACCAGATTCTATCATTTATCTTGTTTCTAGGGAGCCGAGATGGGGCGATCAGATTTAACAAAATGGCCTCTACTCTAGAGTAGAAGCCATTTTTAGCTATATTTACAATTTGCAAATATCTACATAGTCAGACTATTCACATCAGTTTCGATCAGCTTGGCCAAGTCTTGTAAAAACGCTGCGGCATCAGCACCGTAAATAATCCGGTGGTCAGCAGTCATATTGACCTGCATTTGTTGGCGGACAGCGATCGCTCCATCAGCCGTAGCCACCACAGTGGGACGAGAAGCACCGATCGCCAGAATTGCTCCAGTTCCCGGTGGCAAGATGGCATCGAATTTATCGACTCCAAACATGCCCAAATTCGAGATAGTGAAGGTGCCGCTGCTGTATTCAGCCGGTTGCAGTTGTTTGGCGCGTGCTCGATCGACCAAATCTTTCCAAGCCCGTGACAGGGAATAAATATCCATTTGGTCTGCGTTGGCCAAGACTGGGGTGATCAGGCCACCATCGGGCATTGCTACCGCTACCGAGACGTTTATTGCACCGTGATACTGAATTCCGGCATCAGTGAAGCTGGAGTTGATTACCGGGTAATTTTTCAGAGTCATGGATACCGCTTTGGCCAACAGCGCGCTCATGGTTACGCCCTTGGGTTTGAGCTGCTTGTATAGACCATCGAGCTTATCGGTGGTGATAGTGAAGCCAGTGCGGAAGGTGGGGACAGCTAAGCTAGCCACCATGTTGCGATTGACCGCGTTTTGCAAAGTATTGAAAGGTACTAACTTAGCCATGGGCACGCTAGGTGGCGCGGCGGTGGTCACAATGATGGGCGCGACAGTGCCAGCGGTGACGACTTGAGGAGCCGAAGGACTAACCATATTGGCGGGCAATGGTTTACCGGCAGCGCTGGCCACATCAGCAGCGACTACGCGACCGTTTGGTCCGGTTCCTTTTAGTTGCTCTAAGTTCACGCCCATGTCTTTGGCCAGTTTCTTGGCACGAGGCGAAGCAATCAAGCGTCCACTAGCTTGAGATGGTGCTGTGGCGGCTGCTACTGGGGTGGCTATGGCTGTACTGGCAGCAGCGGGGGCTGCGGTGCTTGCAGATGGTGCCGCTGTTGCGCCGAGCTTTTTGGCTTCGGCTATTTCAGCTTCGGTTTCGGCAATTAGGGCGATCGTTTGTCCGACAGGTACTGAAGAGCCAGCCTCGAACAGCAGAATTGCCAAAAAGCCTTCTGCAAAGGATTCCACGTCCATATCCGCTTTGTCGGACTCGACGACGAGCACGGTGTCACCTTTTGCTACTCGATCGCCGGGCGACTTCGTCCAAGAGACGATTTTGCCTTCAGTCATCGTAGAACTCAAGGCGGGCATGAACACTTCACGAATTGCCATAGGGAATGATATGCAGGAATAGGAATGAATCAACTTGTTATTCTATCACCTTGCTTGACCGCTGCATTCAGCGTCTTTGATCGCCTATGGTGCAACCTGCGGATACGTTTGGTCTGAGGCAACCGACCTGCCAGACAAGTGCCAACACGCCACGCTTGCGGTAAAATGACTGGGCACTTCACACAGAGGAATGGTTATGTCTTTAGTACCCCCCAAAGAACCCAGCGATAAAATGCTAGAGGCGATGCGGCACTTTTCTGAAACCTATGCTAAAAACACCAGCACTTATTTCTGTGCCGACCTCAGCGTCACCGCCGTAGTCATCAAAGGCTTAGCCTGCAACAAAGAAGAACTCGGTGCCCCCCTCTGCCCCTGCCGCCACTACGAAGACAAAGAAGCCGAAGTTAAAGCAGCTTATTGGAACTGTCCCTGTGTGCCAATGCGCGAGCGCAAAGAATGTCACTGTATGCTTTTTCTCACTCCTGAGCAAGATTTTGTAGGCGATCAGCAAGAAATTACTCTTGCCGAAGTCAAGGCCGCCGTTTAAATGTCTGATCCATTGCCAGGGACTGAGTTAGCACAGGCGATCGAACAATTCAACACCCAAGAATTCTACGACTGTCACGATACCCTAGAAGCTCTCTGGGTAGCGGCATCTGTCCCAGAAAAGAAGTTCTATCAAGGACTACTACAGATCGCCGTGGCCTGTCATCACCTTGGTAACTCTAACTGGCGCGGAGCCACCATCATGCTCGGGGAAGGTCGCTTTCGGCTGCGAGACTATGAACCAGCCTATCAACCAGATGACCAACCTCAAAATGTGGATATTGAACATATCCGCAGTGCTGCCGCTGCGCTCTTAACCGACCTTCAGGCCATTCAACCTGAGGAAGTTACCCAGTTTTTGTTAGAATTCACCAGCGGCCAGCGCTTTTACCCCGCCATCAAAATCATCCCGCACTAAAAATCACTACGGCTAAGAAGATATGACTACTAAACTCACTCCCAATCCTTCTTTTAGCATCACCATGCGTCTAGAAACCCCTAACCGGGCGGGGATGCTGGCCAGTATTGCCCAGGCGATCGCTTCGGTGGGCGGCAACATCAGCGCGATCGACATTACTGAGCAAACTCGAGCAATTTCGTTGATCGAAGTAACGGTTGATGCTAGTAGCACTGAGCATGGTGATCGGATTGGGACAGCGGTAAAAAGTATTCCAGAAGTAAAGGTGCTGAGCTTATACGACCGCACCATGCAGCTCCACCGGGGCGGCAAGATTCGGATGGAAAGCAAAATTTCTCTCGATCGGCAGTCAGATTTGGCGATGGCCTATACGCCCGGTGTGGGCAGAGTTTGTCAGGCGATCGCGGCTAACCCGGCGGAGGTTTATAACCTGACTGTTAAGGGCAACATGGTGGCGATCGTTACTGACGGCAGTGCGGTGCTGGGTTTGGGTAATTTGGGCGCTGAGGCTTCGCTGCCAGTGATGGAAGGCAAGGCGATGTTGTTTAAAGAGTTTGCCGGGATTGATGCTTTCCCGATTTGTCTGACTACTCAAGATACCGATGAAATTGTCAATATTGTTGTTAACCTCGCTCCGGTGTTTGGCGGCATAAACCTCGAAGATATTGCTGCGCCCCGCTGCTTTGAAATCGAAAAGCGGCTAAAAGAAGCCCTAGATATTCCGGTGTTTCATGATGATCAGCATGGCACAGCGATCGTTACTTTGGCGGCTTTGTTGAATGCTCTCAAGGTGGTGGGTAAAACTATTGCTGAAGTGAAAATTGTCTTTAACGGTGCGGGCGCTGCGGGTATTGCGGTGGCTAATTTGTTGAAGCTGGCTGGGGCAAAGCATATTGTGCTGTGTGATTCCAAGGGAATAATTGCCAAAGACCGCACCGATTTGACTCCCGAGAAGTTAGCTTTAGCAGTAGATCAAGGCGGTAGTCTGGCCGATGCGATGGTGGGTGCTGATGTATTTATTGGACTTAGCGCTCCGGGTGTAGTTACCCCAGAAATGGTGCAGGTCATGGCTGAGCAGCCGATCGTCTTTGCGATGGCCAACCCTATTCCAGAAATTCAGCCGGAGTTAATTGCTGACATTGTGGCGGTGATGGCTACTGGACGTAGTGATTATCCTAATCAAATTAATAACGTGTTGGCTTTTCCTGGCTTATTCCGTGGGGCGCTAGATTGTCGTGCTAAGCAGCTTACTTCTAATATGTATTTGGAAGCGGCAAAGGCAATCGCTTCTTTGGTGAATCCGACTGATTTAAACCGCGAATACATTGTGCCATCGGTCTTTGATCCTCGGGTATCAACGGCGGTAACGGCGGCGGTACAAAAAGCAGCCAGAGAAGATGGCGTTGCTCGTTATTAATCGGTCATAAATTATGCCTAATGCTAAATCTAGAGCATATCCTTGCACAAGACCGTTTGATGCGAGCAATGACTGGAATGAATCTCAAATCGTTTGAAGAGATGTTGCCAAGTTTTACAGAGGCTTATGAGGAAAAAATAGTAGAACACATACCAGGAGAGATTCCTATAGAAGGTGATTTGGGATTTCAAGGATTGCAAAATGAATTTGAGAATATCCACTTACCACATAAAAAGCCCAGAGGAAAAGGTTTGACAGAGAAACAAAAAGAGGAAAATAAAGCATTGAGCAGCAAACGAGTAAAATGTGAACATGCTCATGCTGGCATCAAACGATATAACTGTGTTGTATCAATTTACAGAAATCGTAAAACTGGTTTTGATGATCAGTTAATGCTAATAGCGACAGGACTATGGAATTTTTATTTGAAAACCGCATGAATCTAATGAAATCCAATCCCATAGCCATTCTTGTTTCCCGACAACTCTAATGTCTGCTAGAGCGATTGGAAAGACGAATGATCAAATAGCTCACCGACAGGGCAAGAGAAGCTACTCCTAGAGCAATTAAGTCATTACTATCTTTTTTTTCTAAATCCAAAATAATAATTTTTCTAGATACCGCAATCAAGGAAGTTACGAGTACTAATTCAACTTGAATAACGTGCTTCTTGAGGTAAGCCGTGATATTTTCTAGTATTTCTAGTGCAATCAATACATTCAGAAATAAGCCAAACAACTGAAATAGTTTCTTGTTGAAATTATCATTATCATAATAGTCTCGAACTGTAAGTAGGGTCTCAACTAGTGAATAGCCCAGATGTCCGATCGCTGCAAAAGTAACCAGAACCATGCCCACAGAAAGGAGCTTAGAAACCCATCCCTCAATGATTTCTAAGCTATGTAAAAATTTTTCGTCATCAGTGATGATCGACAATAAATTTCTAAGTATTCGCATGATGACTGTTAGCTCATTAAGTTGTTACAAAGTTGCCGTTGACATTTACAAAGACTAAAGTAGTTATCTTAATCTTTGTAGACGACGATTTTATAACTCTAGCACTCTCTGAGCAACATCTTAATCTGGCAAATCATTAGAGGTATTCATAGAATTGCATGAAAATTATTCATCGTCATGGGCAAAACGATGATATAAAAAGTCCAGAGCATAGTTGCGCAAGTTATAGTACTCTGGGTCTTCCATAATTTGGTCTCGATCGCGAGGACGATCGAAAGGAATGTCTAGCACTTCGCCGATTTTGGCAGCGGGGCCATTGGTCATCATCACTAGTCGATCGGCTAAAAATAGCGCTTCATCAATATCGTGGGTAATCATTAGCACCGTACACTGTTGCTCACCACAGATTTTCATTAGCTCTTCTTGAAGTTCCTCTTTAGTAATTTGATCCAAAGCCCCAAAGGGTTCGTCTAAAATCAGGATCTCTGGCCGAATCGAGAGAGCACGGGCGATCGAAACCCGCTGGCGCATTCCACCCGAAAGCTGCTGAGGCTTTTTATCAGCAGCGTCAGAGAGTCCTACCATCGCTAAGTTTTCATTGACGATCGAGACTTTCTCGGCTTTTGATTTATGGGGATAAACCGAATTTACTGCCAAGTAGACGTTTTCAAAAGCACTCTTCCAAGGCAAAAGAGCATAGTTCTGAAACACCATCATTCGATCGGGACCAGGTTCAGTGATTGGTTGTCCTTTTAATTCCACAATGCCTTTACTGGGCTGCGAAAACCCGGCAATCATATTCAGTAAAGTAGATTTGCCGCAGCCGGAGTGACCAATCAAGCAAATAAATTCGCTTTGATTTACTACCAAATTCACGTTTTCTAAAACTGTGTAAGTGCCCTTGGCCGTGGGGTAAATCTTGGCAACATCTTGAATGACCAAGAAAGGATCTGTCGTTACAACCCGTTGGTTTAAAGTTAGTTTAGTTTGAGTTTGTATCATAATTACACCTTTGCATGATCTAAAATTACTTCGGCAACTGAAATTGATCGCTTGATTGGCAAGCTATTGAGATAACCGATCGGATCTTCGGTATTGAATTTCACCCCATCAAATAGCTCGATTTGGCTACGGCTGTAATCCACATCTATTCCCAATTCGCGGGATGCAGTACTAAAAGTCCCCATCCGACAGACCCGTTCTAAAACTTCCACCCAATTGCGCGGGAAGGGAGTGATTCCCCAGCGAGCCATTTGAGTAATTATCCATAGTTGCTCGGTGCGACTCGGACGATTTACACCTTGGCCAAAAAATTGAGGATGGGCAAATTCTTGGTGAGGATCGTGAACGCCGTTGTCATTCAAAGGATCAGCCAGAGTGATATATTCGGCCTTCATCCCCAAATATTCGCGCTGCGAGAGCAGTTGCCGAATCTCATCAACGTTTTGCGGGTCAGCGCAATATTCACAGGCTTCTAAGAGGGCTTTTACCAAGGCTACATGGGTATTGGGATAAGCAGCAGCCCAATCTTCTCGTACCCCTAACACCTTGCCTGGATGGCCATTCCAAATGCCTAAATCGGAAGCAATCGTAAAGCCTTTGCCTTCTTTTGCCGCCCGATAATTCCAAGGTTCACCCACACAATAGCCATCGATTGTCCCTGCTTTTAGATCTACCACCATTTGGGCAGGAGGAATAGTCATTAGGTGAACATCTTTATCGGGGTCAATGCCACCAGCAGCTAGCCAGTAGCGCAGCAGCAAATTATGCATCGAAGATGGATGCACCATCCCAAAATTGTGCTGTTTATCAGGAGTATCCACAATAAATTTATGAAAATCATCCAGAGTGCGGACATTTTGTTGATAGAACTCTTCTTTTAAGGTGATGGCATTACCATTTCGCGCCATAGTCAAAGCCGTAACGATCGGCAATGGACTATCGTTATTGCCACCCAGCGTCATCCAAGCAGGCATTCCTGAAGGCATTTGAGCGGCATCAATGTAGCCGCCACTGATGCCATCCACAATCCCTCGCCAGCTTGATTCTCGGACTAGACTCACTTCATCTAAACCATGTTTGGCAAATAAGCCTTTTTCTTTGGCGATCGCTAGGGGCGCACAGGCGGTTAAAGGTACAAAGCCCAGTTGAATATTGACTTTTTCTAGGCCATGTCTTGCCACTACCGTATTTTTTTGAGAGCGAAGTTTCTTCACCCGTTTTTGCTGGTTGAGGAAATAGATCATTTCACTCCTTAAACTGTAGTAGCTAGGGTGTTCTACCACCTCTAACCGTTTACGGGGGCGGGGAATATCTACATCTAAAATTTGACCGATTTTAGAAGAAGGGCCATTGGTCAGCATTACAATGCGATCGGACAACAACAATGCTTCATCAATATCGTGAGTCACCATCACTGCCGTTACTTGGTTTTCTTCACAGATTTGAATTAGTCGCTCTTGTAGACCGCCTCGGGTTAAAGCATCTAAGGCTCCAAAAGGCTCATCTAGCAACAATACTTTGGGCTTAATGGCAAAGGCACGGGCGATCGAGACTCGTTGTTTCATGCCACCCGATAATTGTCCTGGCTTTTTATCAGCAGCCGCTCGTAAGCCGACGATATCAATATGTTGTTCAATGATTTCGTTTCTTTCGGCCTTCGGTAAGCCGGTGAGGACTTTGTTAACGGCCATGGCGATGTTTTCTCTGACTGTAAGCCAGGGTAACAGTGAGTAGTTTTGGAAAACCACCATTCGATCGGGGCCGGGTTTAGTTACAGGGGTATCGTCTACTAAGACTACGCCTTCGCTCGCATGATCGAGTCCAGCAATGATGTTCAGCAGCGTAGATTTACCACAGCCAGAGTGACCGATTAATGAAATGAATTCACCGCGTCGGATGTTTAAATCAATGCCCTTTAGAGCGATATAGCTACCTCCACCGGATAGATCGAAGGTTTTATCGACTTGATTGACTTCTACAAAGTTTGACATTTTGTTACCTGCTGATGATTTTTGATGAGTTGATCTCTTTGATTGTGTCTTTGGCGATCGAGGAAACGATGAGTAGCAGAAGACCTTAGGTGGTGGGCATTGCCCACCCTACAAAATGTTTGCTTTATGAGCTATTTCTTTTCGTCAGGGACTACTTTGGTCGCAATAAAAGCAATTAGCTTATCTAACATCAAACCTACCAATCCTACGTAAAGCAGTGCAATGATAATTTGGCTGACATTTGCGGCGTTCCAGGCATCCCAGATGAAGAAACCAATACCTACTCCGCCGATTAGCATTTCGGCAGCGACGATCGCCAACCAAGATAGACCAATGCCGATTCTTAAACCAGTAAAAATGTAGGGAACAGTTGCAGGAAAGACTACTTCTAAAAAGTATTCTTTGCGGGATAGTTGAAGAACTTTCGAGACATTCACGTAATCTTGGGGGATTTGTTGAACACCGGCGATCGTGTTGATGATAATTGGCCACACCGAGGTAATGAAAATCACAAAAATCGCGGATGGATTGGACTGCTGGAAAGCTGCTAAGGAAATTGGCAACCAAGCTAAGGGTGGAATAGTTCGCAGTACCTGGAAGATTGGATCTAGAGCATCAAAAAGAAACTCACTAGTTCCGACAATAATTCCTACTGAAATTCCTACAATGGCCGCTAAGGCAAAACCCTGGATTACCCGCTGTAAGCTAGCCCAAATCTGCCAAAATAGTCCTTTGTTGTTGGCTCCTTTGTCAAAGAAAGGATTAATGATTAGCTCCCAGGTTTGTTGAATTACCTTGATTGGACTGGGTAGATTTGCATCAGGACTGAGGGTGAGCAATTGCCAGATGATTAAAAAGAAGGTTGCGGCTATGATGGGGGCAATAACCTTTCTGGTTTTTTTGTTGCTCAATAATCTATTGATTAAATTGGGTTGATAGCGATTGTTGACAGCTCTGGCCATGATGATTTTCCTGTAATTTAAAGGTTAGATGAGTAGTGAATTTGAATCTTACTTTGTGAGCATTGCTCGCTAGTGAAAAGCTTAGATTTTAGTTCGTGGGCAGTATTTCGACTCTGCTCAATAGCAGCCCGCTCTACGGTAGATTTTTAGACTGGACTCTTAGACTATTTAAACCTGTTTGATTTTTAGGCTTTGTAAGTATTTGCTAGGATTTTCGGGGTCGAATTTGACACCATCGAAGAATGTTTCAATTCCTCGGGAGGTGGTTGCTGGAATTTGGGCGGCTGCTAACTTGAGGTCTTTGGCGGCGGCTCGCCAGATATCTTCGCGGTTTACCCGATCGATTATCTGTTTCAGATCAGTATTTTGCGGAATTTGACCCCAGCGTACATTCTCAGTTAAGAACCACAGATCATGGCTTTTGAAAGGATAGCTAGCGTAGTTATCCCAGTAGCGCATGATATTTGGACTTTTTTCTACTGTGGGACGGCTACTACCGTAATCAATCCGGCCAGTGAGGCGATCTTGGACATCTTTGACTGGGACTTTTGCCCATTCTGGTGCCGAAATATCTTTGGCCATTTCCAACCTATTTTCTGGTTTGTCACACCATTGCTGGGCTTCCATTAAGGCTTGCACAATTGCTTTTGTGGCATTTGGATGCCGATCGACCCAATCGCTCCGAAAAGATAAAGCTTTTTCGGGGTGATTTTGCCATAATTCATTGGTCACTAGGGCGCTATAGCCAAGTTTCTGGTTGATTAATCGCACGTGCCAGGGATCGCCCACGCAAAAGCCATCAACGCTATTGACTTTAATATTAGGCACTAACTGAGAACCGGGCACTACCAAACTAATCACGTCTTTATCAGGATTAATTCCGCCAGAGGCCAACCAATAGCGCAACAATAAATCACTGTTGCCACCTTTAAAAGTATGGGCAAAGCGCAAATAGTTACCGGCTGCTTTCTGTCGATCAACCCGATCTTTGAGCTTAGAAGAATCTAACCCCACGTTAGCATCTCGATAGAGATTGCCCAATGAAATTCCTTGGCCACCAGTATTCATTCTGGCCACTATGTACATGGGCAGCTTTTTGTTGTTGACAGTGATAGTTCCCATGCTCATGTGATAGGGCATTGGACTTAAAAGCATTGCTCCATCAAGTCCGCCGCCAGCGGAACCAATTTGCAGGTTATCTCTAGTAACTGCCCAAGATGGTTGTTTAACCAGCTCCACATCTGGAACACCATATTTTTTAAACAGCTCTTTTACTTTGGCAATTACCAATGGTGCAGCATCCGTTTGACCAATGAAACCAATTCGAGCCTTGGTTATTTCAATGCCACTGCCATTGATATTGGCGTAGGTGGCTGATTGATTATTGGAGGGACTACATCCTTTTAGCAACAACCCACCAATTGCGGTTGCCCCAGTAGTAAGAATAAATTTACGGCGGGAAAGGTTATTCGCCAGATGTTTCATATTGTTGCTCCTTATAGATATTCGGTGAAATATAAAGCGATCGGCACCAACTCCAGGAAGAAATGGTATCGATAGAGTTAAATAATTGTAAACAATAGATTTTTAACTATGGATAATTGACAAATCTACCTAGGCACTGAGTTTGGTGACTCAATCCATAGATTCAATCAACTTGCATTCAAGCTTATCGCATATTTTTCTCTATGTATAGAGGAAGGTCGCATTTTTTACTAATGAATATCGAATAAAATCTATAAGTTTTTCTATGGCTAAGGTGATTTCGATTCACTGATCACTGGTGGATATGGCTTGAGCAAAGTATTCCAGGCGTAATTTATAGGTTCTCTGGCCTGCCAGACCTAAGTATTTGCTGATTGAAATTGGTTAAGGTGGTTCGATCGATCTATCCTGCTCCTCTTCGACAGGACAATGACAGGAACAGAGCTTGTAGTAGTCAGCAAGCAAAATTTTCGTAAATCCAACCAAATTTCATCTATGCCGATGAATTAAGATTAAAGGTGGATGTGTAGCAGCACACATTTTTACAGTGCTTTTTTATTACGGTTGAGCGCTGTAAAAAAACAAAGCTAATCCAGGCATTCAATACATCGTTATTTCTGATAGAAATTTTGCTCGTTATTGATACAGCTAAAGAAAACAATGAACAGGTGCCTATCTATACGATTCTGATTGATTTAATGTTTTATTATTAGTGCATGAAATCTACTAAAGCCATGGGGATTCACCATTGGGGAGTATATTGATGAAACAACATGACTATTTGAATGGATGGTGGCATCTTTTACCGAATCTTTGCTTACTCGCAGCCATGATTGGACAGTTTAACCCTACAGCTTTGAATTCATCAACCTGGGGACAGATATCGATGGAGAAGGTTTTCACTCCAGCTTTCCCTGTCAAAACCACCGGTAGATTTACATCACCAATCCGTCAGTCTGCTATCTGACTGTTAGCGAAAACACCTTCAGTCAAAGCTCAGAGCCAAGACAATCTTGTTTTGGCTCTTTTGATATCTGTACTTACAGTGATTCAAACATTGCGACAAAACCATCTAAACCAGAGCATTCCTCTACAAAGGCATCTGCATCACTGACATCTTCGAGTTGATAAGCCATAATTCTTCGATCGTCTCCTGGCATTTTTTTGGAAGAGATCAAGGTCGCTGGATACTTATCGGCAATGATTTTAAATGCGGCACCCTGCACCCGCCAGCTATCATCAGAACATTGAATGGTTACGCGCCACATAGTGAAAAGCCTAGATTTGAATATTTCTCATGATTGCCTTGATTATCTACTTCTCCTTGCATGGAAAGTTAGATCAAGTAGGTATGAGCGATTTTCGACCATGTGTTTGCAATAGCTCCTCAAACCCACTGCCCGCCGGAATAATTCCACCAGGATTCAACGGAAACAGGTTGCCATAGTAATCTTGTTTGATACTCTCTAAGTTGCAGGTATCAGCAATTCCCGGATGCTGATAGAGATCCCGAAGATAGGCTCCTAAGTATTGATAATCTTGGATGCGCTGCCGATCGCACTTAAACAAGCCAAAATAAACAATGTCAAACCGAATCAATGTGGTAAACAATCGCACATCAGCCAGAGTCAGCCGATCGCCACATAAATATTGAGTATTTGACAGTGATCGATCGAGTTCATTCAGCATCGTAAACAATTCTTCGCAGGCCACATCATAGGCCGCCTGGGTTTGGGCAAAGCCACAGCGATACACACCATTATTTACTGAGCCATAGATTTTTTCGTTCCACTGATCGATCTGTGCTCTTAAATCTTCTGGATACAAGTCTAGCTCAGGATGCTGAGCAAACTCATTCAGAGCCGAATTTAAAATCACAATAATTTCAGCGCTTTCGTTGTTCAGAATGCTCTTAGTCTGCTTATCCCACAGCATCGGCACCGTGCAGCGCCCCTGATAACCTGGTTGAGCCGATCTATACACATCAGCCAAAGTCTGGCTTCCATCTGGCAACATCCACCCCCCAGACTCTGCCGAGGCCACCACTGTTGTTACTGACACTGCATTCTCCAGTCCTTTCAGCGCCCGCACCACCAGGGTGCGATGTGCCCAAGGACAACTCATACCTACATAGAGATGATATCGATTGATCGCTGCTGGATATTGCTCATCCCCAATTTGGTGATGAAATTCGCTAGCTGGTCTTAGATAGGCTCCGCTGCGATCGCGCGGGGCTAGCTTAGACATCATGAGCTGCCACATGGTTGTCCAGACAAATTTGCCCAAGATAATAATCAGGTTAGGCGGCAAAGATTTTCCTTTCATGGCAGTCACAGGTTTTTAATTAGCTTACCGGAATTGGGATGGTATCGGAAAGGTTGACGATATAATAGACATTGCGAGCTGTAGAGGCAACAATCTATGAATACTACGATGAGTCCGGTTTACCAAGGCCAGTTTGGTGAATTTACTATTACCGATGCCGATCGAAGAGAGGTGATTTTATATCGCACTGGGCTGGCGATTTCTGGGCTGAGCTTGGCGATCGGTGTGGGTCTGATTCTAGGAATTGGTAATGATCCGCTAGTCTTGAAACTACTCACTCCATTATTTATGTTATTCAGCGCAGGTTTAGGGCTGAGCCTCTGGACAATTCATATTTATTTCAAAGTTCTGCATCGGGTATTGCAGTTGTTTTGGTTAATTGGATTGATCGCTGCTGTAGTTTTTACGGTTTATAGTTCTGAACCTTTGGCTGTTTTTGTTTATCAACAGCCTTTCTCGATTTTGGGTGTGGGCTTTGTTTTTGCCGCTCTCACTGGCATCTTTTTTAAAGAAGGTTTTTGTTTTGGTCGCCTAGAAACTAAGCTGTTGACTCCGCTGTTACCAGCGTTGTTGTTGGGCCACATGTTTTCTTTTTTGCCAGTGCCGATCGAGCAAGCGATGCTAGTAGCGTGGGCTGGCTTGTTCTTGGTTTTTGCATTCCGCAAAGCTATTCAAGCTATTCCTCCAGATATTGGAGATAAATCGGTTTTTGAGCATTTGTCTAAAATATGATTTATCAGATTTTTTGATGGACTGTTTTTTAGATGGCTGTGATTTATCACCGCGCAGGAATCAAATTACAGCCACCATCCAAATTACAGTTTAGACAATAAAGCCTGCACGTCAGCCGTCGCCATCCGTGCCCCTAATATCGTCACCAGTTTAGACGAAGCCATCGAACCCAATCGTCCGGCTGTTGCCCAATCTAGACCATTGGTAATGCCATATAATACGCCAGCAGCATAGATATCACCAGCACCTACTGTGTCGATCTGTTTTACCGGAAAAGGAGCAATTTCCAACAGATTTTCTCCATCAAAAATCAGTGAACCTTTAGCCCCTAAAGTAATCGCAAAAGTTTTTGCCAGAGTTTTTAAATACTCGATCGCCACTCCTAAATCTTGAGTGCCCGCCATCTCAAAGACCTCAGCATCATTGGCAAATAGCAAATCAACTCCTTGCCCAACAATATCTAACAAAGCTTGTTTAAAAAACTTGGCCATGTTGGGATCAGAAAGAGTCAGGGCAGTTTTTTGACCCGCAGCGGCGGCGAGTTCTCGCGCTTTAATCGCCGAATTTAAAGTGGTTTCCCCCGTCACCAAATAACCTTCGATGTAGGTATAGGTAGAGTCGGCGATCGCTTCTGGTACCAAATCACTCACCGCCAAATTAGAAGAAATACCCAAAAAGGTATTCATGGTTCGATCGGCATCAGGAGTCACAAAAACTAAGCACTTACCAGTAACCCCTACACCCACCGAATTTTGGTTAGTTTCAACCCCACAGTCTCGTAGATCTTGCAGATAATGTGTACCCGGTTCATCTTGAGCAACTTTGCAAGAATAAAATGCTTTGCCACCAAATTGACTAACGGCCACAATGGTATTTGCCCCCGAGCCGCCAGAGGTTCTTTTAGTAGATTTGTCACCCAAATGCTGCAAAATTTTGTTCTGACTTTCTTCGTCAAGCAAAGTCATGACACCTTTATCAATGCCTAGTTCAGCCAGTACCGCTGTCTCCACCTCGCATTCCACATCTAGTAAAGCATTACCTAGTCCATATACGTCGTAGCGAGCCATAAGATTTCTCATCCAAAAGTGGCGAACAATCAGGATACTAACCCAAAGTTGTTACAGCGTCATCATTTACCAAGTGTCGATATCCTGAGCTTGTCACTGGGAGTATAAAATTTTTCGACTGCTAACATTGACCAGAGCCAGCGCCAGCGAATTAGTAATACCAAAAAAGTCACTCCTAGGAAAATTATCGATCGCACCTGATGATCAAAAGTTACTTGTACCGTGCCCAAATAACTAGCCCCGGTCAAAATTCCATGACAGGTAGCCAGCACTATTGCCGGAACCCCCAACAGGTGCAAACGCCGCCAGTTATGACCTAAGTAAGTTTGGGCGCGATCGAAGCTGGTCAGTGCTGCTGGTAACAAGAAAACCAGTGATCCACAGCCCGCTAAGATGCCAGCCTGTTGACTGGGAACCAGAAAAGCCCAAGCTCCCCAGTTCCAATCCCAGCCATGAACCACCACATGGAGGGTATGGGCGATCGACAGCACCGCTGCCCCCACTCCTAATAATCGCCGATAGCTCATTAATCCTGGCCACAGCTTACTTACTGGTCTAGCCACCAAAGCCAAGGCCAGACAGCTAATTGCTCCATAGCCTGCATTGCTCATTGTTTCGCCGCTGCGCCCTAAGGTTAGAACCCCCACTAATATCGCAATCCAGCCCCCTGCCCGCCGCAGTTGACTGCGGCGCTCGATGCTCCAGTATCCGGCAGCGAACCCAATGCCCAGCATTACCGGCGTGGTGCCTAATCCAAAAGCCAGCATGGTCAAAGCACCTTGGCTGACCGAACCGCTTTCGATCGCCTTTAACTGTGCAGTATATAAAAAGCCACAGGGCATCAGTCCCCAGAGAATTCCTAATAGCCAAGGCTGCTGAGTGGTTTTTTGGATCGATCGATGACAGCTAGCAAGCTTGGGCAACGGCCATTTTCCAGGAAAAACTTGGCCTAATCCAGAACCAATCAGTAACAATCCACCAATGAGAGCAATGATCGATCGAAGCTGGCTCCCAATGCCCACCAATTGACCACCAGAAATTACGGCAGCACTTACACCACCTAGGACAGCACCGCCGAGTCCGTAGCTCAAAACCCGACCGAGGTTCATGGCTCCATGAAACCACCAAGCCTGTTTCCAAGTGACTGCTGAAGAATTTGTGGCTAAAGCAACGGCTAAAGATCCACACATGCTGGCACAATGTCCAAAGCTACCCAAAAATCCTAACATGAGCATTAGTAGCAAATCGATCATGGTTTTGATGAATTGTTGATGCAGAATATACTTGCTACATTATGATATGAATAGCTACAAAAAATCCTAATAAAAAAGAGGAGATTCGTCTCTGAATCTGCCTCCTTCGCTAATGTCTTTACTTTTTATATACCTCGATTGTAAATCGATAGTTAAACAACAGCATCTAACTAAAGTCATGCTTTGTTTGAGAGTGTTTCTATCATTGGTGATAGAAGTTGCCAGTGATCGTTAGCTAATTAGGTATCCTGACGCAGCCGATCGAGCACCGAACGATCTTCCAAGGTTGAAGTATCTCCAGTAATCTCTTCTCCTGCCGCGATAGTGCGCAGCAACCGCCGCATAATTTTGCCCGATCGAGTCTTGGGCAACGAATCGGTAAAGCGGATATCACCCGGACGAGCGATCGCCCCGATTTCTTTACCTACGTGCTGTTTCAGCTCTTTGATCAAAGCATCACTGGCGGTAAAAGTATGTTCCAAAGTAATAAAGGCCACAATTTCTTCGCCCTTTAGATCATCTGGTTTGCCCACCACTGCCGCTTCGGCCACTGCTGGATGAGAAACCAAGGCCGACTCCACTTCCATGGTGCCTAAACGGTGGCCAGAAACGTTGATGACATCATCAATGCGACCCATTACCCAGAAATACCCATCTTCATCTTGGCGGGCACCGTCACCAGCAAAATACAGGTATTTACCATCGATCGGGGCAATGTGCTCCCAGTAAGTAGTGCAGAACCGATCGGGTTCGCCATATACGGTGCGCATCATTCCTGGCCAAGGATGCCGAACTACCAAATAGCCGCCGGTATTGCGCGGAACAGGCTGACCATCCAAATCTACAACATCAGCAATGATGCCAGGGAAAGGACGGGTCGCAGAACCGGGTTTAGTAGCAATAGCTCCGGGCAGCGGCGTAATCATAATGCCGCCGGTTTCGGTTTGCCACCAGGTATCCACGATCGGGCACCGTTCTTTGCCAATGACTCGGTGATACCACATCCAAGCTTCGGGGTTAATTGGTTCACCCACAGTACCTAGCAGTCGCAGGGAAGACATATCGCGGGTATTGGGGATTTCTTCGCCCATTTTGATGAAGGTACGAATGGCAGTAGGTGCCGTGTAGAAAATGGTGACTTTGTATTTTTCTATTACATCCCAGAAACAGCCCGGATTACTAGGGCGGGGCGCACCTTCGTACATGACGGTGGTAGCACCATTAGATAATGGCCCATAGACAATGTAGCTATGTCCGGTAATCCATCCCACATCGGCAGTACACCAATACACATCAGAATCTTTGATGTCAAAAATCCACTTGGTGGTCATGTGGGTATAAAGGTTATAGCCGCCAGTGGTATGTACGACTCCTTTTGGTTTGCCGGTGCTGCCCGAAGTGTAAAGAATAAACAGCAGGTCTTCGGCATCTAGTTCGGCTGCCGGACAGTCGGTAGAAGCTGTAGCTTGTTCTTCGTGCCACCAATGGTCACGATTAGCCACCATCGCAGTTTCTTGTTTGGTGCGTTGGACTACCAAGATTTTTGCTACTGACGGGCAAGCACTGTCGGCGATCGCATTATCTACTTGCAGCTTGAGAGGGACGATCGCATCTTTGCGCCAGCCGCCATCAGCAGTAATTACTAGTTTGACTTCCCCAGCATTTAATCGATCGCGCACGGCTTCGGCGCTAAAACCGCCGAAAATCACGGTATGTACGGCTCCGATGCGGGCGCAGGCTAGCATGGCCGTGGCTGCTTCGGGAATCATCGGCATGTAGATGGCCACTCGATCGCCTTTGACTACGCCTAGCTTGAGCAGGGTGTTGGCCATTTGGCAGACTTCTTGATGCAGCTCAAAATAAGTGAGGGTGCGGGAGTCGCCCGGTTCGCCTTCCCAGACTAAGGCGGGTTTGTTGCGTCGGTCGGTGGTGAGGTGGCGATCGAGGCAGTTGTAAGAAATATTGATTTTGCCGCCGTCAAACCATTTGGCGAAGGGCGGGTTGCTCCAATCTAGGACTTGCTTCCATGGTTTGAACCAGTGAAGTTCCTGTTGAGCGAGTTCGCCCCAGAAGGCGGCGGGATCGGCGGCGGCTTTGGCGTAAAGTTCTTCGTAAGCAGCTAGGCTGTTGACTGTTGCCCCCTGAGAGAATTCTGGCGCGGGCTGGAACAGGCGCTGCTCGTGAAGTATTGATTCGATGGTTGTATCTGACATGACACTGCGGGGGCGGTAAGATGAAATTGATGATACATTATTGTGCATCGATCACCTGCGGTGCAACCTGGAATAGTGATGAATTAATCTTTTTATAGAATTGGGCACTATCTTCAGCTTCCCGTCGGAACTTAGTCATATCAACGCCTCGATTCTATCTCCTGCCCACGGCTTTAAGCCAGAGGCTCTCAGCTTCACTTAGATATCTTTTTGAAAGCCTGATATATTTCAGGTAATCGATTAATGATCGCTGAAGCCTTAAGCCAAGTCTTGTGAGGAACTGCGGGATACCCTGACACGATGGTGCCGGGGAGTACATCGCTGTGCAGGCCACTCTTGGGGGAGGCGATCGCCCCGTCACCCACGGTGATTTTGTTGGCAATACCCACCTGACCGCCGAGTAATACTTGGTTGCCAATCTTCACCCCGCCTACTAGGCCAACCTGGGCGGCGATCGCACAGTTTGATCCAATCTCAGAGCCATGGCCAATGTGCACCAAGTTATCGATCTTAGTATCGCGGCCAATTTTGGTGTCACCTACTGCTGCTCGATCGACGCAGCTATTGCAGCCAATTTCTACTTGGTCTGCCAAAATGGTGTAGCCCGACTGCTGCATCTTAAACCAGCCAGTAGCCGTGGGTACAAAGCCAAAGCCTTCCGCGCCGATTGTGGTGCCACTATTGATCACACAGCGATTACCAATGCGGCTGCGTTCATGAATGACACAGTTGGCATGAAGCACCGTATCATCGCCAATCCGCACATCGGGGTAAATAGTCACATTGGGGTGAATCACCGTGCGATCGCCGATCGATACTTCTCCTTGAATCACCACATGGGCACCAATATACACATCGGCACCCAGCTTCACCTGGGGATCAATGACTGCTGAAGGGTGAATTCCGGGCTGTGGTTGGAATGGTTGATAAAAAAGACCGATCGATTGGGCAAAAAGTAAGCGTGGATCTGAGGAGGCTACCCAGGCTAATCCTTGCGCTGTGGCGCTAGCCAGAATGTCATCTTTTTGGGGCAAGACTAACGCCGCTGCGGTGGTGGTGGCAATCAAACTCGCAAACTTGTCGCCTTCGATGTAGCTGAGAGTACCTGGTTGAGTTTGATCGATCGGGGTCAAGCCGCTGATTTCGGGGTTGGCACCGAGATGGTGCTGGGGATTGCCCAATTTGCTGACAACTTCGCTAAATAACATGGTTTTTGGAGTTAGTTAATCGGTATCGACTAGCTTTCCATTCTCCAGCAAAAAGGCACCATCGTAGATAATCGAGTTATTACGGAATATTTGCTGGGGCTGTTTCAGCTCTTGTGGAGTTTGGCGCAATCCTCAAAGCAGGACAACTTTGATCTAAGCTAGAAGCAGTTTGACCGGCCAAAGGAGAATTCTCGGATGTCATTTCTATCTAGCCTTTGGCAATTTTCTCGCCCCCACACCATCATTGGCACCACCCTCAGCGTAATCGCCTTATACCTCATTGCTATTGCCACCAACAATATTCCAGCAAGCACCATCCTTTCTGACCAGCACCTACAGTTAATTTTTGCAGCCTGGTTAGCCTGCATCTGCGGCAACATTTACATCGTCGGACTCAACCAGCTCTACGATATCGAGATTGATCGAGTCAACAAACCCCACCTGCCCCTAGCCAGCGGCGAATTCTCGGTTCAGCAAGGAAAATGGATCATCGGCATCACCGGCATTTTAGCCATAGCGATAGCTGCGCTGGCACCTTTGATAATCGCCCCATGCAGCCCCTGGCTCTTGGCCACTGTCGTCATCAGCATTATTTTAGGCACCGCCTACTCTGCACCACCCATTAGACTTAAGCGCTTCTCTCTCATGGCTGCCTTTTGCATCTTGGCAGTACGCGGATTTGTAGTTAACGTTGGACTATTTACCTACTTCAACCAATCCCTGACTCAAGTACTCTCGTTTCCGCCGATCGTCTGGATCATCACCCTCTTCATTTTAGTGTTTACCATCGCGATCGCCATCTTCAAAGATGTGCCAGATATGGAAGGTGATCAAAAATTTCAGATTCAAACATTCACGATTAGCTGGGGTAAACCAGCAATTTTAAACGTCACCCGCTGGGTAATCTCGATCGCCTATCTCAGCATGATGGCAGCAGGCGTTTGGTTACTACCTGCGGTTAACACCGCATTCCTGGTAAGTTTTCATGGTGTATTGTTGGGCTTACTCTGGTGGCGAAGTCAAGATGTTGATTTAGCAGATCAGCAGGCGATCGCCTCTTTTTATCAGTTTATTTGGAAACTATTTTTCCTGGAATACTTACTGTTTCCGTTAGCCTGTTTTATCCCGGCCTAAATATGTTTGATCAAGCTTTACAGACTCCTCATAGTGGTTATCATTGGGATGGCTACAGTCAAAACTTCTTTGAAGGCTGGTATTACCGCGTAACGATACCCGAAATCCGTGAATCTTTCGCTTTTATGTATTCGATTGAAGATCCTAGCGGTGGAGTGGCTAGTGCTGGTACAGCGCAGATCTTAGGGGCAGGAGAGCAATATGGCTATCAAGTTTTTCCGGGAGCTGCTGGATTTTGGGCAAGTAAAGATAACTTGGGTCTAGGGAATTGGGGCGAACATGATCTAGCTATTAGTCCACAACTGCTGTCGATCGCAGATTTCAGCCAGCATATCACCGCCGGATACCAGGCCACCGCCACCCTCAACCAAGGAATTCTGAAGATTCCTGGACAGCCAGATTGTCGTTGGTGCTATCAAATTCAGCCTGTTTGTGGCTGGGGAAATCCTCAATGGTTCCAACTGTCTACGGGGGGCTTGCTGTCATTTTTGCCCATCTTTGAACCGGGCTGGCAAGTGCTAATGGCGCATGGCTTGGCAACGGGGTGGATTGAATGGCAAGGAAATCGCTATGAATTCACCGATGCCCCGGCTTATAGCGAAAAAAATTGGGGTCGTTCTTTTCCGCAAAAATGGTTTTGGCTCAACTGTAATTACTTTGAGGGTGAACCCGATTTAGCTCTCACGGCTGGGGGCGGACGAAGGCAGGTTTTGAATTGGATGGAAGAAGTGGCCATGATTGGAGTCCATTATCAAGGCGGATTTTATGAGTTTGTGCCCTGGAATGCCCAGGTTCGTTGGCAGATTGATCCTTGGGGAAAATGGCAGATGCAGGCTGATAACTATTTTTACCAGGTGGAGCTAACTGGCAGCACCGATTTGGCCGGAGCCGTGGTGCAGGTACCTACAGATGAGGGCTTGGTCTATCGCTGTCGAGACACCACTCACGGGCTATTGAATTTGACTTTGAAGGATCGATCGGGTAAAACTGTTGTTCAAGCGAGCAGCTCTTTAGCTGGACTAGAGACAGGTGGCCAAGCCTGGTCAAACACTTGGGCAGCCAGCTAGACTAACAACGTTCTCTTGTTCGATCGCCTCAAACAATGCCAAGAAATTTCCTTCACCAAAGCCCTGAGCTTGTCCCCGACGCTCAATGATTTCAAAAAAGAACGTAGGTTGAGCAAAGATCGGCTGAGTGAAAATCTGCAACAGCAGTTCTGCTGCGGCATCTGTTGGCCAATCCAACAAAACTGCTGACTTTTCTAGCTCTTGCCATTCCTGTTGAAGTAAAGGAAAGTTATTGACTGCTTTCGATCGCGTAGCGTTGCCGAAGGAAAATCGATCTCGCAAATTACGGTAGTAAGTCGATGGAATTGGTAAAAACTCTAAACCCTGTAGTCGCATTTGAGCTACAGATTGAAAAATATTTTGTGCCTGCAAAGCAACATGTTGAATACCAGCACCACCATGCTTTTCTAAAAAAGTCTGAATTTGTGACGTGGCGGTGCTCGGTTCATTAATATTAAACTGGATCTGGCCGCTATTATCAATTAGGGCTTTACTGTACAAGCCAGAATAATTTGTCTGGATCTCAAAAGACTGCTGCACCCGAAAATCAAACAGATCCTGATACCATTGAGTTGCTGCGGCTAATTGGTTTTGAGCAACATTTAAGACCACGTGATCAATGTTAATTAACTCACTATGTTCTACCAAAGATTCTTGATCGCTCTCTAGCAAAGAGCTATTGAATTCCTTAGGATTGTTCGCTATTAAGGTATGGTGATAGTCGCCCCAGCCCCTAATAGTGATCTGAGGAGCCTTTCGGTCGTGTAATGCTTGATCGTTGACTACGGGGGTTTTTAGCCGATCGATTCTGTCTAAAATCAGCTCCCAGTCATCTACTACAAAAGCCACATCGGCCACTCCTGCTGGATGATGGGCAAGATAAGCCGCCACCGGACTCGTTCGATTGATCGCTGAGGATACCCGAAACGAAATCTGACCACTACTCACAACTTCGGTATGAGTATGCTCACTAATTTGTTGACTACTAGATTGAAAACCCATCTTTTGGATCAACCAATCGCTGGTTTGCTCAGCATCTTCGACATAAAAATGGATGTGATCGATTTTCATAGTACCTAGCTGAAACTATTGTTTTTGGAAGATTCTATTTGGTGGCAGTGATCAAACCAAATTTTATCAGGCCACGTTCGTACCCCTGACTCATTAACTTTAATGAAAGTGCCGCCTGGATGGTTTTCCAACCAGCCTTAAAAAGTCCTAAAATAGCCTGTGGCGTAATGCTAGAGTCAATGACCACATTCCAAAAAGGGGCAACTGCCACCGACCAGTCAGCCGATCGCATTCCCTCAAATCCACATTTAGTCACAATCTCTTCGTAGTCCGGCAACGAAATTACATAGGGCAAGCAATAAACATCGTAAATTTTCTTTAGATGTTTGGTTTCCGCCGGAGTCAAGGCTCCAGCTTGACCTTCGGTAGAACGATGACACCAAGTAGCCAAAATCATTTGGCCACCGGGCTTTAAGATTCGATAACACTCCTGCAGAAACTTGTCTTTGTCTGGCATGTGTTCGCCGCTTTCCAGCGTCCAGACCAAATCAAAAGTGTTGTCTGGGTAAGGAATGTCGAGGGCATTGGCTACTTTGAAAGCTGCTTTGTCGCTTAAACCGGCTACCGCTGCTCTCTCTTGGGCACGGTTAGCCTGAACTGGCGAAAGAGTAATACCCACAACTTCACCCTGCAATTTTTCTGCTAAATATAAACTACTGCCGCCAATCCCACAGCCAATATCAATAATCTTTGGGTTTTCAGGGCTGTTGTATGCCGACCATTTCAACAATTCTTCGATCAGGTCAATCTGAGCTTGTCGTCTATCTAACTGCTTTTTGCCATCTACACCATAGTAGCCATGGTGCATGTGCTCACCCCAGATGTTTTCCCAGAGGCCACTAGAAGCATCATAGAATTGCTGAATTTGTTGATACAGGTCGTTACTCATGAGTCTGCTGTGTTGGTTGCTACTTATTCCTACCCATTCTAACCAGATTGCCTCAATTGTGCTTTTGGCTTATGGGGTGGTTCGATACTCAAAGAAGAACTATTAGCATTTGGGACTGCTTGAAATTCTTACTTGAAATTCTTACAGTCAATTCTAGGCTAGTTGATTCAATGATTCACTAGGATTAACGCAAGCATTACCAATGAAGCCAAAGGCTGGAGCCTTTACTAGCAAAAAGTTTAAGCCCTCCGTATACTTACTGAGTTTAGATGTTGCAGTGATCCTTGTGGGTATGATGAGAGTAGGTCAAAATTTATGTTTATCTTGATTGTTTTGAATTTGTTTAACCCGTAATTCTTCTGAATTCTACGGAACGAGAAAAATTGCAGACTATTTAGCTATGATTCTATCTCATCGGAAAAATACTATTCTATCAGCGATTGAACTGTTAGAAGACTTTGCCAATCGTAAGGCCACTGGGCTTTTAAAGGTGTCAGCAAATGATATCTTTTGGTTTATATATTTCAACGAAGGTGAAGTATTTCACGCCAATTTCTCGATCGAACCGATCGACCGCCTAGAATTTCACATGCGCCAAGTTTTAAAAACTGAAGACCAACGCATCGAGAAAAGCTTACTAAAAATGCTTCGTGAGCAAACGATTGGTGTTCGACTAGATGACTTTTATCCCAGTCATGACTATCAAACCTTATACTCTTTATTATCTGCACAGCAGATATCTGTAGCAAACACTGCCTTAATTACTAGAAGAATGATTAAGGAAACTATCTGTAATTTTTTGCTTCTTTCGGAATTCACCTACGATTTTATCTCGGATGGCCGAGATTTTCCACTGCTATTTTCCAATGATTTTACAGTTCTTCTAAAAGAATGTCGGCGTGAGATAAGTGACTGGCAATCTCTAAAATCAAATGTTTCTAGCTTTTATCAAAGACCAGTAGTCTGCGGGAAAAATGCTAACCATGTTAAATATAATTATCTGAAAAAGTTTTTAGTAGGACAGGACTTCAATCATCTTGGGTTGGCTCTGGGGCAATCGGCAATTCGCATCGCTCAACGCTTAGATCCGCTTATTGCCTCTGGAGTAATTGATTTGCTGCCACCGACATCTCAATATGTTAAACTTCCCCGGCTGCTTGCTAAATATAATCAAGAGTTATCTGAGGAAATAGTTTTATCTACCGATCGATGCAAAATAGTTTCTATTGATAATTGTCCAACTGTTCTACAGTGTATAGATAATTTCTTGGATCGAGATTATTTTCAAACTTTTTCGGTGCAAGATGCCTATGCTGCTTTGGAAAAAATAATCACCGTTCAACCTCATATGATTTTGATGGATATCGAGATGCCTAATATTGGTGGCAATAGCTTGTGTCGGATAGTGCGTGGCAATCAGGCATTTAAAAGCACTCCGATTATTATGGTGGCTGGTAATTCTAGTTTAGTTAATCGAGCCAAAGCCAAATTTTTTGGAGCTACTGACTATCTCACTAAGCCGTTTACCCAAGATGCCTTGAATCAGATGGTGTTTAGGCACCTAAGATATTAAATTGCTGTTAAACCAAAAAATTAGGTCAAGCTTTGATGCAACATTCTGACCTTTGCCTGTGATACTTTCAGATTTGTGCTGGGAATAATACATGTAGATCGAAGCTCCAGAATTCTTGATTTTTCTGACCGGTGGAGACTTGCGGACTACATAAAAGTTGTTGACACCCAGCCTAGCGATGATTTCAGCTCAAAGCACAGATACTACCATATCGGCACTCAGTCTCTTAGAAAATGCCGCCAATCGCAAAGCCAACGGTTTTCTGAAAGTAACCGCCAATGGAGTTACTTGGTTCATTTACCTCAGTGATGGCAAGATTTTCCATGCCAACTTTTCAGTTGAGCCGATCGATCGCATCGAACTCTACATGCGCCAGGTGCTAAAAGTACGGAATCAACATCCCGAAGGACAGATGTTTGAAAAGTTGCGGCAGCGTATTTCAGGAGCCAAGCTAGACGACTTTTATCCTAGCTACGACTATCAGGCTTTATACTCGCTAGTGCGTAAAAATCAGTTGCCCGCAGCCGACGCTGCCAGCATTATTCGCGAGATCACCAAAGAAACCATTCGTAGTTTGTTACTTCTCTCAGAGTTTACCTATAGCTTTGTAGATGATAATCGGCAATTTCCTATTCTGTGGTCTATCAATTTTTTATCTTTAAGCAAAGAGTGCCAGGACGAGATTAGTGACTGGAAAGCTTTAGGGGCAAGGATTTATAGCCCTTATCAACGACCTTACGTGAAGAAAAATAGTGAAGATAATGGCAAATATGACTATTTGCAAAAATTCTTGGTTGGAGTAGATTTTAATAATTTGGCACTTCAGCTTAATCGACCTGCAATTCGGGTAGCTCAGAGCTTAGATCCATTGATTGCCGCTGGAGTTGTGGGTTTGCGTCCTCCTAAGTCGCAGTATGCAAAACTGCCTAGATCTGCTGATATGGAGAGCGATCGGGATTTATCGTTTGAGATGATTACTGCCACCCAATACAAAATTGTATGCGTAGACGATAGTCCGACTATTTTGCAGCGGATGAATGACTTTTTAGACAGCGCTCACTTTAAGATTTTTACAGTCTTAGACTCTGGTGCGGCCTTAACCAAAATCATCACTATTAAACCCGATGCCATTTTGATGGATATTGATATGCCCAATATTGATGGTTATAAGCTGTGTGCAATGGTACGCCGCAATAGCGCCTTTAAAAACACCCCAATTATTATGGTCACTAGCAACTCTGGCTTTGTTGATCGAGCCAGAGCCAAGTTTTGTGGAGCCACCGACTATATGACCAAACCCTTTACCCAAGCGGCCATCAACGACATGGTGTTTAAGTACGTGGTACGTTAGCTAGGCGCTGCTGGAGTTCTGTCCATACCAACAGAGCATTAATATCAGCCGGGTTTACTCCACCCAGGCGACTAGCTTGACCAATAGTCAGGGGTTTCACTCGATCGAGCTTTTCTCGGGCTTCTTTCGACAAGGTACTGATCGCGCTATAGTCGATATCTGGAGTAAGGGCACGGTTGGTATGCTTACTTACCTGGTCGATTTGATTCTGCTGACGCTGTAAATAACCGGCATATTTCAGATCAATTTCTACGGCTTCCCGGACAGGGGCAGAGAGTTCAACATCGGCCAAACCATATTTGGCCAAGTCAGCATAGTGAAAACCAGGACGACGCAATAGCTCAGCCAAAGTGACTGCCCCGCCCCGAATAACTTGTTGGGCTTCGTTGATGATGGCTTGTCCTGCGGGTTCATGACTACGCACTCGGGTACTGTGCAGCCGTTCTTTTTCAGCGATGATTTGCTCTTGTTTGTCAGTGTGAATTTGCCAGCGATGGTCATCAATCAGGCCAATTTCTCGGCCTACTGGGGTCAATCGTTGATCAGCGTTGTCCGATCTCAACACTAAACGGTACTCTGATCGGCTAGTCAACATTCGGTAAGGCTCCCGCAAATCTTTGGTACAAAGATCATCAATGAGGGTGCCCAGATAACTGTCTTCTCGGGGGAAAATTACTGGTGGCTTTTTTTGGACTAGGCGGGCAGCGTTGATGCCAGCTACTAGACCTTGACCCGCTGCTTCTTCGTAGCCAGTAGTACCATTGATTTGGCCAGCGCAAAACAGCCCAGGAATGTTTTTGGTCATCAGAGTCGGGTAACACTGAGTTGCTGGCAGATAGTCGTATTCTACTGCATAAGCAGGGCGCAGCATTACGCAGTTTTCTAAACCGGGCAAAGTGCGCAGCAAGGTGACTTGTAGATTTTCAGGCAAACCAGTAGAGAATCCTTGAATGTACAGCTCCGGGATATCGCGGCCTTCTGGTTCAATAAAAATCTGATGGCTATCTTTGTCAGCAAAGCGCACAATTTTATCTTCGATACTTGGACAATAACGCGGTCCCTTGGCATCGACCCAGCCCCCGTAGACCGGAGTGAGATGTAGATTGTCCCGAATCATTTGATGAGTTGCCGGCGTGGTGCGGGTGAGGTAGCAGGGCATTTGCTCCCGTTCTTGCCAATAGGCTGGGTCAAAGCTAAACCAGCGAACTTCTTCGTCGCCCGGTTGGGGTTCCATTTTGCTGGGGTCGATCGATCTTTTATCCACCCTTGCCGGGGTGCCGGTTTTCAGTCTGCCGGTTTCAAACCCCAGTCTTTGCAAAGTTTCTGTCAAACCAGTGGCCGCAAATTCACCCGCGCGACCAGCGGCCATCGATTTGTTACCCACCCAGATGGTGCCGCCCAAAAAGGTGCCAGTAGTTAAAATAACCGCTTGGCAGCCAAAAGCTACCCCAAAGTAAGTCTCTAGGCCGGTAACTTCACCGTTTTTACCCAGAACCAAGTCTGTGACCATGCTTTCGCGGATAGTGAGGTTGGGCTGGTTTTCGACGATCGATTTCATCACTGCCGCATATTCGCGCTTGTCAGTTTGGGCACGCAATGCCCAGACCGCTGGGCCTCTGGAGGCATTGAGGACTCGTTTTTGTAAGTATGTTCGATCGGTGACTTTGCCCATTTCGCCGCCTAGGGCGTCAATTTCGTGGGTGAGCTGTGATTTGGCTGGACCACCCACGGCGGGGTTACAAGGCTGCCAAGCAATTTTGTCGAGATTCAACGTCAGCAGCAGAGTTTTACAGCCCAGACGCGCACTGGCTAGCGCTGCTTCACAGCCCGCATGACCTGCGCCAACTACTATTACTTCAAACTCATCTTGAAATTCGATTGCCATAACTCACGACTGAAAAGTTGCTGTCTTCCCTAATTTAACGTCTTCAGCGGCTCTTGGACTAAGATTGCTCAACTCTGTTCTGTCGAATCAATGTAAACTTTTGTAAGAGTTTGTGACCTCATCTTGCCAGTGACTCCCTGCGCCACAGATAATTTTGTCTTAGACGATGCTTCACGCCATTTATTAATTATTAAGTTTTATGTTTAAGAAATTTTTCGGCAAAAAAAATGATGGCTTTTACATGCAGGTTGATGAATCTGCACCACCAAAAGCTGCGGTTGCACCTAAAGAGGTAGTTGCTGATGCCCCCAAAGCAGAAGATGCTAAAGCTGATGCCCCTAAAGCAGCAGAAGTGACTGCAAAATCGGAGGTTGTTTCAAAGGCTTCTGCTGAGCAAAAGAGCAAATCAGCTAAGACTTCGATCAAAAAAGATAAAAATCAAGAAAAGAAAAAAGATGAACCGGCAAAAACAGAAGTAGCTGTTGTGGCACCGGTAATTCCTACTATTACTAACTTTGCAACCGACTACCTAGTGACTCCAGCCATTGCTGGCAATCGCCGTCGTCCTGGAGCCAACATGAAAGGCTTTGTGTCTATGGCCAGAGACGTGAAGGAAATGAAAAAAGGTAGTCAGGGCAATCAGCAAAAGCAAAAAGCCGCGAAAAAAACAGAAGCTTAGTTTAGCTCTGGTCTGATTGGAGAACTAGATTGGTTACGGGCAAAAATTGCCCCGCTGTAAAGCTGAAAGGCTTGATCCCATAGACTAGGTTGTCGGCGCACTAAATGCAGGTGTGCCGAAATTTTTTCGAGGGTGTCGGGATATCCTAATGCTGTTTCGGCAAAAGGAGTAAACTCTTTCCAATGTTGAGCTTGAGGAGTATACTCGCGGATTTTGCCGATTAACTTTTGCCAGTTTTCTCGGCTAGAGACAATTCCAGCCTTTTTTTCGCTTTGGGGAAAGGAATAATTCTGGCTGCAAATCCGCAGAATGACTTCTTGGCGGGGCAAATGTAGATCCCAGACCTGCACGTAGTCTAGAATTTGGGATTTGTACTGGACCTTGGTTTTAGTTGTAAAAACGCTAGTTTGGGTGATTTCTTCAAAGATTGGGATAATGCCACTAATAATCGATCGAACTTCTGACAAGTGATAGCTGCGGGAAAAATCGGTGCCGTAGCCGTTTGAAGCGGTAATTTGGGCTTTGGGACTAAAAGATGCAATGTTTTTGACTTGAATGATTTCTGGCTGGTTGAGTTGTTCGATCGATAGCGCGAAAGCAGGAATATCTGCGGCTTGCAATTGATGCTCATAGCAGCTCATCTCGCCCATGTTGCCAGTGCGATATACTCGGCTACTGCGGCTGGGTAATAAGAGCCGCGCGTTGTAAGGCTCGATTTTCATGATTTGGGCAAATTTGATGGCCATAGCCATTTTCTCTGGGGCTGCTACTGGCTCCAATATGAGTACGGCAGCAGACGGGTCATGAATATTATTTTCGTTGACAACGAAATCTTGGGTGGCGGCCTTGCGGATAGCCTCAATTTTGGCAGCTTGAGCGGCCTTAATTCTTTCGATACCCTGACGTGCTGCCTGCAAAATCTTAGGTTCTACCAAATCGCCCTGCATAAGCTGACGATATGTTTGCTCAGCATCTTCTAGCTGAGCGGTGGCCTCTTGTAATTTACCGCTGTACAGCTTCACTAGGCTGTCATTGGGCTGCTTCTGGGTTATTTTTGCCAAGATATTGCTGGCAGTTTGGTAATCGCGGCGTTGGAGGGCTGCTTCAACTTGTTCGAGCATGGGTACGCAAAACCTTTAAATAACAACTAAGCTAGTAATAACAGGGCTTTTACTCAGAATGCCCAAGATGGTAGACCAAATCTTGGTGGGTGCTCAAACCACATTTAGTTACAAAAAGTATCTGATAAGTTTTTACGATTTTGGAGAGGTTGCCTATGTCAATTTCTTTGGGTAGCATAGATTTAGTGATGAGCTGCGCGGTAATCTCATATCAGCGATTTCTTTTTGCTCCCAGACTAGCTTTGAGCCACTTTTATCTGAATTCTTAAGAAATATAGTAATTTGTAAAGAAAATTGATAAGATGTTTTTCCGTGAGGATTGGTACTGAATATTTTCTGGCTAATATTTTCTAAGTTTTTTGTGTTGACCCGCTCCTAGATCTGTAAAAAAATACCTTTGACAAAATGCCAGTAAAACCAGCTAATTCTTCCACCGGTGCTTCTGCTGTGGCAGATATTCTACCAGCGGGTAGTTTACCCTCGGGCAGCCTTATTGATATGCCTGCACAAGGATTTTCTCTTGATGTGATCGGAGATGCTCCTAGCGCGTCGATCGCCCGTCCTGAAGAGGAGCATTCCTTTCAAGCTGATGTCAACGACACGATCTGCAAGCTGCGGGCTTCTTTGGAGCGCCATCGTGGTGAGCGACAGTTAATTTTGCTGCAAGATTTTCCTGATCCTGACGCTCTTTCTGGAGCTTGGGCCTATCAATTGATTGCTAAGCAGTACAGCATTCAATGTGAAATGGTCTATGCAGGCACCCTCAGCCACCAAGAAAATATTGCTTTGGTGAAACTGACTGGTCTTCCAGCCAAACGCTGGCCAATCAACACGGTTAAAGATAAAGATTTGTCGTTATATCAAGGCTGTGTCCTGATCGATAACCAGGGTACTACCTGCCAGCTTTTAGAACAAGTAATAGAAGCTGGTGTTCCTATTACTGTGATCATTGATCATCACAGTCAGCAAGAAGAGCTGTCAGCGGAGTTTATCGATATTCGGCCTTCGACTAGAGCCACCGCCACGATTTTGACCCAGTATTTGCAGGGTGGACTACTGAAGCTTGACAGCAACGTTAGTGACCATGTGAAGTGTGCCACTGCTCTGATGCACGGGCTGCGATCGGACACTAATCGTCTCATGCAGGCTCAAGAAGAAGACTTTGTTGCAGCGGGCTATCTGAGTCGCTTTTATGATGCTCAGTTGCTAAATGCGGTGCTTCAGGTCTATCGATCGAAGCGGGTTATGGATGTAATTCAGCGCTCTTTGACTAACCGAGTAGTGCAGAACAACTTTTTGATCGCCGGGGTGGGCTACTTGCGTTACGACGATCGAGATGCGATTCCTCAAGCCGCCGATTTCTTGGTAACAGAAGAAAACGTGCATACGGCAGTGGTATACGGCATTGTCCATGATGAAGACGAAGAAGTAGAGGTAGTGATCGGTTCGCTGCGGACTTCTAAGCTGACTCTGGATCCTGATGAGTTTATCAAAGAGGCTTTTGGTAAAAACATTGAAGGTCGCTTCTTTGGTGGTGGACGTTTTACTGCGGGGGGCTTCGAGATTCCGGTTGGTTTCTTGGGCGGTTCCAACGAAAACTCTGATTTTGCCAAAATGAAATGGGAAGTCTTTGATAACCAAATTAAGCAAAAGCTACTCAGATTGGTGAATCCTTCGGATAATCTTTAGGGTCAATTTCTGTTAGCAGATAAGCGATTGCAAATGGTGGGTAAGCAAACCCATCGTTTGATTTTGGCAAATTAGCGACAGTTGAATGAGAGGCAATGATCGCTGAATGATTTTTGAGAGATGGAGAAGATGGAAATTTTTTTGATGCGTCACGGGATTGCTGAGGATTTGTCACCCGACACAGCGGATGCCGATCGAGAGTTAACCACCAAAGGCATTACCAAAACTGAGCTAGTCGCTCGCCAGCTCTGCAAAAAAGGCTGGGAGTTTGATCTGGTGCTCTCTAGCCCTTTAGTTCGCGCCTGCCAGACAGCACAGATTTTATTGGAGGCAGGATTGAGTGAAGTGCTAGAAATTCATCCAAACTTGGCACCCGATGGATTGTTAGAGAACTGGCTGGAGTGGTTCACATCTTATCGACTGACTAATCCCACCGCCGGTCGCTTAGTTTTGGTGGGGCATGAGCCAAATTTGAGTCAGTGGGCAGAGATTTTGGTGTTTGGCCAAGAGTTCGATCACATCCATCTCAAAAAAGCCGGAGTAATTGCACTCCAAGCTCCAAATACCGTAGACCTCATCGGCAAATGTGAATTACTGTGGCTAGTTCCACCCAAATGTTGGATCTGATTAAGCAATTTTTAGCAAAGTTACGTGTTATCACAATTTTGGTGAAGATTTTTGATAAAATCGCTACAGCGCCGTGGCGCGGACTCCACCAACCTTGTACATATCTCCCATGACAGCAAAAAAAACGGTAATATCCCCCTCCATCTTGTCTGCCGACTTTGGCAAACTAGGTGCTGAAATCGAAGCAGTAGACAAAGCCGGTGCGGACTGGATTCACGTAGATGTTATGGATGGTCGGTTTGTGCCAAACATCACGATCGGGCCATTAATTGTGGAAGCAGTGCGTCCTCATACCAAAAAGCCTTTGGATGTGCACTTAATGATTGTGGAGCCAGAGCGCTATGTGGCTGATTTTGCTAAAGCTGGTGCCGATATTATTTCGGTACATGCCGAAACCAGTTCTACTACCCATTTGCACCGCACTCTGGGCATGATTAAAGATTTAGGTAAGATGGCTGGGGTGGTTTTGAACCCTGGTACTTCCTTAGACACGATCGAGTATGTTTTAGACCTCTGTGATCTAGTATTGATCATGAGCGTAAACCCTGGCTTTGGTGGTCAGATCTTTATTCCTGGCGTAGTGCCCAAAATCGCTAAGCTCCGTCAAATATGCAACGAGCGCGGTCTAGATCCTTGGATTGAGGTAGATGGCGGCCTGAAGGGCAACAATACTTGGCAGGTGTTAGAAGCTGGCGCTAATGCGATCGTGGCTGGTTCGGCGGTATTTAATACTCCAGACTATGCAGCAGCGATCGATGGTATCCGCAATAGCCGTCGTCCAGAGTTGGTTACTGCTTAGATTTTAGTGATTAAATATTGAAAACTAGATGGTATCCAAAGATCACCATCTAGTTTTTTATTTTGGTTTGCGCAATAGCTGATCATTAGCCGAAACGCTCAACTTGTTTTCATCAGAACTGGTTAAATATGGTCGATAATTTTCATCTCCGGTTAAATGGACTTTAAAAAAGGCCGTAGACATCATTTCTAGATAGGTTTGAAATTTTCTACTGATGGTCTCAGAAACATTTGCTTGCTCAATGATGGTTGCTGGTACTGGGGTGTGTCCTACATCGAGAGCGATCGATAGATACTTATTGGGGTTTTGCATGGCAGTAAAGCCCAGAAGCTGCTCTTGAGCCATGGGGGTGAAGGGATCGCGAGCAGTGGAGTTCCAATAGGTGGGCACATCGATCGCCTGCAAATTTTTAGAGCCAAACAGGCTCTGAGCCATGGGCACAAACATAAATAATGATGTGATACGTGAATCGCGGAAATCCAGATTTCTTTGGGAATCGGGTAGCTCTAGGGCGCGACATTGATAGAACAAAGAAAGATTGATCAGTTTAGATTGAGATTCGCAATCTTGTTGTAGTTGAGCAAAATCAAATTTAGCACCAGCCAAGCTGAGAGCTGAAACTGCTCCGAAAGAATAGCTGACAATACCAACCTGTTTAACATCTAAACGATCTTGAAATTTTGTGGAATTTAATTGATCGAGTTCATTGAGTATGTAAGTGATATCCAAGGGGCGATTAACATATTCACTGACATCGAAGTTTCCGGCTGATACTGGTTTGCGTCCCAGAAAGAAGTCCTTTTGTCTCACATCATTGCTATCGATCGCCTCGGGAACTCCCACCGCAAACCCATGAGATGCTAGATGATTAGCTAAAAAAGCCATGAAGTCTTGATTTAACCCCATGCCAGTTGCAACAATCACCAGTGGGATTTTAGCTGTTACAGCAGGATCTGTCTTAGGTATATAAAGTTTGGTGGTAAAACGACGCTTTCGACTTATATCGAAGTGTTTGATTACTTGATTAGATACTGCAAAAGAGCCAGCTTTTGCGACTTTTTGACTTATATCATTAAGTTGATTAGAAGCTGTTTCAGCCATTTTCGAACTGCTGTCCAACCTGGAATTTTCCAAATGTTTAATTAGTGCTATCTCAGATTTAATGAACTTTTCCGATTGATTGAGTACTTTGAAAACTTCTTCCACATCGATATAAATATCACCAGGAAAACTGCGAAGAATGTTGATTGGAGTGAAGTCGAGCAAGTTGGCAGATGCGGAAAAAAGACCTGTCTTGATTGCTTCTCGACCATTCGTGCCATCTGGTAAACGTACAATTTTGCCCAGATCAAAGAGCAGCTCTTTTCCTGAATTGGAATTTAACATCCTTGTCAAATAAAGATTAGTATTAGCTGGTGGCAAATCCTGAGAGCGAAACAATTCATTCCATTGTTTGCTATTGAGGCGAAATCCTAAGAGTTCTCTGACTCTGGATTTTTGTTCAGGAGGTAAATTTCTAGTAATAAAAGAAATATCATCATCTTCGCGGTTTTCGGTGGCAAATGCTTCGATCGATTTAACCGCAATAGATTTCTTAATTGGCCCCAGCTTGAATACAATGTTTTCGGCAGCTTTCACAGGATTAGTGCTAAGGACGCTGATGGTGGCGATCGTCAGTAATGAAAAAATCAGATCTAGCTTGTGTTTCATATTCCCGCCGATTCAGCGCAACAATGATATCCTCGGCATTGTATTATATTTGGCTTCAACTAGTCTACATGGGCTGAGCCAGCAGTTGAAGCCAAATTTCTGTCCTTGATACTATTTAAGCAGGCTGCTAACAGTAATAGGAGTAATATTTTCTGCTAATAGAGCATCGTACTGTAACACTTCTACCAAATGATTATTGATATCAACCATGGCTACTTGAGGGCAATGGTGGCTGATTTCTGGCAGGGTAAGCTGACCGTAGGTCATAATAATTAGTCGATCGCCTGGTTCGCCCAGTCTGGCCGCAGCCCCGTTAAGTTCGATCGATCCCGAACCGGCAGGAGCCGCAATGGCATAGGTCATAAAACGCTGGCCGTTATTGACGTTGACCACTTGTACTTGCTCGTAAGGCAAAATATTAGCTGCTTCTAGCAGCAGAGTATCAATACTGATACTGCCCATGTAATTTAAATTCGATGCCGTAATAGTACAGCTATGGATTTTGCCAAACAACAAGGTACGCAACATAATAAAAATCTCTCAAAAGCTGGTACGGTCTCAATCCAGTAAAGTCTCAAGCTGACACAGAACAATCTGCGCCAGCTCAATTATCTCTTATGCTTTGGCTATTTGTAAGCAGCAATGCCTTTGGCGACTAGGGCAGCGACTTTGTCTGCGTCTTCCCAGTCTAAGATTTCGGTGACTTTCTTTTCTAGGTTTTTGTAGGTTTTAAAGAACTCGCTGATTTCGTCTAGGTAGTGGGGAGCGATGTCTTTGATCGACTTGATCTGCGCATAGCGAGGATCTTTGTCAGGAACACAAAGAATTTTTTCGTCTCTGTCGCCACCGTCGATCATGCCCAATACGCCGATCGGGCGGGCGGCAATCACACAGCCCGGAAAAGTAGGCTGATCCATCATTACCATGGCATCTAATGGGTCGCCATCATCGCCCAGGGTGTTAGGGATAAAGCCGTAGTCGCAAGGGTAATGCACGGCAGAATAGAGCACTCGATCGAGGGCGAAGGCGTTGAGGTCTTTGTCGAATTCGTATTTATTCTTGCTGCCAGCAGGAATTTCGATCAAAACATTAATAATCCCAGGTTTGGGTTGGGCAGGAATCCGCGCTAAATCCACGGTAGCTCTCCTAAAATAAAAACAGAATAATGACGGTGGGAGTTCTTCCCTTGAGCATTTTACCGGCAGAGGGTCACAGATTGATATCCTCTTCAGACACTCAACCAGCCGCGATTACATTCTTAATTGACTGCAACATCTGTTTAATCGCCTGAATTGGAAAGATTTCTTGTCTCAACCTAATCCAGTTGCAGCGGCGTTAATGGCAAAGATGGAGATTGAGCCAGCAGATCGGCCACGGATGAAGGTTGAGTGTTTGCGGATGATTGCCAATCTCAAGTTAGATAAGGCGAGAACCTTCCTGATATCGGGATTCATTGATAATTATTTGCGGTTGAATCTGATCGAGGAGCAGCAATTTCAGGTTGAAGTTGATAAAATTAAATTACCTACAGAACGGGAGAATGTAATGGAATTTACTACTAGTTGGAAGGAAGAAGGAATATTACTGGGAGAACGCTCTTTAGTAATCAGGCAACTGACTCGGAAACTCGGCAATTTATCTCCCGAACTTTTAGCAAGGGTGAATGGATTGAGTATAGATCGAGTAGAAGTCTTGGCAGAGGATTTACTGGATTTTACTAATGTGGGGGATTTAGAGCGGTGGTTAGCAGCTTAACTTGGTGCGTCAAAATCATCACTCATTTTCATCGCGCCGTGATTTAGCCCCAAAATTCGTGGAGATGATTTCGATAGATGTCGATCGTCAGTGTTTGTCGATTCTTTAAGGGAACGAATAAGCTCTAGGATGCTCAGTTGCATTGGTTCAGGGATTTTTTCTAGTTCCTGAACGATTGATTCGATTGTACTCATGATGTGACGGGGGCAGATTGAATCCAATTCAATCTTACCATTCCTGCATTTAGGTGACAGCAAAATATTCGCGATCGACGTTAGACGAAGTTCAGGCTTTGGCGATATCTCCCAATTCATTTAACTGCATTCATCATGCGTGGTCTTTTCGATCAAGCCTAGATGATGGAGCATCCGACGGCTATAATCATGGGTACAGTGTCGTTGCCTTAAAGTCAGAAATCATTAGCCTTTCACTACATTAGTTGTTTTGTTGATGAGCATTATTGCTTGCTACTTCTATTTTTTGGCGGATTGCCGATCGAACTTTCTCATCAAAATCAGGGTCGTCAGGACTGGCAATAACTCTAGGCGGAAGCTGATTGATTCTGTCTAAATGCGCTTGCAAAGCCGATCGATCACCGCGATGTTTGAGAAAATATTGCTTTAATTCAGCATCAGACATTGCATCATAATTAATTTGGCTCATCTGTAAATTCCCCATTTGGTAAAATTTGAAATTCAATTTCTTCATCGTAGCCAGCTAACACGTAGATGTTATGCTGCACTGACAATCACATTAGTAAGTAGGGGTGCCTAATTAAACTTAAGATGAATTTAGTCTGGGCAAGAGTTTCAGGCTGATCCATCTTACATTTAATTGAGCGTTGCTACTTATCCAAGATAAAAATTTCACTACTCGTCACTAAGCAAAGTCTCCAAAATTTGAGGTGTTAGCCCCCTTGATTCTGCCTTTACATCAATATCGTCCATTATTTGTAATAATGAAGCATCAGACGGCGCGAATAGTTCGCGGAGATGTAAAGATAAGAGTAACTGGATCTTCTGTTGTTGTTCTACTGATGCTTGGCTATAGGCAAAAGCAGTAGAGCCGTCAACAGGAATAGAAATAGTAGTGTTTTTCATCAATGGTTTCCTTAACCTCAAATGAACAGAAGCTACTAATTTAAAGTGCTAGCTTTTGTTGAATTAAAAATTCTACCTCCTGAAGCTCGGCACTTGAATTAGGAAGATTGAAGGTCTCTGGAGATGCTTCTTCAGTGAATCGATCGACAAATTCATGAAATGCAGCTTGCTCATCAGGGTGAGAAACGACATATGCTCTTAGCTCATCTTTTGTCATTGTATTAAAGTCAGGGTTCATCATAAAAATCTCCAAAGACCATTGCGATAGATTTCGATTTGGATATTGTCGTTTATCACAGTTTAAACACTATCCAAGCTAAAACGGGTAACAGCCACATCCAGACTACTTGCTGGGTAAGATTTAACGCCCGATCGATCATCTCCGCTTCAATTTCTTTTCCTGGATCTCCCAGTAATGGCTTCGATCGCAGCTCACCCTGATAATAGTTATCGCCCCCAAGCTGCACTCCTAAAATTGCCGCATAAACACATTCACTCCAACCAGAATTAGGGCTGGGATCTTGGACAGCATCACGCTGGCAGATTTGTACAATAGTAACGGGCTTCCCTGAAAATAAAGCCAGCGTCAAAACAGTGAGACGACAAGGCAGCCAAGTCAGGATATCTTCAAACTTGGCACTCGCCCAGCCCAAATTTTTATAGGGTTCTCGTAGATATCCCACCATCGAATCTAAAGTGCTAGCAGCTTTGTAGGCCATAGCCAAGGGCACTGCGCCAACGCCCGGAATGCTAGCTCCAAGTAGTGCATAGAACCAAGGAGCCGTAACGCCATCCACCGAATTTTCTGCCACAGTCTCTAAGATAGCCCGGTAAATTTCGGGGACACTAAGTTTAGCGGTGTCTCGTCCCACATACTTGCTAAGCCGCTGACGAGCTTCAGAGAGATCATTAGCCCCCAACACATCCACACTGGCTTGACGCAGGCTTTTACCAGCTAAGCAACTGGCCAACAAAATGACTTCAAGAACTTTGGAAACTATCGGCTGCCATATTTGCAGGTAATGAAAAAAAGCCCAGCTTCCAATACCACACCCCAAAATCAGCGTTCCACACAGCCCAATACCAGAAATCTTGCTGGGTACAGGGGTTGTAAAATGTTTCCAAGTGAATTTACTCCAGGCCGTAATATACCAACCCATTACTTGAACTGGATGCAGCCAGCCCCAAGGATCTCCGACAACGTAGTCCAATAACAGCGCCGTAACGAGAATTAGTGCTGGTGAATCCCCTAAAATCTGAGCGATCGAAAACATCTTACTATCCAATACCAGCATGGCAATTTTGGCACAGCATCGCCCCAAATAACGATCGGTAAAAACTTTTGTTTTAGCAAAAGCTTGCCATCTACAGATAATCACGCTATGCTTAGTAAGCGCTGAAAAACAACGCGGGATAGAGCAGCCTGGTAGCTCGTCGGGCTCATAACCCGAAGGTCAGTGGTTCAAATCCACTTCCCGCCACCATTTAAAATAGAAGTCCGGCAGAATCAATAGATTCTGTCGGACTTCTTGTATGCAGTACAAATTCCACCAGCCTTGCTAGTGAGAATTTGCAGCATTTACGAATTTTAGGGATGCGCCATGCTGACTGAAATTGGTTTAGCACCAGATCGATCGGCTATTTCATCAGTCTTCGCAGCCATAACCAGGTCATTACGATGCAGGCCATTGATGGCATGAGTCCACCAAGTTACCGTCACTTTGCCCCATTCGGTTAACAAAGCCGGGTGATGCTCTTCTTTTTCTGCTGCTGCGCCCACCGCATTAGTAAAATCTAAAGCGGCCTGAAAATTGTCGAATAAGTATACCCGCTCTACTCGATCGGCTCCATTGACTTCAAACTTGCACCAGTTAGGGATTTGGCGCATCAGTTCAGTGATTTCGGCCTCGGTTGCGGCTGGTTCGCCGCCATGGCAAGGCACGCATTTTGCATTGGCCAGAGAATCAGTCATAAATATCACCCGCTTATGTTTGGGCTTATTGTACTGCGCTAAACCAATGAGGTCTAGTCTTTGTCTTCACTATTGCCATAAATATACCGACAAATCCCCCGTTCGGAAGCCTTAATGAAATCGAGCATTTCGGTTACTAGAGGATTATCAAAGTCGGCTTCTAGCTGAGCGATCGCCTCGGCAATCAGTAAATTAGATTTGTAGATTACCTTAAAAGCCCGCTTTAGTTCCATCCGATCAGCAGTATTCAAACCGGCTCTGCGCAGGCCGATCGAATTCAAACCCATCACGCTATTTCCCGACTGATGACGAGTCATACAAAATGGTGGAATGTCCCGAAAAGTCGCCGAACCACCGGCCATCATCACATTTCTCCCAATCCGGGCAAATTGATGCACTAGGCAGTTGCCGCTGATAAAGGCTTGATTGCCGACCTGGGCATAGCCCGCTACCAGGGCACCGTTAGCGATAATTACTTGGTTGCCGACCTGCACATTGTGGGCAAGGTGACTATTGACCATCAGTAAGCAGCCGTTTCCTACCGTAGTTTTAGTTCCAGCCTTGGTGCCCCGATGGATGGTGACACCTTCTCGAATTTGGCAATCTTGACCCACAACTACATAGCTAACTTCGTCTTTGAAGGCAATATCTTGAGGCAAACCACCAAGAACTGCGTTGCTGTGAAGATGACAGCCGCGCCCGATCGTGGTGTGTGGCAAAATAGTAACATGGCTCACCAGCTTACAGTCATCGCCAATTTCTACGTCGTTAGAAACATAGCAGAAAGGACCGATCTCTACGTTCTGGCCAATTTTAGCGCCGGGATCAATAACTGCCGAAGAATGAATTTTCATGAGAATTTAAAGAAGGAACTGCTTTTTCTAGTTCACTAACTAAGCTAGGGACAACCGACTAATTATTCTTAGGAAATAGTTTCTGAAAAATTTGAATCAGCCAATTTTCTAAAGCTAACGTCAATTTATCGAGCCATTCCATTAGCTGGACAAAGATTGATCGATGATAGCCCAAATCTGAAGTAGGAGTCTCGATCCATTCTGGGGTAAACACAGCTTTGCTTTGATTATTAACTTGATGACGCGCAATACTGTTAGAACCTTCGATCTCCCACTCCTGCGATCGATCATGCAGCGCCTGTTTAGCTGCCTCACTCAAAGCAGCCCTCCGCCCAAACTTCCATTTGGCGACACTTCCGGTGATCGATGAATCAACTGCCGCTAAATCGCCACTAGCGCCGCGCACCAGACTGCCAGATTCAGGCAGCACAAACTCCCTAGTCGGCAATATCAAAGCATTGGGTGGAGCAATCGTCAGTTGACCCACAGGTTCCTTCACCGGACTATCGATCCAGAGATACTCACGATAGAAATGGAGCCAATTACCCACTTTTTGCCATGGGGTAGGTGGAGCCGGTGGCAAAGATCGTTGGCCAGGAGTAGGGTTCAATAAGCCAAAATCTTCGGCAGATATTTCCGGTTGGTTTGATTGATCGATCGCCCACTGTTGCGCCAACACCGGATCAATTTGGCGCTGAAGATGCAACTGCTGGCTAGGGGAAAGCACATCTAAAATTTGATTGTATCGATCAACTAATACAATCGATCGATCGGCCACCAGCGAAGCCAAGCCCCGAATTACCGGCTTAGTGCGTTGAGGTAGTGCCGCTTCGCCCCGCAGAGCCAACTGACTTTCACCCAATAAAGCTGTGTCCCAATCATCGGCATCCACCACCGACCAATCTTCCCGCACGGGCATTTGCAGCTCGCCATAGCCCGCTGCGGCCACTTCTGCCAAAATTATTTCTACTTCAATGCGCGGCTTAGTGAGGGTGGGCAATTCTTGGATTTTTTCTTTGGCAGCTATTTGGCGGCTAGGATTTTGCTTAAACCGATCGAACCAACGCAGGGGCGACAACAAAATTTGGCCAGTCCATTGTACTGACACCTTAACTTGGCGAATCCCTAAACCGACTCCTTCGCGCAAGCGATAGGCTTGACGATGGATAAATCCAAACAGACGGCTACGGTAAATACCGGGCTTAGATTCTTCCTTACTCTCTAAAACACCAGAGATATCTGAAAGTTCTTTCATCACATACCTTGCGTTGCAATCAGAATTTGATTTTATCTGGCTATTAGGAAATTAGCTAGCAAAAAGTAGTCTATTAAACCATAACTCTAGGTAGTCGATGTTTAAACCCACAGAGAATTTCCCAAGAAATAGTGCCCAACAAATTAGCCCAATCATCGGCAGTAATCTTTTGTCCATCGGCTTCACCCAAAAGCGTAGCCACATCATTAACTTTTATTCTGGTTGAATCAGTAGATAGGTCAGTGATATCTAACATGATTTGATCCATGGTGATGTTGCCAATTTGCCGCACTCGCTGACCGTGCAGCAGTAATTCAAGCTGTCCAGATAAACGACGGGGCACACCGTCAGCATAGCCAATACCCAAGACAGCGATTGTGGTGTCTCGTTGAGCGATAAAGCGATGACCATAGCTCACTCCAGTCCCAGCGCTAATGGTTTTGACTTGGGTGACACGAGCTTTGACACTCATTACCGGCTGAAGACCGAGCTGATGGCCTAAATGAGGAGCAGGACATAAACCATACAAAGCCAACCCTGGCCGCACCAGGTCGTGATGCAAATGCTGGCCAACCATTAGACCAGCCGAATTAGCGATGTGCAGCAAAGGCAGCTTTAGAAATAAGGGTTTAATTTCGGCAACAACCGTCGCAAAACGCTGCTCTTGCAACTCTAAGATCGTTGGGTCTGGCTCATCGGGAGTAGCCAAGTGGGAATAAATGCCAGTAATTTGCAGATTGTAGAGCTGACGAATTATTTGGCAGCAATCTGCTGCTTTCTGCCAAGGAATACCCAGGCGAGACATGCCCGTATCAACTTTTAAGTGGACATCGATCGGCTTTGTTAAATGTTCTTGAAAGTACTGAGCCTGTTCTAGACTAACGATCGAAGGCTGCAAGCCCCACTTTTCGATCCACTCAATTTGCTCCGAACTGTTCGCTGCGCCCAGTAATAAAATGGGTGCCGTAATCCCAGCCTCGCGCAGTTCAATTCCTTCTGGAACAGTGGCCACCGCTAACCAGGTGGCTCCGGCTGCTAAAACAGTCTTGGCTACTTCGATCGAGCCGTGACCATAGGCATCGGCTTTAACTACCGCCATCAAGGCGGTTTCGGGTGCCAGTAAACTGCGAAGCCGACCCACATTGTGAGCTAGTTTACTTCGATCGATTTCTACCCAGGCGCGCTGTTGCGGCCATGCGTCCGTTAAGATCATTGTTGCTACTGCCTTGTTTCCCTCGTCATGCTATCCCAACTTCGATCGCCATGCTAACAATTCGTCAACTGGTTCAATACAAGCAGCAAAATAGAAAGATTGTGGTGCTTACAGCCTGGGATTACCCGATCGCCCGCATCCTCGATCGAGCTGGGGTAGATATAATTTTGGTCGGCGATTCTTTGGCGATGGTGGCACTGGGGCACAGCAGCACTCTGCCTTTGACCTTGGATGCCATGATTCACCATGCTCAAGCAGTAATGCGCGGGGTCGAGAAGGCTTTGGTCGTTGTAGATTTGCCCTTTTTAACCTATCAGCAGGATGTGAGTACAGCGATCGCCTCAGCCGGAAGAGTATTAAAAGAAACCGGTGCCGGGGCGGTGAAGCTAGAAGGCGGGCATCCTCACCTGATCGAAACCGTGGTACGGCTGGTGGAAATTGGGATTCCGGTGATGGGGCATGTGGGCTTAACTCCCCAATCGGTAAAGCAGTTGGGGTTTCGGCAACAGGGCAAAACAGAGGTTGATCGACAGCGCATCTTAGCTGAGGCATTGGCTTTAGAGCAGGCCGGGGCGTTTTCGATCGTCTTAGAACATATTCCTGCCGATTTGGCTCAAGAGATTAGTGAGAAATTAGTGATACCAACGATCGGCATTGGGGCAGGGGTGCATTGTGATGGTCAGGTGTTGGTAACGGCAGATCTGTTAGGTTTGAGCGATCAATTGCCGCCTTTTGCTAAGGCTTATGTTGATTTGAGGGGAGCTATCACTGCGGCGGTTCAGGCATATCAGCAGGATGTGAGGCGAGTTACCGATATAGAAGTAGATTGATGTGTCAGTGATTTGGCTGGATTTGGTGAAATGGGGATCAATGTAAATGTTGTTTGCGATCGAAGAAGTGATAATGCTTCTTGTGATAAATTTTCTTTATAAAAGCTATTAGGTTTTAGAGACTAATGGAAATCGGTACCATTCCACCCCATCGTGATCCCTCCCTAGGGGCAGAAATCAGTGACTATGTGGCGCATTTGCAGTTGCACATGGCATTGCAGGCCAGAAATTTAGTGCCAGATACGCTTACAACTGGTGATAAGTTGCAGGTACTGCTGCACGAAACCCAGGCTCACTGCGAAAAACTTTCTTCTCGCCAAGGTCGTTAGACTGCAATAGCGGCATTAATTCAACTAAATCCAAGCTAAAAAATTAGCTGTTTTGTAGTAATAATTACTGATGTATTGTTAATAAATAACTGATCGCCTATGGCGCAAGCAAAGCTATCAGACATATTGCATGACTGAAGGAATTTTTGATATTAAGATTGACAAACACCAAGCAGCTTGCTATGCTCGATTTTCTATTTTCAATTGCGAACTGCTAAGAGACAGATGTTAGGAGGCGATCATCGCTGAAACACTCACATTAACGGTCAGCCTACGCGGCACCCGAGAACTCAAGGATACTTGTCAAGTATTTCGGCTCACCGGTTTGTTAGACGCTTTTTCGGAGCCGACTTTTCAAAAAGTTGTCGGCAAGTTCATCGAAGATGGACCACCGCACATTATCTTAGACCTCTCTAAGATCGATTTCGTAGACAGCTCTGGTTTAGGAGCTTTGGTTAAACTGGTCAAAAAAACCCAATCTGTAGAAGGTTCTTTGCAAGTAATTGCCAACGCTCGGGTAATGCAAACTGTCAAATTGGTAAGACTAGAGAAATTCTTGTCAATTCAAACCTCGGTGAATGATGCTCTAGCCAATGTGCCAGCAGCCTAGAAAGTTAGCGATTTCTGTAGCAATACATATCGCCAATAATTCTAGCTGTCTACTCTACCGTTCAATAATGATATCGACCATTTGATTTGGTACTCAATTTTGATGGTCGATTAATTAATTAGCTTTGCAGTTAACTTTGTGACCGATCTGGATGAAGAGATTTGGCCGAACCTCCCGGCAATTGGTGGGTTATTTTTGCCCATACAGCAGGTATCACCAGTGTCTTTGGCATACATTGGCGATGCCGTTTACGAGCTATATGTACGTACCAGCTTACTAATGCCCCTCAAGAGACCGCATTCCTATCATCAGGAAGTGGTCGCTCAAGTCCGAGCCGAGACTCAGGCTCGTCATTTGGAATTGCTATTGCCTAAGTTGACCGAGTTAGAGCTGTCTTGGCTCAAGCGCGGTCGCAATGCAGCCAGCGGCGGCCCACGCCGCGTTAGTCCCGAGATATACCAGCAAGCCACTGGTTTTGAAACATTAATTGGCTACCTGTACCTCACCAATCCCCATCGCCTGCAAACACTGCTGGCAGAAATAGTTTTGGTCTCTGCTACCCTTTGAGCCGATCGACATTTGAGCGATCGAGTATTTTTTATGCCTTTTAAACCCCGTAAAGCTGGTGGTAATTTTGGTAGTCGTCGTGCTGATGACGCTACCCCCCGCGATCGCAAGCCCCGCAGAACAGCAGATAGTAGAGGCGGCGATGACCGGCCATCGCGCAAGACTTTTGGCGACAGAGACGGTGGCAGCTCGGATCGTCCGGCTCGTAAATTTGAGGGCGATTCTCCACGGGATAGCTTCGCTTCCCGCAAGCCATTTAATCCTAATGATCGCGCCCCCCGTAAATCTTTTGACCGTGATAGCAGAGGCGGCGATGACCGGCCACCGCGCAAGCCTTTTAACCGCGATGGTGGCGCACCAATCGTTCGCGGAGCGTCCTCGGATAGGAATCGCCCAGCCCGTAAGTTCGAGAGCGAACGCCGCTTTGATAGAGATGACAGAGCACCTCGCAAATCCTTTGGTGACAGAGACGGCGGCAGCTTCTCCGATCGGCCAAAAAAATCTTTTGACAGCGATCGCCGCTTTGGTGGAGATGACCGAGCACCCCGTAAATCTTTTGGTGATAGAGACGGCAGCTTCTCTGATCGTCCCCGCAAACCATTTAACCCCACAGACAGAGCGCCTCGTAAATCCTTTGGCGACAGAGACGGTGGTTTCTCGGATCGAGCACCGCGCAAACCTTTTGGCGATAGCCGCTTTGGTGGGGATGACCGGGCACCACGCAGATCCTTTGATGATGCTGGAAATCAGGGCGATCGGCCAGCCAGAAAATCCTTTGGGGGTGGAGATCGTCCAGATCGCAAACCGTTTAGTCCCACAGATCGGGCACCGCGCAAATCTTTTGGGGACAGTCGCTTCGGTGGCGACGACCGGGCACCGCGCAGATCTTTTGATGATGCTGGGTTCGATCGGCCAGCTCGCAAACCATTTAGCGATCGGAAGCCATTTAACCCAACCGATCGGGCACCCAGAAAGTCCTTTGATCGGGATGATCGACCAGCTCGCAAGTCTTTTGGGGACAGTCGGTTTGGTGGTGATGATAGAGCGCCTCGTAAGTCTTTTGGCGACAGGGATGGCGGCGGATTTCAAAACGATAGCTTCGCTCAGACCAAAGGTGACCGTGAACCTCGGAAACCTTATGGCGATCAGAGATATGCTGCGAAAGACAAAGTAGAAGGCGACACCATTTATTTTGAACAACCCAACGCCCAAGAATCTTCGGCACCACTAGAACAAGCTTCCGAAGATTTTATCTACGGTAAGCATTCAGTACTAAGTGCTTTAGAAAGCGGTCGGCAGATCAATCGCATTTGGTTGTTGCCCAAACTCCGCTACGATCCCCAATTCAATTTATTAGTTACCGAAGCCAAAGGCACCGGTACCGTAGTAGACGAAGTAGACGTGCGCCGCCTGCATCAGCTTTGCGATGGTGGTAATCATCAAGGGATCGTGGCGCAAGTTGCTCCTTACCACTATTGGGATCTGACAGAACTCATTACCAAAGCAAAAGAAGGCAACGAGCAGCCGGTAATTTTGGTCGCTGACAGCCTAACCGATCCCCAAAACTTGGGTGCCATGGTGCGTACTGCCGAAGCCCTTGGTGTTCAGGGTTTAGTGATTCCTCAACGGCGAGCCGTAGGTATCACTAGCAGCGTCCAAAAGGTCGCTGCCGGGGCGCTAGAGCATCTGCCCGTTGCTAGAGTCACAAACCTCAGCCGTGCCCTGCAAGAACTTAAAGAAGCCGGATTCTGGATTTATGGCACAGTGGCTACCGCCCCCATGGCTATCCACGATGTCAAATTCACTGGGCCAGTTGTTGTAGTTATTGGAGCAGAAGGTGAGGGACTAAGTTTACTTACCGAAAACACCTGCGATTTCTTGATTTCGATCCCACTTACCGGTAAAACCGCCAGTCTGAATGCGGCTACCGCAGCAGCAATGGCTCTATACGAGATCCAACGTCAGAGATGGTCAAATCGGATACGGCTATAAATAAATAGGCTGAGCCATAAGACTATTAGAAACTTCACCTGTTAGTTCAGGTGGAGTTTTTAAAATTTAATCTAATTGTTCGCTGAATTCTTAAAGTGTTGCGGGAAAAGCTTTTGATTGATTTGAATCACCGTTTTTTTGCAGGATCAAAGCCAAGATTGTGCTTTAGGTGGTGATTCTCATGAAGTTTGGTGAATATTGAGGTTGACTATGGACTGATTCCCCTCCATTATTCATAAAGGTATCTGCGAAGAATCGCCCAGCCACAGGTGAGTAGGTACTTTTACTAGATGATCTTGATCTATTAATTTTCTACTGTCGTTAATTCTGCTGGCAAACTTTGCAGAGGGGAAATCTTTTTCCTTGTCAACATTTATTGTAAATTTGATCTAAATAGAAAAATGCCAATGAAGCTCGGGAAGATCGGCGAAATCTGGACTAATACCCTAGATTTTTTGGGCCAAGCCTGGTGGATCGAAGTCTCTACCACTCAGCCCAAATGCACTTACTACTTTGGCCCTTTTGCCGATGCAAAGGAGGCAGAGTCAGCAATGAATGGTTATATCGAAGACCTAGAAAGCGAATCTGCTCAAGGTATTCAGGCCGTAGTCAAACGCTGCAAGCCGGAGCGACTGACGATCGACCATGATATGGGGGAGAATAGTGACCGCGAGCGGGCAACAGCGCTCAGCGGCCAACCTTCTTCACTCTTGTTGTAGCAATTAGGCGGGGTTCGAGGCAGCAGCTCTAGCCTGTCTCAACTGCCCTTGCTGATCTTGTAATAGCTGCTTAGCTTGAGTTTTGCTCACACTAGTCCAGTGCATCAGTAGCGAAACTTTTACCGATCGATCGCCAGCTTCTAGTAACTCAGCAGCAGCCTGGTAATTAATCTCAGCCAAATCTGCCAGCATGCGGATAGCTCGATCGTGCAGCTTAGAATTTGTGACAGCCACATCTACCATTCGGTTGCCATAAACTTTGCCCATTTGCACCATCGCGCCCGTAGAAATAATATTCAGTGCCATTTTGGTCACAGTCCCCGACTTAAGCCGGGTCGAACCAGTCAAAATCTCTGGCCCCACTAACAGCCTAATTTCAATATCTGCTTTAGCCGAGACTTGTTCTAACGGCACACAAGCAATAAATGCTGTGGTCGCCCCCCGTTCTTTCGCGGCTTTCAAAGCGCCATGGACATATGGCGTAGTACCGCCAGCCGCGATCCCCACCAGTACATCGTTGGTGCCTACGCCTCGATCGACCATCGCCTGTGCCCCGTCGGCAGCAATATCTTCCAAGCCTTCTGAGCTGCGAACCAAGGCACCATCGCCCCCAGCCAAAATCCCCTGTACCATTTCTGGCGAAGTACAAAAGGTTGGAGGACATTCAGCGGCATCTAATACCCCCAATCGGCCACTAGTCCCTGCGCCAATGTAAAACAGTCGCCCACCCTGGCGCATCCCAGCAGCGGTAGCTTCTATTACCTTGGCCAACTCTGCTCTGGCACCAGCAATAGCTTTGATGGTCTGATTGTCTTCGGTATTAAATAAATCTACTAGCTCGATCGCACTCAACCGATCGAGGTTTTTGCTGCGCTCATTGACCTGTTCGGTGGTCAGATAACCCCTTTGAGCTGAAGGCTGCACTGGTTGCTGAGTCGATTCTGGCATTAAAGTAATCCTTCTAATTGACGACGAATTCGATCGTAGTCTACGTCACTACTAGCATTTTCATCCGCAGTGTCAGCAGTCTTTCGATGCTGACCATCGGCTTGCCAATCGGTATCAGTCACATTATTCTCGGGCGGTACCACCAACATGCCCTGCTCGATCAGCACACATTCGTAATTGCTGTCGGCACAAAACTCTTCAATTTCTTGGGAGTCTAATGGCTCCACCGCAGGTGTAGGAAGGTCTTGAGCTTCCAACATCATGGCATAACGAGTTGCATCATCTTCGTCGGCAAACATATAAATGAGGTCGTGACCTTCGGCACGCACGGAATGAATACCTTCATTATCGGTACGGGCGTTGAACAAAATGACGTATACGCGCATGGCAAAAAGGAAACTGACTATTCGATAAACCTACCATAACGAGCTACCACTGATCCCACTCCATTATTCTCTTGACAGATCCAAGCCCAGAGCTGATCTCCCCAAGAAAAATGCCACCATTCTCCTGGATGTCGCTCGAAACCAGCCGCATTCATTGCTTGTCGCAGTATTTCTCGATGCTCATGAAATGCTTGTCCCTCAGGAGCAGCAGCAAAATGGTTGGGCTGCGATCGATCTGACATCTCATCGATCGGTGATCCCATGTCTACTACATGCCCCTCAGCATCTAACAGGGTGAGGTCGATCGCCGCTCCGGTACTGTGGGGTGGCGGTGTCTCTAAGTCAAAGCTGGGGATCGCCCAAATTTTATAAACTTGCTGCCAGATTTCCGCAGATTGATCAGGAGCCAACCTTAAATTTTCTAATCCTCGCTCACATAAAACCTGCTTAAAAGTGTAATCCACCATATATTGCTGCACTTCTACTGGTCGATAAGCATCAAAGATTTGCAGTCGCCAGCTCGGCCGCAAAATTTGCAAATGCTGCTGGGCTTGACGGAGGCGATCGATCGATCCCTGCCGCAAAAAATACGGCGATTTGCCACCATAATCTGCCCCACAGGCTGTATAAGCATGGGGTTCTACCAAGGCGAACTCTTCGCTAGACAAGGGTAAAAGGGGTTCATGACATTCTTCGATCGCAATTCTTTGATATGGCTTCATCAGCAAATTATTGAAAATATACATTCACTAATAGTCTCAGATTTCGACGGCCTTGTACTTCAGCAGAAATACCTAGCAAATCCAGACAGCTTCTATCTCTCGTAACTTTCTTGATTTTAGCTTATCCATTGAAGCACCTAATCGCCCAGCTCGATCGCCGCTTTTACAGCTTCTCCACCGGCAACTTTAAACTCGTTGATATTTACTCTTCCCAACAGCTTAATTGCTATCAGCATCACTACTGCTTGTAAGGTGAATACCAATCCATAGGCCAAAACCAAGCTATTAGAAGCTACATCGGTCGCCCCAAAAATCTTTTTGCCAATATCTAACAACACCCCACCTAAAATAGTCGCAATCCCTTTAGCCAAAGCCTGAGATAATCCCCAAGCTCCAATAAAAGTCCCAGCAGTTTCAGGCAAAGTGAGATCTAACATGAGAGTCAACGCACTAGTGGTGACGACTCCCGAAAACAAGCCAAAGAACAGCAGCGCCAGCTTCAAGAAATTAACATTTTGAGTAAAACCAGCAGCAATTACCAGCAGCATCGAAAAAGCCACCAGGCTACAGCCCCAGCGAGCGCTGCGCTGTTTACCAATTTTGGGTATCAAAGCAAAGCCGGTCAGCAATAGACCAACTACTGTACCAGTTCCAAAAAAAGCATTGAGCTGAGCTGATTGCCCGATCGACATACCAAACACCTGGCCACCATAGGTTTCTAGCACTGCATCCTGCATGAACAACCCCAGAGTCATAAAAACCAAAAAGGTGAAAAAAATCTTAGTTTGTCGATTAGTATTCAAAATTAGCCAGGCTCTTTTTAAGCCCACCGGTGACTCAGCAGATTCTGCGGGTTTTTGGCGTTGGGCGAAGCGAGAATATTTCTTTTCTACACCCCAGGTAGCCACAACAGCCAATGTGCAAACTACAAATGGCACTAGAGTAAACAATCGATCAATCTGCTGCTGTACATTAGCGATCGAATCATTCGATTCCAGTGGTTTCAAGACCACGCCGATTGTAATGGCTCCTGCAATTACCCCCATCAAAAGCATAGACCAATCGATCGCCACGATCTTCGATCGATTGCTTTCGTCAGTAACATCTACCAACAGGGTGGCAAAGGGAGTAGAACTGGCGCTCACTGCCAAACCATAGAGTCCAAACATAATGCCCAGCAGCAGTGCCCAGCCGTATGTTTCCCCAGTCCAGTCGTTAGTTCCCAACGCTCGCACATTGTCACCCAGCTTCCACATTACCTGCACAGCCAAAATCACAATTACTGAAAGACTCGCTGCTCCCGCCCAGACATACCCTGTACGATAGTGACCAAAAAGCAACTTTGTATCAGACATCTGACCAAACCAAACCCGCGCTGGAGCCACAAACAAGGTCATGGCTAAAACCAAAGTGGCGATCGTCCCTGGCACGTGTAGCTCTTTGATCAAAATCCGGTTCAGTACCCCAAAAACTAGTACTGACATCATGCCTAGAGCCACTTGAAACAGTCCCAGCCGGATCATGGTGAACAGAGTGATTTCGGGCAGGGCTGGGGGGTGATTGGCTGGGAGGTTGCCACTTATCATAAAAATTTTATTTAAAAGTTGAGTCACTAATCATATTTAGCACGGTTTTCTATTTGGATGCCAGACACGTAGGTTCATTGATCACCTACGGTAAAGCTATCATCACCCCAAGGCACTGCAATGGGTAAAGCCCGATCGATAACCATTATCTCCCGTATTTTCGCTATTCTAGAGGGAGCGCTTTGGTTCTTGTTCTAGCCCATGTCAGATTTTGACTTCCAGCCTTATCGATATTTTGTTCTGTCTGATGGTGACAATCAGCGGGCTTTCTATACGCCTACGGATGCCTTATTGCCTTTGCAAGTTGGAATGGCTGGTCAGCATGAACAGGAAATGGATCGAGTACAGTTGCCAGTGCTGGATGGATTGCGGAAGTATGTTTTAGGAGACAAAAGAGAACATGTTATTTTGGCCGGTAGGCCGGGTTCGGGGAAATCCACAGCTTTGCATCAGTTGCGGCTGGCTTTGGCAGCAGAGAGCTTGGTGCCGATTTTAGTGCAGTTGAAGGGCAATCGATCTGTCCAGGAAATGATTCAGGGTGAATTTAGGCGGGCGAAGCAGAAAGTGTCATTGGATCAGATTGATGATTGGTTGCTTGCTGATCGATTAGTGCTACTGCTTGATGGAGTTAATGAGATACCAACGGATGATTTGCGACGGGGTTTAGCAGATTTCCGAGAGCAGAATTCTACGGTGTCGATGATCTTTACTACCCGTGATTTAGTGGTAGGTGGAGATCTAGGGATTGAGCAGCGATTAGAGATGAAACCTTTGACCGAATTGCAGATGCGAAAGTTTGTAGGACAGCGTTTGCCTGTTAATGGAGAAAAGTTATTAGGGCAGCTAGGCGATCGATTACGGGAGATAGCAGAAACACCTTTATTATTAAGGATGCTCTGCGATGTTTTTGGTCAGACGGGACAGATTCCTGAAAATAAAGGGGAATTGTTTCGGTTGTTTGATCAGGAGTACGACAGATTCAAAGGATTACCTCCGGTGTCGGAGGATTTTCGGCGGTTTAAGTCAGAAATTTTACAGCATTTGGCTTTTGTGATGATGACTGGTGATTCGTCTAAGCCGACGGAGTTTTGGTTGACTATCGATCGAGGTGTGGCAGAAAAGGCAATTGAGAAGTTTTTGATTGATCGAGTTAGTGACCACGCTGCTAAGGCTAAGGAATGGTTGGAAGATTTGCTGGAACACCATTTGTTACAAGTTGCGGCAGACATAAGTAGTGTGGAATTTCATCACCAGTTATTCCAAGAATATTATGCAGCAGAAAAACTGCTGGGAATGCTTCATGATGGCCATACTAATGTTATTGATGAGCAGCGATTTCAGCATTTTTACTTGAATTATTTAAAGTGGACAGAGGTGATTTCGATTGCACTATCTCTAACAAATAATCAGGAGCAAGCAACGAAGATTGTTGAATCGGCAATGAGTGTTGATCTGTCTCTAGGAGCGAGGCTAATAGGATCGATGAAATTGGATTTCCAGAAAAATCTTATCGAAAATCTTTGCGAGGAAGAGATCGCTGATTGGCTCAAAATTTACTTGCTTGGATGTACTCGTTCAACAAAATCTGCAGAGATGTTACTTCATTTTCTTGGGAACGATGATTTGGATATTGGAGTTCAATCCGTTAAGGCGATCAGGAAAATAAACTGTCCACAAATAATACCTCAATTAAAAGAGAGAATGGATAGAATAGAATATAGCAAATCAGGATCGGATGAAGTATAATATGCTTATTTACTAGAGGAGAAACTTAGTGAAAGCATATTCAGTAGATCTGAGACAGAAAATCATTGATACTTACAAATCTGAAGTCATGTTAACACAACAGCAATTAG
>JANYHM010000065.1 GCA_025359065.1 Synechococcales cyanobacterium GL140_1_metabinner_5_sub | reverse complement strand
CTTATGAACAAATTTCTACTCAAGATATTCGCAGTTGGTTCACACATGATTGCTACGGTCATGACTCTATGGAGCTTACTGTATAAAAATTACCTGCTTTATTCATTTAATGGACTTCATTCGAGCTGAAACCGCTATAGTAATCCTAGCAATAGCTAAATATTACGAGCGAACTCTTGTAGTACATTAAGTAAGGCTGCTTGGCCGGAAACTGGCAATAAATCAGATAAAGGTAATTCCTTGCGACCACCGCCTAAAGAAATCGTGATTTTACCAAGAATTTCGTTTACATTGTCACCAGTGACTTTACCCGTACTAACAAAAGGCATCGCTTTTTCTGCCACTACCGTATGCAGCTTGGCATCTTTCAAAAACAAATGCCACTTAGCCACATCGATATAAACCTTGTCTCCGATCTCACTGGCGAGATTTTCGAGTTGTTCGCTGCTATTAGCCATCAGAAGTCTCCGAGTAGTCTGCAAGTTTAAAATGGTACAGAGCATGAACTAGCACGATCGCCAGCCAGCCCAAGGTCACATTGGTAGTCCAATCCCAATCTGCACGCCAAAGAGTCTTCAGGAACCACATGCCTGAATTAGCAGCAGAAAAAATTCCTACATGGACAGCAAAATTCATGCGATCATCTAATTTACGATAATCAGCATCATTTCGATCGGGTACGCGAGGCCAACGAGGAGGCATGTGAGTTTCATGAAAATCGACATCCACAATATAACATGAGCAGCCCAAAGAGCGGTTTGGTTGGGCGGTTGATTCCCTGCTTTACGGCTCCAGGAAAATTGCAGATGCAGATCGATCGATGGCTGCTGCAAGAATATATAGCTCACCGACAGCCCCCCACTCTCAGGTTTTACCAATGGTCGCCCGCTGCCATTTCTTTGGGCTATCATCAGCGCCGTTATCCAGCAGCCTGGCAGTCGCTGAGTTACGCAGGGGAGCCGATCGATCTGGTGCGCCGACCAACCGGCGGTAGGGCAGTGCTGCATCAAGGAGAACTCACTTATAGCATTGTGACCAGCGTGATTTCAGGCTCCAAACTTGCTGCCTATCAGCAGCTCTGTGAATTCTTGATTCAGGGCTGGCGTACATTGGGAGTGGAGTTAACTTACGGGTCAAAAGGCAAAGAATACCGTGACCAAGCCGACTGTTTTGCTACTGCCACTGGCGCAGATTTAGTTTTGGCGGATGGTTACAAATTTATCGGTAGCGCTCAACTCATCCGTAATGGTGGCTTGCTGCAACACGGATCAATGCGCTTGCAACCAAATTTAGATTTATTCAAAAAGGTGTTTGGCGTGATCACCGCTGCGCCATCGGCTGAACTTCAAACCCATAGCACCGCTGAAATTTCTGCCGCAATCATCGCTGCTGCCGCAGATGTTTTAAAAATTAACTGGCAGGTTCAGCCCTTAAGCAGCGCCGAATTAACCGAAATTCAAGCTTCGTCTTGAGCCTTGCTTTCGATCTTAGCTGGCTCCTTGGTTTCTACTGTCTCGATTTCTTTTTTCAGCTCATTTTGAAAATCACTGGAAGCATCTTGGAAGCCTTTGATAGCTTTACCAATGCTGCGCCCAATTTCTGGCAGTTTCTTTGGTCCAAAAATCAGGAGGGAGATAGCAAAAATTACCGCCATTTCGGGCAAACCGATCCCAAAAAAGTTCATAAGGTCGCTCTAATCTTTACGGAGTAAGGATATCATAGCTCTAGATTGGCTCTGACGTACTCGATCAATTCCAAGGATTTTAAATATGGCAGCTCTACCTCGCTTCAACTCTGCTTTTCAGCAACTTATGTCGGTTCATTGGTGGATGGCAGCGGGCTATGTTTTGTTGTTTGTGGGTGGCTATGCCATGACTCATGTACCAGAGGATTTTCTGATCAAAGGGGCAATGTATGAGTTCCACAATACGCTGGGGGTGACATCGATCGCGCTGTTAACTTGGCGGATTTTGGTGTTGTTGCGAGTGTGGGGCAAAAAATATTTAAAGCGGCTACCGAAGTTTTCGCCTAAGTGGTATCTAAATACTGCTTTGCATACTGCGATGTATGTTTTTATGTGGGCAGTGCCGGTATTAGGGGTGTTTTTAACGAATTCTTATCAGGCGGCTCATTTAAAGATTTTTGGTTTTATTTTGCTGCCAGATTTTTTCCCACAAAACTCGGCGATCGTGGGTGATGCTAGCCACTGGCACGTTTTGTTGGCCTATATATTACTATGTTCGATCGCTTTGCATACTTTGTTGCAATGGAAAGTTGTGAAGGCCAATTGGAGAAGGCTTCAGGGAGTTTTTCAGCGCTGGCGATCTGTCAATCCTAAAAAATCGTAGAATTTCAGAGGGTGACATCAAAACAGTTTTAGATCTTTTTTATGGGCACTGGTGTCTTTATTAGGCATTCAATGACCCAACGGGGACAGCCGCGATTGGTGATAATGGTTTTTTCGCTGATTTTTTTGCCGTTGTTATCGTGGATAATTTCGGTTTTGGTAATGGTTTCACCATTTTGAACATAGTTCTCTAGAATTTTAAGCACCTCTATTTGCAGCACTCGTAAATCTTCTTTAGTCTTGGTCGGAACCTCGTTGCTATTGTTAAAGACCTTATCAAATAAAAGAATTGCATCAGAATCAATGGTTGAGCTGCCATCATACATACCCGATAGAGTAGTACTCATATCGGTGCCCATCTCAGTAGACATTTCTGTATCCATCTTCGTAGCAGTGGGCACTGCATCGGATTCGATCGCCAGTTTGGAAGTGAGCTTGCCTAAAATATCGCTTTCTTGAGGTTGCGGTGGCACTGAGGGCAGAGTGCGACGACGAGGAACTTCGGGTTCAGATAACTGATAAATCCAGGCCAAATTGTGGTCAGCGGGGAGTTCAATTACGCCAGCAACCGATCGGAACAGCAGTTTTTTGTCTTGAAAGACGATTTCTTGAACACGGTGCCACTTAGATTTATTTAAGAACAGCAGGTCGAGCTGCAATTCACCTGCCGATTCGTGGGTGTGGGTATACCAAAAAGACTGGATTTCGTAGCCGCTGGTATATCTCAGCTCATAGCCGTTGGGGATTTGATATTTTTGGTAGCGGAAAAAGCCCCGTTGGGTCGGGTTGTTATCGATCGGCACAAAGTTGTGTTCGATCACAATGTTGTGAATGAATTCTCGGTAGCGAGAATCCTGCTTGAGCAAAATATAATGCAGCTTATTGGCTACTTTATTGATTGCGATCATTTCCCCTTGTGGCGTAGCCAGTTGCAGGGAATTATGAGCGTAGTCGATCGATAAGTTGTTGTTGCGTACCGATCTTTTCTTGCCGCGAGCGAAACGCTGAATCATGGTTTCGTCATCGACGGTAGAAAAAATGCTTTCATCGCCATTTGCTGGTGGCTGTGCAGGGTTCAGCCCCAGTTCATTGATGGTTTCGATGTCGTAATCTGATGGGTAGTTACCAGTCATTATGTACTCAGCAATGGCTCAATGAAAGTAGACAGGAAAAAATATTCTGACCAGTGAAAACTAGGTGGTTTTTCTATCTGTTGGCCAACATCAATTTGTATGACTAAATCTGTAGAGATATCAAAATTATGACACGCCAGATTGAGTCCTTGTAGTAACCAACGGGTTTTGAGTAGGCTAGATGCCCTCTTTCCTTAGACTTAGCATTCCCTAAAATTGCTGGTAGATCACTAGCACAACAAAAAGAGAGCAGATGCGATCGCATCTGCTCTCTGGTGTGATTGAACTGATTACTCGCCGCGTCCTTCACGGGCTGCTGCTGCTTCTTCGGGGCTGATGCCCAAACGAGTCAGGTTTAAGCGACCCTTGTTGTCCAGTTCGCGGATTTTTACTACAACCTCGTCACCTACGCCCACTTCGTCTTCTACTTTGCCAACGCGGTAGTCGGCCAGTTGGGAGATGTGGATCATGCCTTCTTTACCGGGCAAGATTTCTACGAAAGCACCGATCGGGATAATCCGAGTGACGCGACCTACATAGACATCCCCTTGGTTTAAGCGCCGCGTGAGAGCTTTGACCATTTGGATAGCGCGTTTGGCCTTGTCTTGATCGAGCGCTGATACTGTGACAGTACCGTCGTCTTCGATATCTACCTTGGCACCGGTTTCTTCGGTAATGCCTTTGATGGTTTTGCCTCCAGGGCCAATGACCAAGCCGATGAACTCGGGTTCGATGCGGATAGTTAGTAAGCGTGGGGCATAAGGAGACATTTCGGGTCGGGGCTGACCGATCGATTCCAGCATTTTGGCTAAGATGTGTGCCCGGGCTGGTTTAGCTTTGTTAATGGCTTCGGCGATCGTCTCCAGCGGCAGACCGGCAATTTTCATGTCCATTTGCAGCGCCGTAATACCTACATCGGTACCAGCTACTTTAAAGTCCATGTCACCTAAGAAGTCTTCGATGCCTTGAATGTCGGTAAGAATCCGCACTTCGTCGCCTTCTTTAATTAAGCCCATGGCTGCGCCACTTACCGGCTTAGTGATCGGAACACCGGCATCCATCATCGAAAGAGTAGAACCACAGACCGAACCCATGGAAGTAGAACCGTTAGAAGACAATACTTCTGAAACTACTCGTAGCACGTAAGGAAATTGTTCTTTAGATGGCAAGACTGGAAGCATTGCTCTTTCGGCTAAAGCACCGTGACCGATTTCGCGCCGACCAGGAGAACGCATCGGCTTGGTTTCGCCCACCGAGTAAGGAGGCATATTGTAGTGGTGCATGTAGCGCTTGCTGCCTTCGGGATGCAAATCATCCGCTAGGTCTTGGGCATCGCCAGGAGTACCCAGGGTACAAATTGATAAGACTTGAGTAAGTCCCCGATTGAATAAGCCAGAACCATGTACTCGTTTGGGTAGCAGACCCACTTGGCAAGAAATTGGTCGGACTTCATCTAGTTTCCGACCATCTACCCGTACACCCTGCTCAATGATTTGCTGACGCATGAGCTTTTTGGTCACAGATTTAAACAAGCCATCGACCGTTCTGCTGTTGGCGGCAGCAGCAACGGCGATCGGGTCAGCTTCGGCGAGTTCACCGATGGCGGTGACTACTTCCGCTTTCACTGCGTCTAGAGCCGTATCACGGGTCTTCTTGTCTGGTTCACCCTTGGCCAAAATAAGCTGTACTGGCTTAGTGACCCGATCGGCAATGAAGTTTTCTAGGGTTTTATCGACGACTGGTGGTTCTTCGGTGACAATTTCGATGCCTAGCTCAGCAATTAATTCGCGCTGTGCCTGGATTAAATCGCGCACTGCCTCGTAGCCAAAGTCAATCGCTTCGATGATGTCTTGCTCGGGCAACTGATTTGCTCCGGCTTCTACCATGATTACGCCTTCGGGAGAGCCAGCTACGACCAAATCTAAATCACCGATTTCAATTTCGCGGTAAGTAGGGTTGATGATAAAATCGTCACCTACTAAGCCGACTCGCACGGCAGCCATTGGCCCACCAAAGGGAATTCTGGCTAATAGGGTGGCGATCGAAGCCCCTGTTACTGCCAATACGTCTGGCGGCACCAGTTCGTCTAAAGACATGGTGGTAGCCACAATCTGAATATCATCTCGCAGCCAGCTTGGGAAAAGTGGTCGCATTGGTCGATCAATCAATCGACAGGTGAGGGTTACTTTCTCAGGAGGCTTGCCTTCTCGTCTCCAAAAACCACCGGGAATGCGACCTGCTGCATAGAGTCGCTCTTCGTAATCTACCAATAGAGGAAGAAAGTCGATACCATCTCGCCCTTTGGCTCTTGTTGCGGTTACTAGTACGCTGGTCTCTCCTGACTCGATCAGTACACTGCCACCGGCCTGGGGAGCTAACAACCCGACTTTAAGCCGAATATCCCGACCGTCAAAGGATATTGACTTATTTATTTCTGCCATTTATATTCACTTCCTGCGCGCTGTTCTCTTTTTGCTGTGAGTAATACTAACACTTCTAGGCAAAAGTTTCAGAGCGCGCTGGTGAAAGTTGGGTAGTAGTGCCGTTTTTGAGCGATTGTAAGGTTTGTTACTATCTGGCACCAGAATGTAACATCTCCGCACGAGCTTCGGCAGCAGCCGTCAGAATTTGGATTCTTCTTTGTAAAGCAGCGATTTTTTGCTCAGCTAAAGCTAATTGCTGTTCAGCTTCCATGGCGCGCTCTTCAGCAGCAATGGTGGCACGCTGCTGTTGTTTTAGCCTGTCCTCTAGGCTAGGAACCTTTGGTTGAACTGGCGGCATGATTTCGCTGCGGGTTGAGCGCACATCGGTCACATCTGCTGCTTTGTCCCAAGCATCAGTACCTTCGCCGCCTTCTAGGGAAGCTGCATCTGCGTTTTCAGCAGTGGGCATTTGGTAGAGCCAGAGCAGTTGTTCGCTGCTCTTGATATCAATTTGACCGGGCAAGGTTTTGATGGTGAACCGACCAGCTTCTACCACAATGTTTTGAATGGGGTACCAGTTGTCGTTGAGGCGCACCAAAATATTCATGTTGAAGCGCTGTTTGTTTTGGAAGCGCTCGGTTGGCCACCATTTTTTCCACAAGATGGCTGGCTCGGTGTATTGCACCCGATAACCGGCGGGGGTGACGTAGTGGCGGTACTCTAAAAATCCAGCTAGCTTGGCATCGCCAAGTAAAACAAAATCTCGATCGATTAAATGTTCACTGAACTTTTCGGCATAAGTTGAGCCAGCCTTAATCAAAGCGGTGCGGGGCTGGCGCTGTAAGTACATGATGGCTAGGATTTCGCCGTTTTGAGCGATGACTTGCGACACTCCAGCATTAGTTTCTAGCCGCACTCGATCGTTCGAGAGCAGTTGGTTGCTGCCTTGAGCAAACTTCTGAATTAGTTTGGTGTCGCCGGAGTTGAAGATACTAGACATAATTCTGATGGTGTTGGGGTGTCGCTCGCTGCTTCAAGCATACAAGCTGGCTTATCGATTTCGGATCAGACAAAAGGCTCAATTCCAGGCCGGTAAATTGGTAGAAGCTAAAATTATGGCAGAAGTGGGAAAAGTTGCTGAAGCAAGAAAGTTCTGGAAGATCAGCGAAACCGGCTATAGTAATCGCACAACATTATTCCGTCACTTTTTATCTTTACCCGCGTAAATTAATCTGATGTTAAGAATTGCCATTGTCGATTACGACTCCGGAAACTTGCACTCGGTATGTAAAGGCTTGCAATATGTGGGTGCTGAGCCGATCGTCACCGATTCTCCTACGGTATTAGCTGCTGCTGATGCGGTGGTGTTGCCGGGAGTAGGATCTTTTGACCCGGCAATGCGCCATTTACAAGAGCGGGGTTTGATTGAGCCTTTGCGCCGGATTGCTACCAGTGACCAGCCTTTTTTAGGGATTTGTCTAGGACTCCAGTTGTTGTTTGAAAGCAGTGCTGAAGGCTCGGCGGAGGGTTTGGGGATTTTGGCTGGTAAAGTACAGCGCTTTCGATCGACTCCCGGACTCACTATTCCGCACATGGGTTGGAATCAGTTGGAGTTGGCGCAGCCCGATTGTTCACTGTGGAAGGATCTAGTGCCGGGAGCTTGGATGTATTTCGTTCATTCCTTTTATGTGAAGCCGCAGGATCCTTCGGTGACGGCGGCGCTGATTACTCATGGTGATCAGCGCGTGGCGGTGGCTGTGGCCAAAGATCATTTGCAGGCGGTGCAGTTTCACCCAGAGAAGTCGGCGACGGCTGGGTTGCAGGTGCTGGCGAACTTTGTGAAAACTGTGCAGGCGACATGAGCATTAGAATTCATGGAAATCGGGAAATTATTACTTTGCCCGGTTTGGCGACGCGGCCTACGCCGATTAAGGTGCGGCAGGCATTGTTTAACAGTTGGCAAGGGAAGATTTTGGGCTGTCGGTTTTTAGATTTGTGTAGCGGCAGTGGGGCGATGGCGGCGGAGGCGATTTGTCGGGGGGCTGCGATGGTGGTGGCGATCGAAGAGTCACCGGTAGCTAGCAAGTTGATTCGAGAAAACTGTCAGAAGTTGGTAGCAGAAGGGACTTTTCGGTTGATCAATGGCCGGGTACAAAAGTTTGTGCCCTCTTTGGCTGGTCAGCAGTTTGATTTGGTTTATTGTGATCCGCCTTATCAGGGAAATCTATACCAGCGGGTAATTGATGGAATTCAAGAATCTGATCTGTTAGCAGTAGGCGGTGAGATTGCGCTGGAGCATGCGGTCGATCGAGACCTTAGTGCTGAGCTGGTTTTAACTAGTCTAGAAATATCTCGGCAAAAGAGCTATGGCACAGTAGCTCTGACTTTTTTGCAGTTAAAGTCCCCAGCAGAGACGGTATGATTCTCTAGGCTTTTGAACTGAAAGACAGAGCGGCAGAGAGTACAATCAAACTCTCTGCCGCTGCATCAGCTATGGAAATTGGTGATTAACCGATTTGGTCGCCGCGCTTGTACTGAAAATAAGCTGCTACGAACAGACCCAAAAGGGTTATGGATACTAGCCCAAGTACGATTCCAGAAAGTAATGGTTCTACCACTGTATTAATCTCCGTTAACAAAAATAAATAAGAATTTTGATCCAGCGTACCGCCTTCAGGGGGCTGGGGCAAGAGTGAAAGATAGAGAAATTATGAAGAAATATGTGCCACCCCATGTTTTTTCGATACACTGATAGCGATGCAGTAGGTCTATCTCAGTCGTATTACAAATCTTCTGTGAAGTTTATCAAAATTTTTAGTAAATATCTTTAAAAAGGCTCCGTTGCAAAATCAACTGCTGGAATCAAAAACTCTGTCTGCGCAGCAAATTGCCGTATCCCTCGTGGTCATTATGGTTGTGGCAATTTTGGTGCTGAGTAACCTGTGGCGATCGAGCAGTCCTTACACCCAAGAAGTTTTGGCGTTACAGGGCGATGCTACTCTTGGTCATGCCATTTTTCAGATGAATTGCAGTGGTTGTCACGGTTTACAGGCACAAGGTCGAGTCGGACCCAATCTACATTCTGTGGCCAAGCGCAAATCCCGTCCAGCACTCATTGAGCAAGTAACTAGTGGTAGTACTCCACCGATGCCGCAGTTTCATCCAAGTCCCCATGAGATGGCGGCACTATTGAGTTATTTAGAGACTTTGTAGGGTAAAGAATGTGGGTTTCGGCTCACATCGACATACGCTCAGTGCGAGTCACTCAACCTACATTCATTTCTATTTTTTTTCGGCTTTGGCTAATAGCTGCTCCAGTTCTGCGATCGAACCCGGATTTTCCACTGGCATTCCATTCAAAATCAAAGCGGGTGCGCCTTGCACATCTACGGTGCGACCCAGTTTGAAATCATTGAGAATTGCGGTGTCTGCAATGCCGTAGTCTGATTGAAACTTAGCCAGGTTCAGATTAAATTTTTTGGCGGTATCTAAATAAAAATTATTGCTCAGCTTAGCCTGATTGGCAAACAGCTCATCGCGATACTCCCAGAATTTGCCCTGTTGCTGAGCTGCCCAAGCTGCTCTCGCCGCAGGTAAGGCTTCTGGATGTGCTTGGGTGAGAGGGAAGTTTTTAAAAACCAAGGTAACTTTGTCTTTGTGTTTGGCCATAAACTGCTTCAAAATCTCGTTGGATTTAGAACAGTAAGGGCATTGAAAATCTGAAAACTCCACTAGTAAGATTTTGTTACTAGCTGATCCGATAGTGGGCGAAGAAGCAATTAAGGTTTTAGGGTCTTTAAAGAGTTTCTGGATAACGGCCAGTTGTTCGGCTTTGGCTTTGCGCTCTTGTTCTGCCCGCTGCTCCTCCCCAAATTTTTTCAGTACTTGATAGATTACCTCCGGGTTTTTGCGGAGAACTTCTAATACTTGTTGTTCCAATACTGGATCAACTTTGGGTTTAGATTGAGCAGAAGCTGGCACCATGAAAAATGCCGACAATAATACAGACGACAGCAGGCGATACAAGAAAGTCGGAGACATAAGTTGGAGTGGGTAGATGCAGATGAAAGTTTTGAGCGTAGTCTAGATTAGCCGCTACTTATTTTTGAAATTAGTAGCACCGGTATAGCCAGAAACCTTAGCTAGTTTGAATAAAGAAAGCTCACCGGGATAGTATGCTCCCTTGATAAACCAAGTTGGCGTTACTCGGATTTTAGCTTGGTTGCAGAGATTAGCTCCATTGCCAACGCATTCTACATACTTAATTTTTGGCCAAGCCGTGCTGCCAAACCGTTGTTTTTGGCTTTGACAGTAGTGACAAGAGTTGACACCGTACATGATTGCACCGTTTCTGCTCAAATGGTCTGCCAAAGCAATTTCGGCAGAGCCTGAACTGCTGGTTTGACTAACCAAAATTGGTTGACCAGTTGGCTTAGCGGTTGCTACCGTTGCAATGACGGTAGATAGGGCAACCACAGAGACCATAGCCAGTGCCTTAGAGATATTTCGCATATTTAGAGAAAAAAATTAGGTCATTTTGCAGCAGACGATCTGAAGTGATCCAGAAGTTCCGCGCTATTAATATTAGCGGTTTAGATACTAGCTAGCTGGATTATTGTCGGCTTGGCGTAAGGTCTTGACCCACTTGAGTTGCTTGGGACGGAAGGCCATCCTGAGAGTAACTGCGGGCATTACCACCATCCAATGCAGCATATAGGTTAGCCCCAACCAGAGTTGGCTCAAACCGGGCTGACTAGTACGCCGCAATCCTACCACAATCCCAACAGTTTGCAACAGTAGTCCGATCGCCGTCAATGGTCCTAGTAAGGGTAGCTGTCGCCAGATCACTGCCCCAATTAAATCGGGTAAAACCGCGCTGGGCAGCAAATACTGCATTAAAGCCAAAGCCACCAAATCCCACTTTTTACCGCCCAGCCGATCGGTATTCACCAGCCGCCAATAGTCTAAATACCGCTGATAGCCGCCTTCTGCCCAGCGATTCCGCTGATGCCATAGAGCTTTGAGGCTGGTGACACCTTCTTCTAAAACTGCTGGAGAACTTGCTAGATCTATATCCCAGCCATTCAAATGCAAGCGCAGGGTTAGATCTAGGTCATCAGTAATAGTTTCTTCATTCCAGCCGCCACAGTCGGCCAAAGCCTGACGGCGCACAAACTGGCCATTGCCCCGCAGTTCTCCGATGCCACCCACGGTAATGCGCTGCTGTTGTAAGTAGGCATCTAAGGCCATCTCGATCGACTGTCCTTTAGTTAACCAATTGGTATCGGCATTGGCCACTGATTTGCGCAGTTGAATTGCCCCAACTTGAGGGCGCTGAAAATAGCTGGCGACCGATCGCAAGAAATCTGGTTCCACCTGAGCATCAGCATCGAATACGCCCACCAATTCGCCTTTGGTCAGGGGTAAGACTTGATTCAGCGCTCCCGACTTGCCACCGCCGCCGGTGGTGCGGTGTAGTACCCGTAGCTGGGGATACTGTTGGGCTAACTCATCTAAAAGTTGAGGGGTGCGATCAGTGCTGCGGTCGTCAATTACCCAAACTTCATAAAGTTCTGCTGGATAATCTAGCTGGCAGAGATTGGCGGCGAGCTGGGCTACTACCGATTCTTCGTTTTGTGCCGAAACTAATAGTGTGATGGAGGGCAGAGTATCTGTTGCTGCCGGAGGTGCGGCTGGCTTGGATGTCAACAGCTTGAGGGCGTGGGGCAACAGCACTAGAGCCGCTGCACAAACTATCCACCAGCCATCGATCGCATGAATGGTAAATACGATCGCCCACACCATAGCCAACACCAGTGCTGCCTTGATCCGGCGACCATCCATACCCAAAGTGAAATCAATCGCTTGATGGTCAAGCGACAGATCTTCTGGGATGGGCAGACTGTTATTGGACATGAAACTTAAACTGCCTGCAAGAACTTCTTGCGAGCAAAGAACTCCTCAGCATTGCTGAGTCCATTTAACCACCAGTATTTGTCGATGCCCATAAAGAAGCTAGGAATCAAATAGCACCAGACTGTACAGCCCTCACAAACCGAGAGCTTGCCCTGAGATTGGCGATAGCTTTCAACTTTTTCGGATTCTTTGTATAAGTCGTAGAGCTTGCCTTCGATCGCCACTCCATCTTGAGCAAAGTGGTAACAGGGCAGTAATAGTTTGTCATCGGGTGAGATAGCAATCACTGCATCTACGGCCTTACACCGTGGATTACTGGTGTCGTTACCGCCATCTGCAATAAAGGCTAAGGCCGCCCGATTGTAGCCGACGCAGCTATATTTGCTGGCGCTGCTCTTGATCGCCTCGATCATCTCAGTGGTGGGGTTTTTCTTGGAGTTGTAATGCTCATAAGCCGTAAAGGCTGGGTTTAACCACACTCTGGCTCCTAGTTTTTGGCCAAGTTCACCAACTTCATCAATCCGTCCATAGTTTTGGGCGGTGACAGTGTGGTTCAATACCGGATTTTCACCAAGAGAATGAGCTAGCTCTACTGATTTAACCAAGGTGTCAAAAATCCGCACCCCTCTAGATTGATCATGGGTTTCGGCATCACCGCCATCTAAGGAGAAATTCAAGAAATCCACCAGCCCCTGCATCGACTTAGCCTTTTGTTGATAAAGGATAGTGTTGGTGGTCATGCTGGTATAAAAACCCAGCTTTTTCGCTGTTTGATAAACTTCTGGGGCATCAGTGCGCAACAGCGGTTCACCGCCAGTAAAATCGATATACTTCACCCCCAACCTGCGCAGGTCTTTGAGGTTGTGCTCAATGGTTGCCAAATCTGCTTCGGCGGGCGGTTCTAGGGCCCAAATATTGCAGAAGTGACAGCGGGCATTGCAGCGGTAGGTCAGATAGTAATTTGCAACTAGCGGAGCCATAGTGTGGGGAGTGATCTTACGTTTAGTTATCGGATTTTAGCGCGAATCTCTGCAATTTTCTCTTTTCCCATAGCAAGTTTGCCAGGATTTTGGTGAATGCTAAAGAGAACCATCAGCTTATTTCCCCAGGTTTGTCCATGAGTTTTTTCGATGAGATCACTCCCGCTAGCCCCGACAAAGTGAACCTCTACATGCCTTATTTTATGAAGTCGATGGCTCGGCGCAATATGCTGTCCAAGGCGATTACCTTATATTACAAAGGTGGATTGACTGGCTATCGCAACGTTGCTAACGAAGAGCAAATACCCTTTGTGGCGAACTGGGTAATGCGCGATTTACCCGGAGATATGACTCGTTGTCGGATGCAGTTTGAAGAAAATGCTGATCTGATCTATGAGCTGAGTATGATGAATTCTGAGTTCATCAGCTTTTTGATTGATTGGCTAATTAGCTGTAAAGACGCTAATATTCCTGATTTTCCTCAGCTTTTTTATCGCAAGCTGCTCAAAATGGAAGAGTAGGCTGCTGTTAAAAATATTGAGAACTTTTGTCTGGTGCTATGCACTACCAGAAAAATACCGCCCATAGGTAATGATCTGGGGGCAGAATCCCGAGTATAGTTAATAACATTTGCAGCAGGGAGTTGGGGAGTGGCAGCGGCGAACAAACATTTACTAATTGCTTCTATGGAAGCTTGCAGTGGGAAGTCGGCAATTTTGTTGGGTTTGGCCGACAAGCTTCAACAGCAAGGGATAGAAATTTCTTACAGTAAGCCTTTAGGCAACTATTACGAAAATGGCCAGGGGCAAGAAGAAGCTGATGTGGGGTTGATGCGTAAGTGGCTGGGTTTGACGGCATCTCAGGTCTTTTTACCGTTGGTAGGGTTAACCGCCGAAGCTCAGCGTCAACGCTTAATTGGTGCTGATACTGAAGATTACCAGGCTCTGCTTCGTCAACAGGTCACAGTGCCCGATCGGCTACTGTGCATTGAAGGTGGCAGCAATTTGTGGGAAGGACGTAGTTTTCAGTTATCTACCGCTCAAATTGCTGAGGTAGCAGATGCGACTGTGTTGCTGGTGATGCGCTACAAGTCTATTCAGTCGATCGAGCGATTATTGGCGGCTCAAGATTTGCTGGGCGATCGGCTGTTGGGCGTGGTCATTAATGATGTGCCGCCTGGGGAGATGGCTTTGGTGAGCCAAGAAATTTCGCCGGCTTTAGAGAAACAGGGGATTACTGTATTGGGGGTCTTGCCCCAAAACCGCACTCTGCGCAGCGTGAGCGTGGGAGAATTGGTGAAAAGATTACAGGCCGAGGTGCTCTGTTGCCCAGAAAGATTGGATCTACTGGTAGAGAGTCTGTCGATCGGGGCGATGAATGTGAGTGCTGCTCTAGATTATTTCCGGAAAGCGCGCTTTATGGCGGTGGTAACTGGGGGCGATCGGGAAGATATTCAGTTAGCGGCTCTAGAGACTTCTACTCAGTGTTTGATTCTCACTGGCCATCTATCGCCTCAGTCTTACATTATTCGGCGGGCTGAAGATTTAGAAATTCCGATTGTTTCGGTGGATTTTGATACTTTGACTACGGTAGAAATTGTGGAAGATGCTTTTGCCCGGATTCGGATTCAAGAACCAGTAAAAGTATCGATTATTCGCCAGCTTATGGCGGAGCATTTTCAGTTCGATCGCTTCACTAAACTGTTAGAAGCCAAATAGTTTTAACTAAGCATAGTTTTGATTAAGCAACGTTGCGGAATGTTGCTGGTTGGGTAAATTTACCGATTTCATGCCCTTGATCCTTTAAAATTTTCTGGTAACTACCTTAAGGATCCACCGGCAAAAAAATGTCTGACCAAACTGTCAAACACGATAACTCGCTGCCAGGATTTTTGCTGATTTTGCTGCCGGCAGCTTTTGCAGCAGTGTTTTTGTCGATAGCATGGCCATTTATCCTCGGTGGAGTAGTGTTCCTCACCGGTAATAGTGTGTGGCAGAGCTATCAATGGGCAAAACTCTCCCAGCAAGTTAATCCTTATTTCAGCCAAATGGTGTTAGAGCAGCAAGGTGAAATTGCTCCCCTAGCCCTATCGGCGCGCGCAAATATTTCTGCTCCTGTGGCCGATCGCTACCTGCAAGGTAAAGCTGCCGAAATTGGCGGCGTAAAATATCGATCGGACTCTGGCGGAACTGTTTATAGCTTTCTGACCGTTAATTCCTTAGAAAATACTTTTGCCGGACTCAGCTCGAATGAATCTATTTCCCAGAAGCTGGCCGAGCTAGATTATGTGGTGGTTGATGCTGAGCCTGTCTCCCAAGCTTTAGAGAAATCTGCACCTGTTTCGACCTCGATCGCTGTGTCTGCAACAGAGGTGATCGCTGTTACTCCTGAAGTTGTTTCGGAGGTCATAGATTTACCAACAACCCCAGAACAACCCACACCAACTGTGGTGGCTCCAGTCGTAACTGAATCGGTGATGGTGATAGAGCCGGTGGTAGCCAAGGCTGCTTCAGAAACTCCAGTGATTCCAGCCGAACCTGTGGTGGCCAAGGCTGTTCCCGTAACGCCTGTAGCTACGGTGACTCCCACCGAAACAGTGGCTGCTGCCGCGATCGAGCCAGCGCAAGTACCTGATGAAGCTACCACCAGCGGTTCTAGTTTTGCCCAAGCTCTGCGTGGCATCTTTGATGCGGGGAATGAGCCGGCAGTCGAAGAAGTAATTGAGTTAGAAGAAACATCTAGTGTGGCGGAAACCATTACCCAGGCTGACTTGGCCAAGCGCTTAGATGTTCATCCTAGTACTTTGTACAAACGTCGATCGGATGTGAGTTTTGGTGACTGGACTCGTAATCGTGACCCCGATGGGTTTGGTTGGGGCTATCAGCGCGATACCAAAGAGTTTTATCGTCTTACTTAATTTTTTAACTTTTTCCCCGATCAGGGGATTTTTTTTGTATTTATGAATCAGCTAAGTCTCCAGATTCTGCCCAATATTTTGCAAGGTATCACTGCTTTTGTGGTCACTAACTTAGATGACATTATGGTGTTGATGGTATATTTTGCTCAGGTGAATGCCAGATTGCGACCTTGGCAGATCGTGACTGGTCAGTATTTGGGTTTTGGAATATTGATTTTGCTTAGTTTACCAGGGTATTTTGGGGGGCGGCTGGTGCCAGCGCACTGGATTGGTTTGTTGGGCTTGGTGCCATTGGGCATTGGTCTCAAGATGTTATTTTCCCCTAATAATGAAGCTGAAGATGCGGTACAGGTTTTGGAGTCTGGAGCGAGTAATAGGCTTCAGCGTTTTTTTGCTTTTGTGCCGCCCCAGGTTTTGCAGGTTGCAACAATTACAGTGGCTAATGGGGGCGATAACCTGGGGATTTATGTGCCGCTGTTTGCCAGCAAAAATTTGGCGGGGCTACTAATTATTTTGGGGACTTTTTTACTCCTGGTAGGGATATGGTGCTACATTGCTTGGCGGTTGGTGAAGCAGCCCACGGTCAGTAGGGTCTTGGGCGAATATGGCGATCGATTAATTCCCTGGGTATTGATGGCTTTGGGCTGCTACATTTTGTACGAGAGCGGCACGGTTGCTTACTTCTTTAAGAGTTTTTTCAATTTGTAGATTGTCCTTGGCAGAAGCGGAGCTATCGAGTACCTTAAGGTATCTATCATTTTAACCCCCATGGAACTCCAAACCCTGCAAGAGCGCGTGCGCTACATCGAAACCAAGCGTACCTGGCTACGTGGTCTTTTGGCAGACCCTCAGCATTCCAATTTGGCGATCGATATCAACCAAGCCCTGATTGAACTAGAAGATTTGGCCGCTGAGTTCGATCGAACCTTTCCTAATGGTGTGGAAGCAGCTCCTCCTAATACTTAATCCACAATCAGCCCGAAATTAACTGAGTTAGCCAAGCCATTTGTTGGTAGGCTGTCTGGCTGGTTAACCGAATAGCTGTTTTGGCGATAATGAAGCGATCGAGGTAAAATGGAAAAACGTTTTTGATACAGCAAGAGGCTCCGTGACTGATAACAGCCCTAAGGTTTGGCAAATAAATGCAGCAGGCATTCGACCTTGGATCACCTTTGTCCTAATATGCGCTTTAATAGGGAGTCTAGGTTTAGGATGGGTTCTCAAGTCAGCGCTGCTGATTTTGGGTTTGATTATTCTGTTGCCGGTGGTGGCGATCGGGGGGTTTATAATTTGGTCTCGGTTGAATATTGTCCAGGCAAATTGTCCGGTGTGTGATCAAGAATTGACAGGTTTTAAGGGCACAGAGTTAGATTGCCCGAGCTGCGGTGAAGCGCTGCGGGTGTCCAAGGGTTCTGTGAATCGAGTGGCTCCACCTAATACGATCGATGTGGCGGCGATCGAAATTGATACTCCATAAGCTTATACATTTACCAAAAAAATCTACCAATCATGAGTTCTTCTAATCAGCAAGAGTGGCAGCAAAAAATCAAGAATCTGAAGTTGGGTAAGCCCACTACGCAAGAATCAACTCCAGCGGAGCCGGTGATTCCAGAAATTCTTTCTGGTCTAGATGGTGAGCTGTTTGAAGCTCAGGCTTGGCAAGAAAAAATTGCGGCTACCAAGAATTGGTTTGAGCTGATGCCCAGCAGCGGCAAAATTGCGGTGGCTGTGGGTGTGGCGATCGTGGGTTTAATGTTGATCAAGACGGTGTTTCAGTTGGTTACTTCCCTGATGACTTTGGGCGTGGTGGCCGTGGTGCTATGGTTTGGCTACCGCTATTTCATTGGTTCTAAAGTAGATGGCAATAATTAAAATCTAAAGAGATTCGTTTTAAAAAACTGTCACGATCAATTGGATAAAGGAGAGTACTCCTGATCACTCTGCTCGCAGGAGATGTTGTCCTAACCTCACTCTAATGAGACTGGCATCGCATTAGAGTGAGGTTTTGTTTATATAATTCTTAGTTATTCAAGCTGCTCATCTTATGTCAGAAGATTTACAACCAACTCTGAACTTCACCTCTCCTATTAAGACCAACTCGGAAAAGTCTGCGCAATTACTCCAGTGGGGGATTTTTTTGCAGGTTTTGCCACTGGTTGGAATTTTTGGATTCATCAAAACGATAATTCATTGGTTGGGTTGGGAAGTTTGGGAGTTTGATGCTCTGACCGCTTCATTACTGAGTGCCGCGACTTTTGCGATCGCCATTTTACTGAGCAACACCCTAGCAGATTACCGCAACAGCGAAGGCTTACCTGCACAAATTGTCAATGCCCTAGAAACTATCACTGATACCAATCACACCATTGCTATAGCCGATCCCAGTTATGATCCCCAACCACTACAACAAGCCCTTAAGCAAGTCAGTCAGTCTATTCTAGACTGGTTGCAACAAGATAGTGAGTTCCAAGCAATTAGTCGATCGCTCGATAAACTTAATCCGCTCTTTGCTCCGATGATCTTGGGAGCTGGGTTAACTCCAGTGAATAGATTACATGGAGAACAGGCCAAGATTCGATCGATCAGCTATCAGATGCAAAGTATCCGTGATACGGATTTTCTACCTCCCATCTATGTATTACTCTGGCTTTTTCTGGGCAGCTCTAGTATTTCTTTATTACTAATTCATGTTGAACATTTCAGCGAAGATTTGATTATATCCAGCCTCATTTTTACTTCGTTATTCTACTTACTATTACTGATCCGTGACCTTGATAACCCTTTCCAATATGATGGCAAGTCTTATGTAGACGTAGATTTAGTCATTTTAGAGAACTGCCGCGATCGACTGGATAAAGGAGGATATTCCTGAGCACTTCGATCGCAGGGGATCCTGCCCTAACAGCTCAGGCTTCAGCACCACGATTCGCCCCAGCAAAGACAATGCCTTCATAGCTCTGTTCAATGGCAACACTTACCCCTGCAAGTTCAACCAAGCTACTACATCTACCAGCGACTGCCACCGGAAAATCTCCACTGCGATCACGTCCAACTGCTCACTGGTGGAATTCCAGCGATCTAACGTTCCCGTTCACCCGCTACTAGATGTTTTTTGGGGTCATTGGCTCAATTTTGTCGGCGTGCAAAGGGTTTGTTCGACTTCCGGATCAGCTCGCTTTTGACAAGGGACGAACGGATAAAACTTCATCAGAGCGCAGAGCCTCTACCACAGAGATTGGAACAGCGATCGTTGTAAGAGATTCACCAAGGGCATTAAAAACTTCTAACACGCAGCCCTCTTCCCCACCATTTGGATGAGGAACAAAATCGACCAACATGGCAATGTCTCCAACTTTTAGGCCATGCTCTGGCAAGTCACGAGTTAATGCAACTTCTTGATACAACTCTACCTTCATATTATTACTCCTAATTAGGTTTGAGGGTCACAAACTGAAATTTATCATCGATCTGTCTCTGTAGCCAAACGGTAATGACTGATAGGCTAACACCATTTACACCGATTAATTCTCCTTCAACTTGGTAAAAGGTGCCGTATTCATTGCTTTTCTCTTCGATCGCCTCTTTGTCCATTGCCTGACTTTGAATCGCCAACTTCAAAGCTTCTGGATTTTCTTGGGTAAACCCAGCCTGAGCCAAAAACCTCGATTTATCGTTTCTTGCCTTTAGGACTAACAGATACTGGGTGATTTTAGCATCTGGGATAACTGAATCTTCAGGAATTTTCACATTAAGATTGCTCACACTAACTCAGAAAACTCCTCAGATACTTTGCACGACTCAGCATGAATTTGCTCAATTTTCTTGCGGAGAAGCTGAATTAGAGTTTGACTTTCTTTAACGAAGCATAGAACATCTGAGTAGGTATAAACGTGACCATTGATTAGATGCCATCTACGAGTTTTGTAGAGTTGCTCGTAAAATCGCTGAATCTGTGATCTGATGAAGATGCTGATAAAATTATTCAAATCATTGTCTAACGCACCCAAGGCATGAAGTTTAGCAAGAGCTTCATGAAAAAGACCGTCTACATCCCCTGCCCGAATTTCATTCAAAACGTTTCGCCAAAATGCATCCGAATTTGAGCCGGAGTAGAGTAAAGCTTCAATCTCATCGAGAAGAACACAAGCCTGATCGATATTCATTGTGAGAAATCCTGTAATGAAAAGTTATTTACTTTGTCACTGAGATGAAAGGTTAACTATTGAGATATTCCATGACCTGCTTATCGAAACTTTCAAAAAATTGAGCATCTTGTCGATGCACTTTTTCAAGAAGGGCATTACGTTTAGCAAATGCATGATGATCGAGAATTTGACCGACTTGATTAGTGAGTTGAAAAGCACCAACAGCTAAGAGAGGCACAGAAATGACACTTAGAACAGGAACCAAAGCAGGAATGAATGCAGGAATAGCTGCAAATGCTCCGCTACTTATACCACCTATAACAGCACCTTCAACAGTGCTTAAAAAAACTGCTGTGATTGCTTGATCCATTTCCATTTCCCCACGTTCAACTGCCAGAAAATGCTCCAACCCTGAAATTAGCGTAGCGGCAACCGCCCCAGTGATTGCACCTATAGTAGCAGCGTTACTAATCTCAGCCATTGCAGCTTTAAATTGATAGTTGCTGGTTGCTTGACTAGGATTTTTAGCTCCTCTACTGACTTCAGAAGTGGAAACATTAGATTCTTTAACGTTGGGATTCGTGGGTTTACGAGGTTGTCCTTTTGGAGTTCTAATCTTCTGTTGCCCATAAGCTCCACTTTTAGCAGCGTTATCTGCTGGACGAGAATTAAGTTTTAGCTGTTGCTCTCGAACTACGTTGCCAGAAGATCTAGACTTAATCTGAATATCAGGTGAGTTCTTTCCGTTAACGCCAGGAACCTCAATTTTATATTTACCTCCCAAATTAATCTGCTGATCCATCGCATCCAGGTATTCAAAAGCGAACCCCTCTCTCGAAGGGGCTGAGGAATTTGCTGTTCGGGACATTTTTATTTTGAGTTGATAACCGATGTCTCGAACATTTTGCGCTACGAACCGAGCATCCCCATTAACTTGAAAGCCAGAACCAGCAGAGAACTGAGAATTAGAAGATTTTTTTTTGGATTCCATTTAAGGATTGATGGTGAGAAAAGGTACCTATCAGTACACTATAAGCGACCTACTTCGTCAATGCCTATGGTATGTCATCAATTAGCGATGAAAGGTAAGGATTCAGGTTATCTAAGATCCTTTTCAAGCAAGGACTTCAGGATTTTACAGGTTTCAGAAAAATTTGTGTATTCTCAATAATTAACAAGAAAGACGGATTTCAGAATACCTTATTGAGAATCGATTGATCAGTCAAATTTTATAGAACTGCCTAAAAAGCTTTACTACTATAAGGTTATGCAGATACGGCGAATGTCTAACTGCTCATCTAGCCAACCAACGACCTCTAGGTTATTCATCAAAGATATGGGTGGATCAGAAACTAGGGTATCGAGCTTAATCAGCCGTTGGAAATCTACCCGCACTGGGCCAACTCGCTCCTGAGCACTGCTGTTGCCATAATAGAATTTCACCCCCGCTTGCTGCATGATATTAATAATTTCTTGGGCAATAATGCCATAGGCGATCGTCGTAGGATGAATGCCATCCAAGGAAAAAATCCCCCCAGTAGTGCGCTGTGCCTTGTTCGTTACCATATCTAAAGCCGATCGAAAGAACTGAGAATCTGGTGGCGGTGTCAAAGCCTGTAAAATTGACAGCCACAAGCAACACACAGATAATTTTGTTTTCCTTCTTTTATACCGTTTTTTCGGATGTGGATAGAATTACATTCAGGGCATTGCATGGTTTTTATCCTTCTTACATATGTACATTATGCAACGCCGAATTATTATTTATAATGATAGCGACAGGCGTAGAAAATAATTTGCTCATGGCTGACCAAATAAATTAAACGATGTTCCAAATCGATGCGCCGCGACCAATAGTTTTCTTCCATATACTTTAAGGCTTCTGGTTTTCCTAGTCCTGTAAATGGCTCTGTCATTACTACTGTGACAAGATCAAGGATTTTTGCTGCCTTTTTGGAATCTGTTTTGTACCACCAACCCAAATCTTCTTTGAATTTGGTAGTGAACAATGGGCTAAGGCGAATAACTTGAACCTCAACTATTGCCGATGGTTCTTCAGCTTTCTTTTGCTTCTTCGCCACTAATCCCTAGCTCCTGCTTCAGTTCTTCGATACTTTGGGGCGTGATTTTACCTGATTTCACTTCGGCCATAGAATCTAGCAGGCGTTGGGCATTTGCTGGCGATCGAAACAAGTACACAGTTTCAATCAAGCTATTTAAGTCAGACTCGGCAATTAACGCGACATTCTCACCATCGCGGCGATTGATAATACAAATCTGGTGATTTTCGGCGATTCGATCGAGCAGTTGAAAAAATCCGGCTCTAGCTGCGGTGGGAGTGGTGATTTCTGATGTAAACATATTCTTATGTACTTGAATATGTACATGTTATCTCATCATCCAGCCAAAATCCCCAACAAACGTTCAACCGAAAAGAGTCCTTTCAGTTGAACTGCCTAAACCCAACTAAACTGCGACCTTCTCCACAACTTCAGCAACCACGATCGGCTCATCGGGTAACTCTGCCAACTGGTCGCCAATCTCTTGACGCACAATATCTCGATATTCCATAAAGTGCTCATTTTGGGCACAGACCGAAAGATAGTGATCGAACACCTTGGGGTTATGAACCAAAATCCCCACCAAATGATGCCAGAACTTCCAGCGGGTGCTGCGGACAATACCCTGTCGCCAAATTACCAAGAACAAAGCGCGCAAAATAATGAGTTCTGGAAACTGAGCCGGAGGCATGTGGCGCGGTGCGCCCATTTGTCGGAAACAGCGGTAAGTGCGATCGAGAAACTTCTCGGGTTCATAAATCTCGTTAAAAGCTTCCACATACTCATTGGCAATCTCGGTCAAAGGACGAGTGGGCACAAAGTTCATCAAAGCCGTTTGGTTCAAGTTGGCATTTTGGCTGCTCAAACGACCTTCCCGTTCTAGGCGATGCCAAAGAGCGGTATTTGGTAACGCCTGAAGCATGGCAAAAGTAGTGGTCGGAATCCCAGATTGCTCTACGAACTGCACAATCCGACTGCCAGCCCCGGTCTTTTCGCCATCAAAGCCAATAATAAAGCCAGCCATGGGTCTTAGTCCAACTTTGGTGATCGCAGCGATCGAGTCACTCAACGAGCCACGGGTATTTTGAAACTTCTTGGTCAGGGCTAAACTTGCTTCATCAGGAGTCTCGATGCCAATAAACACTGCTGCAAAATTGCATTCCACCATCAAATCCATTAGCTCTTCGTCTTGAGCGAGGTCGATCGAAGCCTCGGTATCAAACCGGAATGGATATTGGTGCTCAGCCTGCCAGTCTTTGAGGGCATGGAGCAAGAGCTTCACATTGCGCTTATTGCCAATGAAGTTGTCATCTACCATAAACACGCCCCTGCGCCAGCCTAAGTCGTACAAACATTGCAGCTCAGCCAAAATCTGCGCTGGTTCCTTGGTGCGGGGCTTGCGACCATACAACACAATAATGTCGCAGAATTCACACTGAAAAGGACAACCCCTCGAAAACTGCACCGACATCATGTCGTAGGCATCTAGTTCCAACAAGTCATAGCGAGGAACTGGGGTACCGGTTACATCTGGCTTCTCGCCGTTGGCTGCTCTAAAGACACCGCTGGTATCTCCTCGTTCGATCGCCTCTACAAACATTGGCAGAGTAATCTCTCCTTCATCCAAAATCATGAAGTCGGCAGTTTGCACCATTTCTGGCTGAGAAGTAGGATAAGGCCCACCAACTGCGACTAGGGTATTGTGCTGCTTGGCAATTTGGATTTGCGCTAACAAATCATCTTTTTGCACAATCATTGCTGACATGATCACAATGTCTGCCCACTGCCATTCTTCTTCGGTTACGGCGCGGATATTGCGATCGACCAGTTTAAATTCCCAGGTCTGGGGCAAAATTGCCGCTACTGTCACTAGACCCAAAGGAGGCAAAACCACTTTGCGATTGACTAATTCCAAGATTTTTTCGTAAGACCAAAAAGTCTTGGGAAACTGCGGATAGACAAGTAGTGCGCGCACAGAACCTCGGAATGATGAAGGGAGCAACCGAACACGGTCATGCTAGCACATTCGTTAAATTTGCTAGCATGACCGCGACCTTTGTCTTTATTTGAAACCAGTGATTCAGGAGTTTTCTGGTGCAGGCTATAATATGCAGGTGTTGCCAGTGGAATATAAATTTCAGCGTGTTAGGTCGCGCCAAATGCTGAAATTCAGCAAGCAGCTACTGAAGAACCGTTAACAAACATTTTTTAAAAATCTTATGAAAACTTGGCTTGCCCTGGGCGGAGTCGTTGCTCCTTTGGTGATTGTTTTACCTGCTGTTGCCAGCTCATCGGCAGAAGTGGCCAAAGTTGCTAAAGCAGTGACTGTCTTAATTAAAACTGGTAATGAGCAGGGTTCGGGGGCAATTATTAACCGCACTGGCGATACTTATACTGTGCTGACTGCTGCCCATGTGGTGAAAAAGACCGATCGCAAATACACGATCGAACTCAATGATGGCCAAGTTTATCCAATCAGCAGTTTCAAATTAGCTCCTAACGGCAATCTAGATTTAGCAGTGGTGCAGTTCAAAAGCGATCGAGCTTATTCCACCATCAAAATCGGCAATTCCAACACCGCCGAAGAAGGCACTACTGCCTATGTAGCCGGGTTTCCTTTTGCCACAGCAGCCATTACCCAATCTGTTTACACCTTCAGCGACGGTAAAATTACCGCCAACAGCTCTAAGCCCTTTGCCAATGGGTATTCGATCGTCTATAGCTGCAATACCTTACCTGGAATGAGTGGTGGCCCAGTACTGAATGATAAGGCCGAACTCATTGCGGTACACGGCAAAGGCGATAACCAAGAGCGCGTCAAACAGTCGGAAGTCAATTCTAGCGTGTGGGTAAAAACTGGGTTTAACCTGGGGATTCCAGTCAATACCTTTACCCAAGTGGCCAGCACCATGGGAGTCAACCTCAACAAAGATGTTGCCACAGTTGCTGCTCAACCCCGCAAAACCACCGCTGATGACTTTTTTGTTACTGCCGCCAATCAATCTTTGCAGGGCAATTATCCTGGGGCAATCAATAGTTTGAATCAGGCTATTAGAGCCAAGCCAGATTACAGTGTGGCTTACATTGCTCGGGCAGAAGCCAATCTGTATTTAGATAATCCTCAAGAAACATACCGTGATGCTAATTTGGCGCTGAAATACCAGCCCAATTCTGATGAAGCCTATGCCTTGCGGGGAGCTGCCAGTATTGGTGTTGATCTGCCAGCATCTTATGCTGACTTTGATAAAGCCTTGGCGCTCAACCCCCGCAATAGTCGTGCGCACCTGTACAGAGGCTTTGCTGAACTACTGTACGAAGATCCCCAAAAAGCGCTGCGGACAATTGACAAAGCCATCAAAAATGATCCCAACTTGAGTGATGCCTATGCAGTGCGAGCAACTGCCAAGCAGCTATCTGGTGATTCAACAGGATCAGAGATAGACTTTAAACGGGCATTACAAATCAACCCCAACAGTTTTTTGGCCTATGCTTATCGTGGATATATTCGGGCAATTACAGGTAATAAAGAATCTGGATTTGCTGATCTAGATAAAGCGATCGCCCTTAGCCCCAAAAACCCGATCGGGTATCTGCTGAAAGGACAAGCTTATGCCGGTACAGGCAATCATCAGCAAGGCATTCAACAATTTAATCAAGCCTTAAAGCTCAAGCCCAATTACGATATTGCCTATGCTAATCGCAGTGTTTCCTATATTTCTTTAGAAAAATATCAGCAGGCGTTCGCAGATGCTGAAAAAGCTTTAAGCATTAACCCTAATAGTGAAACTGCATATCAGGCAAGAGCAGTTTATTACGTGTTCAAAAAACAGTTCAAAAAATCTTTGGCAGATGCCACTCGGGCGGTGAATATTAATCCCTCGTCACCAGATTCCTTTGCTGTGCAGGGATTGGCTTATGTCGGTCTGAGTGAAAGGGCTAACGCCAAGACTGCCTTGAAAAAAGCGGCCAAACTCTATGAACTTCGTAATAATCGAGGTGACGGCTATCAAGCCGTCGTTCAGCTTTTACAGTTGATCGGCTGATTTTTTAGGTGGGAATCAGCTCACCAGGACGTAACCTTGCCCATTTTCCTTGATCTTGCTTAAAGCTTAGGCAACCCACTACATCCCATTCCATTTCTACATAGTCGGCCTGGGGACGGATATTGACATTGATACTGGGTTCCGTTGCCTCAAAATCAGGATCTTCGGTCAAATGCGCCTGCTCATGTTGGCCTTCTACCGCATGATAGGTAAAACAGCGATCGACGTACTCACAGTTAATGCAAATGCACATAGTCAGAACCTCAACTAAGCTAGAGTGAAGCTGTATCTGCCGTAATTTTAGCTTTTATTTCTAATTGTGGCCAAACTAAGACTCGATAAATTATTGGTAGAGCGCGAGCTATGCTCCTCTCGACAGTTGGCTCAGCGGCTGATTCAGGCCGGGAAAGTACGGGTCAAAGGTGAGATCGTAGATAAAGTAGGTACGGAAGTGCCGATCGATGCCTTAATCGAAGTCAAGCAAAGACCCCGCTTTGTTTCTAGGGGCGGCGAGAAGTTAATTAAGGCTTTAGAAGAATTTCCAGTGTCAGTGATCGATCGAGTCTGTTTAGATGGCGGAATTTCTACGGGTGGCTTTACTGATTGTCTGTTTCAATCAGGAGCCAAGCTAGTCTATGGAATTGATGTGGGCTATGGCCAAGTAGATTGGAAGATTCGCACCGACGATCGATTGGTCTTAAAAGAGCGGGTCAATTTACGCAATTTAACTGCCGAACAACTTTATACCGCCGATAGCCTGCGCCCAGACTTGGGAGTTGTGGACGTATCGTTTATTTCTTTGGGCAAAATTTTGCCAGCATTAGCCAATCTGCTAGTGGGCAATAAAGAGCTAATTTTATTGGTCAAACCGCAGTTTGAAGTAGGTCGAGAGGCCATTGGCAAAAATGGAGTGGTGCGAGATGCGACGGCGCAAGCTGGAGCGATCACCGGAGTTTTAACCACCGCTGAAACAATGGGTTGGTTTCCCCAAGGACTGACTTTTTCGCCGTTGGTGGGGCCAGCGGGCAATATAGAGTTTTTGCTATGGTTGAGCTTAGTTGATATGGGGATATTACTAGATCGATCGGCGGTCTTGCGGATAGTGCATCAAGCGCACTTAGATTTAACCTGATTTTGTTAGAGTGCTGCAATTATCGATTTTTACCATTTAACCTTTGCTTAATCTTGCAAAAGTCTAATTGTAGTAGCCTTGATGAAAATGCGTATAAATACTTACCAAACCTCAATATGTTTGCCAATCAGCACAAAGTATCTCTTGTCCTTTTGCCTCTAGCGCTATCTTTGGCCATCTTGGGAGGCTGCAAAAACAAAGCGGACACCGCCGCAGATCCAACCAAGAAAAATCCAGATATAGCAGCGACTAGCACTGGCGGCGCTGGTGATATCAAAATTGATGGTTCCAGCACAGTGTTTCCGATCAGCGAAGCAATCGCCGAGTCTTTTGGCAAAGCCAACGCCGGTAAAAAAGTACCCGTTGGTACATCTGGCACTGGTGGCGGTTTCAAGAAATTCTGTCGGGGTGAAACCGATATCAGCAATGCTTCGCGCCCAATTCTGCAAAAAGAAATTGATGAATGTAAGGCCAAAGGCATTGATTATTTAGAAATTCCGATCGCCTATGATGCACTTACTGTAGTAGTCAACCCAGCAAACACCTGGGCGGCTACCATGAAAATTGCCGATCTAAAAAAAATGTGGGAGCCAGCAGCACAAGCTAAGGTCATGAAGTGGAAAGATGTAAATCCGGCATATCCTGACGCGAAGATGACTTTATTTGGCGCAGGTAAATCTTCTGGTACTTTTGACTACTTCACCGAAGCCATCAATGGCAAAGCGAAGGAAAGTCGCACCGACTACACGGCTACCGAAGATGATAACGTCACTGTCAAAGGCGTAAGTGGTGATAAAAACGCCCTGGGCTACTTTGGTTATTCTTACTACGAAGCTAACAAAACTAAGCTCAAAGCAGTGGGTATCGACAGCGGCAAAGGAGCCGTCTTGCCTGCGATCGAAACTGTGAAAAATGGTACCTACTCACCCTTGTCTCGTCCGCTATTTATCTATGTAAGCAGCAAGTCTTTAGAGAAGCCCGGCGTGAAAGAGTTTGTAGATTACTATATGGCTCAAGTACCGAAAGTTAGTGCAGACACTAAATACATTCCTTTGCCAGAAGCGGCCTACGCCAAAATAAACGAAAAAGTTAAGGCCAAAAAGCTGGGAACAGTCTTTGGTGGCAAAGAGGCGATCGGCATGAAAATCGACGAAATTTTGGCAAAAGAAGCCAAATAAATCAGTTTTTGCTGAAAGCTCTATATTTCAGTGAAGCTGATAACCATAGCTTAAACAACTCGATGTAGGGTTTACTTGTTGACTACTTGTCAAAGGTGTACTTCCATCTGTAATCTAAAAGCGTTTACAGCATCGAGTTTTTTATTGTCTACCGAAATCAAAATAGCTCAGATAAGCTTCTGGTGTGTGTCAGAAAAATGAATTATGCAAATTAATGATAGTCCATTACCCATTTTGCCCGATCGAAAATGGCGCAAGATTGGCGAAAAAGCAATTGAAGTAGCCTTATTTTTGGCGGCTCTTTCCAGCGTGGCAATCACCGTCTCGATCATTGGCATTCTGCTCTACGAATCTTTCAGCTTTTTTGCCCAAGTCCCCCTCTGGCGATTTTTTGGCGATCCCACCTGGGCACCCTCTGATACTCCCGCAGATGGTAAGTACGGTATTTTGTCTCTGGTGACTGGCACCGTCACAATTACTCTAGTTGCTCTGCTTGTAGCCATCCCCATGGGCACGATCGTGGCTATTTACTTAAGTGAATTTGCCAAACCGATCGTTCGTGAAACCGTCAAGCCAGTGCTAGAATTGCTGGCTGGTGTGCCCACGGTGGTTTATGGCTACTTTGCCCTGCTGTTTGTTAGCCCCATTTTGCAAGCGCTAGTTCCGGGCATGGGTGGCTCTAGTATGCTCAGCGCGGGCTTGGTGATGGGAATCATGATTATTCCCTACATCAGTTCCCTTAGCGAAGATGCCATGCGATCGGTGCCAGTTGCGTTGCGAGAGGGTTCGTTTGCTATGGGGGCAACCCGTTTGCACACCACTTTAAACGTAGTCTTGCCCGCCTCTATCTCTGGGATTTCAGCAGCGTATATTTTAGGGATTTCCCGCGCGATCGGAGAAACCATGATTGTGACTATCGCCGCTGGTGGACAGGCTAACTTGACTGTTAATCCTCTTGATCCAGCCTTAACTATTACTGCTTACATTGTGTTGGTGTCCAAAGGTGATATTCCTCACGGTTCGCTCGAATATCAAACAATTTTTGCAGCCGGTCTAACCTTGGTGCTCATGACTCTATCATTCAACATTCTCGGTCATTTCTTGAAGAAGAAATACCGTGAAGCTTACTAGGAGCAACAATATATGACTTTTCCTACCGAAAGAGCAATGCCCGTAGCTGATAGCTTAGAAACACAGCAGCTAAAAGCTACAATCTCTAGAAGCAAGTTTTTTGATAAAGCCTTTATAGTCTTGGGTATTGCCACCATGGGTTTAGCCATCCTGGTGCTGGGCACTTTGATTGGCAAACTGCTCATCGATGGTGCGGCTCAGCTCAATTTTGCCTTTTTGACTAAGTTTCCTAGCTCTCGTGCCGAAAATGCTGGGGTATTTTCAGCTTGGGTTGGTAGCTTAATCGTAATTATAGTGACGGCATCAGTGGCGGTGCCTCTGGGTGTAGGAGCCGCAGTATATCTCGAAGAATACGCCAAGAAAAATTGGCTGGCTGATTTTATTGAAGTAAATGTCACCAATTTGGCTGGCGTGCCCTCAATTATTTACGGCTTGCTGGGCTTAGGAATATTTAAGTATGGCTTGGGCTTAGGGCCAAGTTTGGCCACTGCTGGCCTAACTTTGTCGCTGTTGGTGTTACCAGTAGTAATTGTGGCCACCCGAGAAGGTATTCGAGCTATTCCGGGTACAGTGCGAGAAGCTGCGTATGCCTTAGGAGCTACCAAGTGGCAGGTAATTTGGGATCATATCCTACCCTACTCCACTGGTACTACTCTCACGGGGACGATTGTGGCCATCTCTCGGGCTTTTGGCGAGACTGCGCCATTGATTGTAATTGGCGCAGTAAACTTCATTGCTTTTCTGCCAGAAAATCTCCTTTCACCCTTTACGGTTCTGCCCATTCAGATGTTTGATTGGGTGGGTCGGCCAGACCCAGCATTTCAGCAAAATGCTGCTGCGGCTGGGATTGTGATCATCACAATGACCTTGGGAATGAATGCAATCGCGATTTATCTGCGCTACCATCTCCGTCGCAGTATCAAGTGGTAAGATCTAACTATCCAGAATGATAAATATGTACAATCCAAATCAGACCGAACTGCTAAAAAAAGCTGAAGTAGACAAGTTGGATTTCTTTTATGGCGGCACTGTTCACGCCCTGAAAAAGATCAACATGCCAGTGTTCGATCGAAAGGTGACTGCCATGATTGGCCCTTCGGGCTGTGGCAAAACCACTCTGCTACGTTGTTTTAACCGGATGCACGATTTGTATCCCGGCAACCGTTACGAAGGCGATATCTGGACAGATCAAGGTGTGAATTTACTAGGTCGCAAAGTAGACCCGATCGAAGTCAGAATGCGAGTGAGCATGGTTTTTCAAAAACCTAATCCTTTTCCTAAATCTATCTTTGAAAATGTGGCCTATGGTCTACGGGTACGAGGCGAGAAGAACCGCGCTGTCCTAGAACAAAAGGTGGAAGAAGCTCTGCAAAACGCTGCTCTGTGGAAAGAAGTGAAAGATCGGCTAAACGATTTGGCTTCTAATCTTTCTGGTGGTCAGCAGCAGCGTCTGTGTATTGCCCGGGCTTTAGCGACTACTCCCGAGATTTTGTTGTTGGACGAACCAACTTCGGCTTTGGATCCGATCGCCACTGCCAGCATTGAAGAGCTGATTGGTGAACTAAAAGAACGGGTAACAATTTTGATTGTTACCCACAGTATGCAGCAGGCCGCTCGGGTTTCCGACTTCACTGCATTTATGTACTTGGGTGAGATGGTGGAGTTTAACGAAACTTCCCAAATATTTACTCAGCCTGCTCAACAGCAGACTGCGGATTATGTAAGCGGTCGTTTTGGCTAAAATTACGTGAAGCCAGAACCCTGTCTTAACTTTTAAGACAGGGTTCTTTGTGGATATTTTAATGAATCAAGCCGCCTGTTTGGCCAAGAAATTCTGCACATAGTAGGCACATAAATGTGCGCCCTCTGCTTGGTATATAAAGTGATCGCGGCGGGGGACGGTGATTAGTTCAGAATTAGGAAACAGAGAGTGGTAGCGGTGAGCCATTTCTACCGGGGTTTCGGTGTCTTTTTCGCCCCATAGCAGCAGCACTGGTGCCTTGATTTGCTTGACAATCTCTGTGACATCTTCGCTGACGGTTTTGACCATGGTGCCGCGCAGCACACCGGCATTTAAATAATCACGAGAGCCATACTTTTGGCTGTGCCAATCTAACAACTCCTGGCGATTTATCGGTGAGATCTTAAAAGCTGAGCGCATGGTTTTAATCCATTGACTGCGCAGAGACTGCTGCCAAGTTCTTTGGCGCTGCAAGCCACCGGAGTTAATCATCACGATCGAACGCACCCGATCGGGATATTTGTGAGCCAGCCGCATAGATACCCGGCCACCAAAAGAATGTCCAAGCAAATCAGTGCGATCAATTTTTTTCTCATCTAAATAGGCCAAGACTCGATCGGCATATTGAGTAGTGTTCCAATCTTCTGGTGGCGGTGGTGTCTTACCAAAGCCCGGTAAATCTAAAACATGAATATTTGCTCGATCGCCGCCATTATATGCCGAGCTATCGGCTAACAGCTCTGCCATGGGCTGTAATGCCCGCAGGTTCTGTCCCCAGCCGTGCATCATGAGCAGCGGATGTCCGCCACGACCAAGTTGAATTGCGTTAATTTCTGGTACGGCCATAAATATGATCTGCTGTCTGGTTGCGCTTTCTGAAGCCTAAGTTATCATCGATCGGCCACTTCGGGAAGAGCAAAACTGTAAACCTGCGATATTTTCCATCACCAGATGGGCATGATAAACAAGAAGATTGGCAATCTTTAATTTTAATTGGGACATCGCTAGGGGATATTAATTCAGTGGTTACTTCTTACGAACGGATGACACCGCAGACAGAACAATCCATTTGCAGTTGGTTGGCAAAGAGCCTCAATGAAGCTGCCGATGAAGATGTCTTATTGACCTTCCAAAGATTGATGGTGGAAGGCAAAGGCATTAATGACCCAGAAATTTCGGCGGCGATCGAAGCGATTGCTCTGTCGAAAGAAAAAAGCGCCCAAAGAGATTTCTTGCGCATTTTAGATCAGGTTTGCCATCAAGTAATTACTGTGTGGCTAATAGATGGCAAACCCTCACTGATCAGCCAACTCATCGATATGATTGGCAAAATTGGCGATACCAAAGAACAGATCTATGCCAAACTGCCCCGCCGTCTGCATCAACTTTGGAAGCTATATATTCAAGATGTCTACTATCAGCGGCTGTTGAAACTGCAAATAGTTGTGACTCGCCAATCGACCAGCACCGATGGTCAAGCGCCGCTAGCTTATGTGCTCGATCGCTACCCTTTTTTGTATGAATCCAGCTTGCTGGCAGAAGATGCCACTGTGGAGTATTTAGAGATTATTCAAAAAACTAAGCGTCGTGCCCAACGGGACTACGAGTTTAAGCTTTCTAAGTATCTAACTTTTCAAATTCGCAAAGCTTCTTTGCGCCAAAATCCTGACCCCCAAAAGTTGATCGACCCAGTAATCAATCCCAGCTTACTCAAGAGCCGCGATTTGGGCAGCGCCCTCCAAACTTTTGTGAGTAATTCTCGCCATGGCAGCGAAAATCCTTGGGACAGTGCCTGTAGCTTTCAAGCACAGATTCACTCTGGTCTAACTTTTGTCGATTTTAAGGAGTTGCTCTATAAGTATCTAATTACCGATTTAGATCCAGCCAGCCAAGCTCAAAATGGTTTTAAGGCAAAATTGAAGGAATATTTGCGGGGGGTTATTCCCGAAAATCATTCTAAGCTTCTTGATGAGCTGTCAAAAGTACGCACTTACACTCAACTGCTGAATTTTTTAGTAATTGACAGCGCCGAACGCCCTAATCATATGGTATTGATTAACTTGGTATCCAATATTGGATCCACTGCTACGGTGAGCTTGATTCTAAAGATTATTTTGATCTGTCCCAAAGCTCAGACCTCTCTCAATCATCGTTTAGCTATTTTGTTTAACCATTATTATGCCAGTCCTCAAGACGATGTTTCTTGGCTGATCAAACTGCTAGAGAACTGGCACATTGCTAGCACAATCCACTTTGGCAAGATTGATACTTCTTTGCTCAAACAAATTTTAGCTAAAAAGTCCAAATCTAAAACTAAGGTGTTAGTTTAATTAAGCATCTCGAAAACGGTGGTGCCGGAAAAATAGCTGCCGATCGCCGTAAGCGGAGGCCACAAATTTAGACTTGGTTACTAAATGACCAATCACTTGGCTGGAATCACACGTCATTATGGTGAAGATTTTGGTATTTACTGGTATTGTCGTTAAATCTTCCCGGAAATCATGGGGATTACTAGAGAAGTCTAGCTCTGGAACTAAGGAAACTTGTTCTGGAGAATTGGGGCTATTTGTAGCATTACCAGATCGATCAAACACGCCAAAGTCTTGCAGAGAAAGCTTGGTGGGATAGCGAGTCACCCGCCGAAAAATGCCATTGATAAATTTTGGTCCAAATTCATTCACCACCGGCACAATGTTAGAGAGAGAATGAGCAAAAAAGTTATGGTCTTGACCTTGGCCGTTGAGGGTATAGAGAGCTGAGAAGTTGGCGCTATCTTGGCCAGTCACTAGCATTTTGAGCGCCAAACCAGGGGCAAATCCTCGTTTGGCTGGGTCTCCGGTAACAGATAAGCGCACCAAGCCAGTAGCTCCTTGCCAAAGCCCAGTGTAGGAATGATCGCCAGTAGAAACATATTCAACTTGAGCCACGGTGCCATGGGCATGAATAGCCTTCCGCCAACCTGCTGGAGATTCATCTACTCGATCATCCATTTTTTTGCGTAAGGGCGTAAAGAGTAGACCCAAGACATCAATCGGCTGGAAAGACGGCAGATCTTCATATTCTGATGCAGCAATGCGCGACCAGATAAAGTTGAGCTTGCGCTCTACTGACCAGGTACGATACTCCAGCGGAGATGGCGTAAAATCTTGGGCGATTAATTCGGCGGTGTTCACCATAGGGTGTCCTCATAAAGGGCGATCGTTACTTCGGCTTGACTGGGCACACCAGTAATACAGGCACGCACTGGTTGGTCGGCCATTTCTACTTCGCAGGCAAAGCAAGAGCCGGAGAGGCAGCCAGTAGGAATCGAAACTCCAGCACGCTTAGCCACGTTTAACAATGGCTCACCGGCTTCGGCTTCGACCACAATATTATCGGGTGAGAATTTAACTTTAACTAACATTGTTATGAACGCTTTAACTGAGGTCGCTGGCTTGGAATATCCTTAATCTTGAATATCCTCAGTTTAATATCGGTTGCAGGTAGTCGCCAACTCATTAGTTTCTTGGCACCGAAAGCTTTACATTGCTTGACCTATTCGATGTAAAAGTTATTACTTGACGCTAATAATTCTGGGTATGATAAAGATTCTACGGCAGTTTTAGTCGTTCTTAGGAGTTAAGATGTATGGCTTACGCATATGTAGCTAAAAACAATGGTCAAGCTTGGCTGACTGCGATCGCAGGAGTTTTGGGCTTTTGGTTGAGTGCGACGCTGTTGATTGACTTTACAATCATGCCCAGCATGTATTTCAGCGGGATGATGAACACTCCTAACTTTGGAGCTGTAGGGTACACGCTCTTTTCGATCTTTAATCGCATTGAGTTGATCTGTGGTGCGGTAGCGCTGTCTGGTGGTCTGTGGCTATGGAAATCCAATGTATTGGAAAGCAAACAAAAAATTGAAGTAGGTGTTTCCAGCGCTTTGCTGCTGCTGATTGCTCTTTGCTACACTTTCATTCTGACTCCGCAAATGGGCGGTCTGAGCATTGATCTCAATATGATAGATAGTGCCAATATAGTAAATGGTGGCTTAGAAAACCTGCAAATGCACAGCACTATAGTTGTCGATGCACCTCCTGGCATGAACCAAATGCACGTGGTTTATTGGGTTCTAGAAGCTCTAAAAATTACTTTGATGGCTACAGTATTGGGTACAACTTACCGCAGATTGGTATCAGCAAATTAATTTTTCAGTTGAATTCAAAAAGCCCTTTCATTTACGAAAGGGCTTTTTGCTATGATCTAGAAAAGCATCTGATGAAATTTAACTCAAAGCATAGCTGAAGCTGCTGGCAGTTAATTGAGTGCTATCGGTATTTAACACGGTAGCGATCGACAGACCAGCCGTATTACTCACCACCGCATTAGCGCCAGACTGGGTGATAGATAGCTGGCCAAAGTTACTAACTCCTAGACCAAGTAGCCGAATATTATCAGCGCCGATCGTGAAATCAGAAATAATATTATTCAAGCCAGTAAATACACTGCCTGGTGCCGAGATCGAGAAAGTATCTTTACCTTCGCCGCCACTCAAATAATTATTGCCCAAGCCACCAAACAGCAAATCGTCACCTTCAGCAGCAAAGATAATATCATCACCATTGCCACCAACCAGGGTGTCATTGCCAAAGCTAGCAGATATTAAATTGTTGCCATTACCAGCAATAATCGAATCATCACCCAGGCCACCCCAGATATAATCATCTCCATTGCCAGCAATAATCGAATCATTGCCATCTCCGCCGTCTAGCTGGTTGTTGCCGTCGCCACCCTGAATAAAGTCGTTACCAGCACCGCCCCAAATTCGATCGGCATCTTTGCCGCCAGTCAAAAAGTCATTGTCATCGCGGCCATCAATTTCGTTAATGCCGTCGCCGCCTTGAACGGTGTCGCTACCAGCGCCGCCCCAAATATAATCATTGCCGTTACCAGCCACAATCAAATCATTGCCATCCTGACCATCTAAAGAATTATTGCCTTCCCCAGCCCGAATAGTGTCATCGCCCAAGCCACCCCAAATAGAGTCATTACCACTGCCCGCAGTAATCACGTCTTTGTCTGCGCGACCGTCGATGGCATTATCACCGTCACCAGCTTGGATGGAGTCATTACCTGCACCACCCCAGATCGAATCATTGCCACTGCCAGCAATGATCAAATCATCGCCATCTAATCCATCTAAAGAGTTATTACCCGCTTCGCCATTAATAGTGTCATCACCCAGGCCGCCCCAGATGTAATCATCACCATTGCCACCAAAAATCAGGTCATTACCATCGCTGCCATCTAAACTATCGGCACCTTCACCACCAAACAGCGTATCGTTGCCAGTTCCGCCCCAGACGGAATCATTGCCAAGGCCACCATCTATAGAATCATTGTCGTCGCCACCATCTAGACCGTCATTACCACCGCCACCGCTTATGGTGTCATTACCGCCGTAGCCCCAAATCCGATCGTCTTCTAAAGTGCCAACCAAGCTGTCGGCCAACAATAAATCACCGAATATATTTGCCATGTTAAAAAGGTTGCTCTCAAAAAGTTGATAGGTATTCTGGAAATTAAGATCGGCAATTCACCAATTCAAGATTTAACTTGTCATGGAAGTGCCATTTTTCTCCTATATATTGTGACGATTTTCCTAATATGGCAATCGATCAATCTACTGAAATTCATCAATATTTCCGCAGTTCAGCATCAGCCATTCTGCTGGAACAATCTCTAAACATACTGAATATTAGGGTTTTGATAGTTGACTAACCAAGATTTTATTTGCCAGTGCATTACTTGGTGTTTTGCGGTTGGATCAGATAAGGCTTTTTCTAGGAGGTCAACAGACTGATCTACTACAATTTGCAGACTACCAGTAAAGTCCGCATCAGTCATGCGCCCCGCAGATTCATAACAGCGTAATACCAAGCTATTGTTAGTCTCTGAGTGATGCTGGGAGGGATACAGTGCCATTAGCACCAAACTATTTTGACCGAGATCAACAAAACTCTGACTGGTAGCTAAAGTACCCACAACCGATCGATCTACTTCTACACTTTGCACCGGTGAATTCAACTCGCAGCCTTGATGGACTGTCTGAGCCACCTGCCAGTTGCCGGGATGGGGATAGACCGAATAAGTAAATTTATGAATTTGTTTATCAGCCACTGGATCTGGCCAGGTACTAGCTCTCAAGAGAGACAAGCTGAGGGAATTGGCAGTATAACTATAGCCATACTTGCAGTCATTTAATAAACTCACTCCGTAGTTTAAATCCAGATCAGTTAAATCCACCCAGCGATAGGCTGGAATTTCCCACTTAGCTTTTTCTGCGGCACTTGAGGGAACTGTTGGTCGATCGATCACCCCACAAGGCACTTCGCAGGTCACATTCTTAGCACTACAAACCAATGGAAAATAGGCTTTCACTAACACATGTTCTTCTTGCCAATCTACCGTAGTTTCGATATCTAACCGGCGAGACTGAGTACCTAATAAATAAATCTGCGTGAAAGTCGATTTGCCGATACGGCGTTTGACCTGCAAGCGCTGTTCTACCAAGCCATCATGGAGCCACATAATGGATAGTAGCTCTGCTCTGGGCAAAGGATGCTGAGCATAGTTAGGATCAATATTCCAAGCATCCCAATATTGACCGGCATCAGTATAGGCTAATAGTTGATTGCCGGGACTAGATAAAATTTCTAGCTGTTGCTGTTTATCAAACAAACTTTGAATATCACCAGTTTGGGGATCGATCGCAACTTTGAGATGAGGGTTTTCCAGACACCAATGATCTGGCAGCACTGGCTCAGGTAAAGTGGCCACTGGGACTAACCAAAATAACCGATAGCCCACGCCAGGAATATTGGTCGCTAGACCGATCGAGCTACCAACTAAGTCATCCGTAGGCAACAAATTTCCCTGACAGTCCCAGAGTTGATAGAACTCTTTAGAAGAATGAATTGGCCATTCTACGACGCTCGATCGAGTCCAATTTAAACTATTAAATACAATCAAGGGCAAAGCCTCGGGGTGCGGCGGAGCTGAAGTATCTACATGGCAAGCAATTTCCATGGTGGCCAGACTAATTAAGTAATCGGTAATGTTGGCGGCCTCTTGCCATTCTTGATTGGCTTTCACGTAGACGGGCTGAATGGCACTGCCAGGAAGAATGTCATGAAACTGATTAAACAGCGCCAATTTCCAAGCCCGCTCAATTTCTGGATGGGTTTTGCAATGGCCAGTAAGAATGCCTTCGATCGTAGTCCAGAGTTCGGCTTGATACAGAGCATCTTCGGCCTGCCGATTCGCTCTTTTTTGCTCAGCATGGGTGGTATAGCAGCCTCGATGGAACTCCAGATATAATTCATCTGCCCATATCGGTAAATCTTCAGTCGCCCGAGGAGCCAAATAGCTCTCTACCGTCGTAAAATTCCAAGCCGGACAAAGGGGCGAAGTCTGCCAGCGCTGCTGCACCAACAGCATATCTCGGGTAGGCCCACCACCGTGATCGCCTACGCCACAGAGCCACAAAGCATTGTTATCACCAGTTTCCTGTTGCCACCTGCGACCATATTCAGCGATTTTTACTGGTTCAATACCTTCTCCGATCGGCGCAGACATATAGCTCAGCACCTTAGAACCATCGAGACTCTGCCACCAAAAAATCTGATGGGGAAACTGGTTGGTGTCGTTCCATAAAAACTTTTGGGTTACAAAATAGTCAATTTGACCAAGCTGTAAAAACTGTGGTAGCTGCTGACAAAACCCAAAGGTATCGGGCAACCAGGCAACTTTGCTCACCTGGCCAAACTTGGCTTGAACATAACGCTGTCCATAAATAATTTGGCGGGCGATCGATTCGCCACTAATTAGGTTCAAATCTGGCTCGATCCACATTCCGCCCACTACTTCCCAACGGCCACTGGCTACTTGGGTTTGAATCCGGTCAAATAAGGCTGGGCGATGTTCTTCGATCCAGGCATAGAGGGCGGGGCTGGTATGGCAAAAGGTTAGTTCCAGAAATTCGGACTGGAGAGATAGCACAGAACTAAAGGTGCGATCGGCCACATCCCAGGTTTCGGCGACTTCCCATAACCAAGCCATGTCTAGGTGAGCATGACCAAGTAAAGAAATCTGGGCATCTTTTTTATTAAAGCGACTGGCGAGCTGCTGGCGAATACTCTGTAGCTGCTGAGTGAATTGGATTACGTCGGTTGTAAGCAAACTCCAGTCTAGAGTTTTTAATGTCTCAGCGGCTTCCCGCAAACCATAAGAGGTAGCCACCGCAATCTCATCGGCGATAAATCCTGGCTCAGGGTTGAGGGCATCGGGTGATTCGTAAACAGCGATCGACTGCATCAAAGCTCCTCGATCGTGCCCCGGACTGACTAGGCGAATCCGCACATCCCAGGTATCTCCAGCCTGCACCGAGGAACCCAATAAGACTCTGGCTCGGGCATCGAAAAGGTCGCCTGCTTGGGCTAGCTGGCCGTTAACATATATTTGGGTATTGATCGACCACCAGACCAATGACAAACGCAGGCTGTGTCCACTTAGAGGGTATCCCTGCAAATTGCTGGGCACCACGATATTTGCTGCTAGCCAGCGCACTTCACCGGCAGGCCAGCTAAGGTATTTTTTGCTATCTAACTCTGCTGGCTGCCAATCATCAAAGCGATCGGTTAGAGCGTTGGCAGAGTCAGTGGAGATCCAGCGCCAGTAGTCGATCGGCTGTTGACTCAGTGTCCGCAATCGATCGCATTGAGTCACTAAAAAATTATCATCAGACATCACCATAACCTCACCAAACCCTAAAAATCCTGCACGAGCAATATGATACAGCTCCTATGGACATGAAAGAATTTACAGAGACGCTGGCCTTTTCCCGAGTTGGGCTAGCTTTGGTTGGTCGATCGATTCTTCTCCGAAGACGCTACGAATCCTGGTCTATTCCCAGTTTCCGCATTTTCTCCAACAGATCACTAACTCTCTGTTCTGCCATAATCCTGCCAGCCTGCTCACTTTCTGCCCGTTGAGCTTCCAGCTTAGTTTTTTGAGCTTCAGCATCCGCCCTTCTATCTGCCATCTCGGATTTCTCCATCGGAGTAGGGTATCTCACGTCATTCTGGTCATACCAATAAAGCCATTCTCGCTCAGTGTTATCATAAACCTGCTTTTCAGCCCCAACAGCCAGCCCAATTTCGGGCATCCAATAAGGCTGCTGACCATCACTTTGCAGCACATATTTCCCTTCAATCAACTTATATAGTTGAAACTTGGCTTTTCTTTTCAACAGCGGTGAATATATTAAGTAGTACAAAATCCCCACCGATTGGTATATCTCGAATTTCTTCGCCTTTTCTCCGCCAGGACTTTTAGAAACTATTTCCACCGCAAACAGTGGAATTACCTTTTCTTGCCACAGCACAAAGCTAGATCGTAAATTTTCGCTCTGGGCATCGGCTACCCCTAGACTCAGCATTCCATCAGGAGCAATAGCCGTTCTCGGCTGAGCTGGGTCATAGTAAAAGGCCATGTCAATGCCAAACAGCCAATTCTTTTGACCGCGCCAAATATCCATCAGAATTACTTTCAACAATCCTGGAATCAACTCTTGTAACTCGCTATCCACTGGGGCACCATCCGAACAGGGCAATTCATCCGCCGTTGGCAGCCCATCAGGAAAATGGAAATCCTCGATTACAGGATTCCGCTTTTTGATATTCAAATCTTTGGCAGCAATGGGTTTAGTGCCTTTGACCAGTGGCGAACCTGTCATTTAAATTAGCTCCTGCTAATTTCGTTAAGCCCATTGTATATCATCTTTTTAGGGGCACGATGGTGATGCTGCAACAGTATTCAAGAGAACCAGCAAGTTTTTCCGGGTTGGCTTACACAGGCTACAATATTGTGAAATCATAATTATCTAGCGCAATGTATCGATCTTCTTTGTTTTTGACTGCGGCTTTGGTGGGTACCACGATCGCTCTTGTTCAGCCGATGGCTGCGGCAAAATCAGCAGTGGAGGTAGGGCGAGTTGCCAAAGCCATTACTGTTGAAACTAAGGAAGTCGGCACAACCCGGATTGGTACAGGAATATTGCTACAGCGGCAAGAAAATACATATACGGTTTTGACTGCTGGACATGCTATGAATGATGGCCGAGCTTTTACAATCAAAACATCTTTTTGATGATATGCCATACACAAGTTTATCTCTCGAAAGATAAGGTAAAATCTGATACGGACTACCCTAGCCTAATTTGCTATCGTTATGTTTCATGAAAAAGCGTGCTTTAGGTTGTGCCAAATCATCGTTAAGGATTAATAATCTACCATGACTTTTGGAGTATTTAATAAAGAAAACTGGTTTAAGTTAACCAAAATCAGTATAGACAAGCGTTGCCCAAAATGCGGCAGCAAAAAGATCCGGCGCAGCCATCGTCATCGATGGATCGAAAATGTCCTGCATTTTTTTCGGATTTCTCCTTTTCGCTGTACAAACTTTCGTTGTCAAAAACGCTTTTTGAAGTTATCGAGTTGGTCATAGCAAAAAACAAGCCCTAAGCAAGTCAGGACTTGTTTTTTGTATTGACGATTTATTGGACTGCCTTTTTCGTCTACCCAACTAATCAATGAGGGGAGCAGAGCCGTTGGGCAATGCCCATTTTTCTAGTAAGCTTCTTGTAGCTCATAAAAATCTGGGGAAATATAGTCTTTGCGCAACGGCCAACCCACCCAATCTTCGGGCATCAAGATTCGCTTGAGATTAGGATGTCCGCTAAACACGATGCCGTACATATCGTAGGTTTCCCGCTCCTGCCAGTCGGCGGCCCGCCAAATCCAATAGACCGAAGGTATTACTGGTTGTTCGCGGGGTAAAAAGACTTTAATACGAATTTCTTCGGGTTTAATTGCGCCATCAGTTAACTTCACAACATGGTAAAAGCTGACCAACTCACCACCGGGGCCCGTATCATAGCCCCCTTGACACTGCATATAGTTAAAACCATAGGCATACAGAGCAGTGCAAACCGGCAACAAAAAATGGGGTTCGACTCGAATTACTTCGACCCCTAAATTGTCGGTTTCTAAAGGAGTGTGGTCAACAAAACCATTACTGGTTAACCACTGGGAAGATTTACCGGCAACTAGTGCTGCTGGAGCTTCAGGTGTCGAGTTTTCTTCAGCCACGTTCTACCTCTTGTTTTTGGGCGGGTGCGGTAAGCAATGCTGGGGGAATTGGCATACCCATAGCGGCAGCTAACTCGGCAGGCGGAGTAGTATGAGCGCCAGTCTGTAAATACTTACCAGTCAAGATTTCGGGTACTGGGCGCATTTTGTGGCCAATACTGCGATATCGATGGGTCTGCTCTAGCTGGCCACGTTCTTGAATCGATTCGTTAGCAATCTTTTTGCGCAGCTTAATAATTGCATCCATCACTGCTTCGGGGCGAGGTGGGCAGCCAGGGAGGTAAATATCCACCGGAATCAGCTTGTCTACACCACGTACAGCAGTAGGCGAATCGACGCTGAACATGCCACCAGTGATGGTGCAGGCTCCCATGGCAATTACGTACTTTGGTTCGGGCATTTGCTCGTAGAGCCGCACCAAAGCCGGAGCCATTTTCATGGTGATGGTGCCAGCGGTGATCAATAAATCGGCTTGGCGGGTACTGGCACGGGGGACTAGGCCAAATCGATCGAAATCGAAGCGGGAACCAATCATGGCGGCCAGTTCAATAAAGCAGCAGGCCGTGCCAAATAACAGTGGCCATAAACTGGATAGCCGCGCCCAGTTGTACAGATCATCTACTGAGGTCAAAATGACATTCTCAGAAAGATCGTTGGTAATCTGCGGTCTTTCTACCGGATTGATGAGGTTGTTAGTGCTCATGACCATTCCAAAGCTCCTTTGCGCCAGGCGTAAACCAGGGCGATAACTAAAATTGCGATAAAAATCAGCGCTTCAATGAAGGCCAGCAGTCCTAGCTGATTGAAAGCAACCGCCCAGGGATATAAAAACACCGTTTCTACATCGAATACCACAAATACCAGGGCAAACATGTAATAACGAATGTTGAATTGAATCCAGGCTCCACCGATCGGCTCCATCCCAGATTCGTAAGTGGTGCGGCGCTCGGGGCCACCGCCACTGGGACGGAGTAATTTAGAGGCTGTCAATGCCAGTCCAGGAACCAGACTGCACACCATCAAAAAGCCTAATAAGTATTCGTAACCTTCTAAAGCAAACACAAATCGCACTCTACTTATTTTTCAAGTCGGCAACGCCCTCTATATTAGCACGGGCAGCCAATAGAGAGGGGTCTCTGTAAAATTATCGATTTACTAACAGAATCAACTAGAATCGAAGGCAAAATCTTAGAGAGAAATTCATGTCAGAGCTTTTCCCTGGAAGCTTGGTTGATACCCCCGCAAATATTCGATCGGCTATTGCCTAATGCCGACAAGAAGCCTGTCTATAGAAACCAGTTGGTGATATTGAAGCCCCGGTAAGGATGGGTGGGTTCGGCTGCGATCTCCTGCCTATCGATTTGTTAAATCTTGAAACAAAACCTAGTCGCTGTCCCCAGTGTGTTAAATAATTTGTTGTTAAATAACAGTTTGGAATCAAACGCTTGTTAGAACATATCTTTATCGCAGCAATTCCCCATACCGAACCCTGGGGTTCTGGTACTGCCTTAGTAATGGTAATCTGCAACTTGGTAGCTGTGGCGATCGGCAGATTTGCCATTCAGAAACCTGGTGGTGGCCCTGACCTACCCATAGGTAAGCCGGATTTATTCCGGAACTTCAACCTACCAGAGTTACTAGCCACCTTGAGCTTTGGGCATATTTTAGGAGTTGGTTTTGTCTTAGGACTGACCAACGCCGGAGTTATTTAACTCATTAGTTGTTTAACTTGCTATATTTCAGTCAATTTCATCTCTATTTAAGGAATAAATTATGTTGAGTCATGTTTTGTTAGCTGCCGCCCCGATGAGCCAAGCTTGGTCACCAACTGTAGCGATCGTGATGGTTGTAGCCAATGTTTTGGGCGTATTGGCTGCTACTACCGTGCAAAAGAAAGCTGGCCCGCAGTTGCCCGGAGGCATCAGCGTAGCACAGGTTGTTGGTGGTACTTGCTTTGGCCATATTTTGGGTGCTGGAGCAATTTTGGGTTTAACTAGCCAAGGTTTTATCTAAAAATCTTTGGAGACACCTTGCCAAATAAAAGCCCGATAGCTTTGCTACCGGGCTTACTGTTTTATTAAACATTGCGAGTTTCTAACGACCGATCAAACGAGGGTTAGTGGCGATCGAAGAGCTAAAAGGATTTGGTAAATCAACAGTGCTAACCGGAGTACCGGTTTGAGCCTTCATGCCATCGCGGTAAAGTTGCTCCATAGCCTGAGAATCTTTGTTGTATTCGCTTTCAACGGTGGGAGTGTTCAACAACAACTGTGACTGTCGCCAAGTAGTAGTGTTGTAAAAAATATCGCCAGAGTTGGCCGAAAACATTTTTTCCATTTGGTTGCCCAAATTGTCAGCTTTAGCAGGAGCAGCGATCAAAAGGGTTACAGCGCCCAATAGTAAGCCAGCGATTTTTAATTTCATGATGTTGTTTGCTCAGTTTCTCTTGTTAGGTGTCTCTTGTTTTAACTTTCTGGTAATGGCGGTGGCTATCAGGAATATTTTCAGAAAATCCTGTTGAGCCGCAGCCAATCGTGTAAGTAGGCACCCTGTTGGTCGATTAATAGTAGGATGGAAGGCGCTCTCAGCATTCTTTACCTATGTCTTTTCTTCCTGGGGCTATTATGCCCACACCTAACCCAACACCATCAGTACTGCGGGACTATTTATTGACATTGCTTTGCCAACTCGCTTACCAAGAAGGTGATTTCACTCTTTCTTCTGGGCAAAAAAGTACTTATTACATCAACTGTAAGCCTGTAACCCTGCATCCTTTTGGCGCATTGGCTACCGGGCGGCTGTTGTTGCCTTTGTTGTCGGTAGGAACTCAAGGGGTGGCGGGGTTGACCCTGGGTGCCGATCCGATCGTCTCTTCTGTATCAGTGGTCTCGGCTTTAGACGAAAGACCAGTGTTTGCGCTGATCATTCGCAAAGAGGCCAAAGGCCATGGCACTCAGGCTTATATTGAAGGCCCGGTGATTGCTGGGTCTAAGGTGGCGGTGTTGGAAGACGTGGTTACTACCGGCCAGTCGGCTTTAACCGCAGTGCAAAGACTTAAAGATGCTGGGTATCAAGTCGATCAGGTGATTTCCTTGGTCGATCGGCAGCAGGGTGGAGCAGAACTTTATGCCCAAGCTGGGTTGGATTTTATCTCTCTCTTTAATATCGCCGATTTACAGGCCAAGTATAAGTCGATCGCTGCGGTCTAAATCAAGGTGATTGACTGATCCCCCAAACTCCCTCGATCGGTTATGATGATTGTCAACGCCCGTGAAATTCTAAGACACTAAATTTTTATGCTAACTCTTAAAATCGTGGTCAACGTCATAGTTGCCATTTTTCTTTTGGTATTCATCTTCGGCTTCTTGTCTAACGATCCAGCTCGTAATCCCAATCGTCGCGACCTATCTGACTAAACTTAACAAGGTTTACGTTTGTTTTCGGCCTCTGCCCCCAATAGCGAATGCTTTCGTTATTGGGGTGGAGGCTATTATTTAGACTTGTAACCCATCAGTTCATGGCCGATCTTCCTTCTATTTCTAGTCCTTATATCTGCGATAGCTTTGCCACTCTCAGATTTGCTGCCGTCAAAGAAGCTGTAAAAAGTCAAGTAAGCCGCACCTGCCAGATTTCTTTTTTGAATTCTGATTTAAATACTGGAGGGAAGGTTTCAGCCGCTCTGGCACCCAGTTTAACTGACCCTTCGGCTTTGCCCCACACCACGCTCGTCCAGAAAATACCTGCTGATAGATCTCTGGCTGGTGGTGTAATTGAACTGCGGGCTGAAGAACAGTCGTATAACAGCAAAGAACAAGTTGTGACGGCAACTGGCAATGTGCGGGTGCGTTTTCGGAATGCTCTGTTGAAGGCCGATCAGGTAACTGTAGATATTCAGAGTCGTAAAGCAGTGGCTGTCGGAAATGTCTTGATTAAACGAGGCGAACAGATTTTACGGGGTGATAAGTTCGATTACGATTTTGGTAACGACAAAGGAGAAATTACCTCCGCCAGCGGTGATGTATATCAACCTACCCTAGAACGAGATGTAGATATTGCCAATCGGAAGCCTCCATCTCTACCTCCCAGTGGCAGCCGTTTTCCCGAGATTTCTTTGGCAGATAAGTTAGAGCGCGATCAGCCTGTGACCAAAATTGAACGGCGAGGTGCTACTGGTACAGCAATTGGTACCGATCGAGAAATTGAATTTCAGCCACCACCAGCGCCACCAGCCACCACCATTACCCGGTTACGCTACCGAGCCGATAAGTTAGAGTTTGATGGCAAGCTGCTGACCGGTAGTGGGGTAAGAGTGACTAATGATCCTTTTTCGCCACCAGAGTTGGAAGTGAGAGCCGATCGAGCGACATTTAAAAATATTGGCCCTGGCCAAGATCAAATTAATACTAGCAATGCGCGGGTGACTATTGAACAAAGTGTGAATATTCCTTTGGTGGTGGCGCAGTTTGGACTAGGCAAATCAGCGCTAGAAAGCAATCCTTTTGGGGCGGGCTTCGATAATGATGAGCGTGGTGGTCTGTTTTTTGAGCGTACTTTTAAGTTGACAGATAATGACAAAATATTATGGACTTTGACCCCTCAGTATTTTGCCCAGCGGGTAATCGCCCAAGATAAGTTGACAAGTTTGGATTCGGTCGGGGTGAAAACTGTTCTGACGGCTAACTTGGCACCAGGGACTGTCTTTGAAGCTAAAGCTGCACTTACTAGCCTAGAACCTAGCGTGGTTGGTAACAATTTGCGATCAAGTTTGTCTATCACTCAAGACATCGATTTGCCAACTGGAAAACATAAAATAGTGGCAGATTCTGCTTACCGAGAAAGAGTTTTTAATGGCACCCTGGGTTTTCAAGATCTTCAAAGCAGTTTGGGGATTGGTATTTCTTCTTCCAAGATTGCCTTGGGTAATACTGGGGTTAATTTTGACTACAATGCGGGCTTTCGGTTGTTCAATGCGGGTACCGATCGACCAGGGGTAGGAGCTAGTGATGGCCGGGTAAATCTAGGTCGCTTTCAGATGGCCGCAAATTTAAATAAGAGTTGGCGGTTATGGGAGGGCATTGGCCCAGATCCTAATGAGCGCTCTACTTATAATTACAGCCCAGTGCCAGTAATACCTTATTTGCAGTTGAATACGGGGATAAATGCTAAGGTAGGCAGCTACACAAATGGTGAAAGTCAGTCACTATATGGTTATGGCATAAGTTTACAGGGACAGATTGGCCATTTTACTGCGCCAGCTTTCGACTATACCGGCTTTAATATAGGTTATTCTCAGGGCTTTTTGAGTGGTAGTTCGCCTTTCTTGTTTGATCGGTTTCAAGATACGCGGGTAGTTACTGCCGGAATTAACCAACAGTTGTTTGGTCCACTCAAAGCCGGAATTCAAACTTCAATTAACGTTGATACCAGTCGCTCAATAAGCACTGATTATTATTTGGAGTATAGTCGGCGGACTTTTAGTATTGTGGCTCGTTACAATCCAGTGTTGAGCCTTGGTTCGATCGGTTTCCGCATCAATGATTTAGACTGGCGTGGTCAGCCAGATCCTTTCTAAGTTGATCAACAAAATCGGAGTCAGAGCCATGATCGAGTTAAGATCGATCGGCTCCTGCGAATTTTTGCTATGTCTATTCTTGCCAAATCTACTGCTTCTTCCGATTTGTTAACCATTGCCGGACGGACTTTTGATTCCCGGTTGCTTACTGGTACTGGTAAATACCGGAGCATTGCCGATTTACAGGCTAGTATTGCTGCCAGTGAATGCCAAATTGTGACAGTGGCTGTGCGGCGGGTGCAAACCAAAGCTCCTGGTCATGAGGGTTTAGCGGAGGCGATCGACTGGCAAAAAATTTGGATGCTGCCAAATACTGCCGGTTGTCAAACGGCGGAAGATGCGGTGCGGGTGGCACGGCTGGGCAGAGAAATGGCTAAGCTGTTGGGGCAAGAAGACAATAACTTTATCAAGCTGGAAGTGATTCCAGATGCCAAGTATTTATTGCCAGACCCGATCGGCACTTTAGAAGCAGCCACCCAGTTGGTGAAAGAAGGCTTTGCTGTGTTGCCTTATATTAATGCCGATCCCCTGCTGGCCAAGCGTTTAGAAGAAGTAGGCTGTGTGACCGTAATGCCTTTGGGTTCGCCGATCGGTTCTGGTCAGGGAATTCAAAATACTGCCAATATCCAGATCATTATTGAAAATGCCGGGGTGCCGGTGGTGGTGGATGCTGGTATTGGTACGCCTAGCGAAGCGGCGCAGGCGATGGAAATGGGGGCAGATGCGGTGTTAATTAATACGGCGATTGCTCAGGCACAGAATGCTCCGGCGATGGCTGAGGCGATGGGTTTAGCAACTAGGGCGGGGCGGATGGCTTATTTGGCTGGGCGGATTCCATTACGGTCGATCGCTAATGCTAGCTCACCCTTGACTGGAACCATTACTAGTAAAGCTGTGTAGCTAATACCGCATAACGTTCAAAAATAACAATTGTATTTACTTAGTCTTGACATTGTGATTAATATGTAATACAGGTATTATTAATATTTTAAAAAATTTAAAATTAGCGTATTTGCCATGAATTTATTTTGGGTCTATGATATTCCTAGCTTAGTATTTGCCAATTTGGTAATGGCTTCTTTTATTGCTGTGGGCTTAACTGGCCAAAAGTTGTCTCGGCGCTGGGTAAAACGGATTGCCGGTAGCGATGGTCAATACAATGATCTTGTTAGTACCACTCTGGCCACGGTGGGAGTTTTTTTTGGAATTACGCTAGGATTGATTTCGGTAGGTGCTTGGCAGAATTTTGCTGATGTAAATATTAATGTTAATCAAGAAGTTTCAACGATTAATGTTTTGTATCGATCGAGTTCACTGTATCCAGAACCAGTTAATAAGAATTTAACAAATAGTCTAAAAGAATATGTCCATTTTGTAATTAATGATGAGTGGCCATCTCAAAGAAAAGGTATTGTCCCAAAAGGAGGCACTGAAAAAGTCACAGTATTTCAAAAAGCTTTATATGCTTATGAACCTGTCAGCGAAAGTATGAAGTCAGTACATGCAGAGGCGATATCTACTTTTAACGAAATGATTAAACTCCGCCGCACTCGCTTACAAAGTGTGGTTACGGGTTTACCCGAAACTCTATGGCTGGTGATTATTTTTGGATCGTTGCTAAATCTGGTTATTCCCTGGTTTTTAGTTTATGATCGGCAGTTTATTCAAGACCTAATGATTGTATTAATGGCCGCAATAATTGGGCTATTAGTGTTTTTGATGGGTGCAATGGACTATCCATTTCGGGGTGAGTTTAGTGTCAGCTCAGAAAGCTTTGCCTTAATGTATGAACGAATGAATCGCTAGCTGTTATTTTTACTGTTAACTAGAGCACTTAGTTAAGCTAGTAATCGTATTTGCTGTTGCTGGTTATTGGACAACTGTTGCATTACTAATTCAATTCTTTGCTCCCGATCCGGTAAGCGGAGTTTTTTTTACAGGCCAGCACGGTCTCCCAAAACATAATATCTGGATAGTCCGAGAGAAGGTTGTGAGCCATGTGCAGCATGGGTTTGTACTTAGAAGCAGAGGCAATGTCATGTTCTATGACCTTCTATAGAAAGGGAATGGCTCTACCATAACAGATTACAGCAAGATGAATCATGCAGTTCAGCCATTCTCCTCACTAATTCCTGAATTAGCTCAAGGATGCTCGTCGGAACTTGTGCCCACTCTTCTGGGCTGGCTGCTGCCATTATTTCCAACACTGGCTTTTCCATGCTGTCTACTTGTCTATTTCTTTTCTACCCCCGTAAACTTCTACAAAATATAATACTTAGCATGAAAATTGTAAACAAAAGTAACGCTAATTGTATCGCGCAGTTAATTGTGCTATGTTTACGTAAATCTCCAACTGTAAAAACACATGAAATCTCAACCTACTGGTCTAAGTCTATTCTCAAGTTCAGAATCTTTCTTAACTGATTTGTCTCCTACTGATGAATCTATCATCAAAGGTGGTAGTGGTAATAAGTCAAATAAAGGCAATAAGTCTAATAAAGGTAATAAGTCCAATAAGTATTACTCGCAGCCAGTATGTTGCTGCCACTAAATCACTCAATTAGCCGAAAGTTGATCGAGTGATTTAACAGGTAGACTAAGGTTGAGCTAAGACGGGATAGTCTTTGGCCAAGAGGAAACCGGCTGCCAACCAAAATCAATGACAAATGGGGTTCTACATCAGTTGCAATTGATGGTAAAGCCCCATTTAGATTGTATGAGCGCAGTTCAAACAAAGTTGAAGTAGATCAAATCAGGTGCGTATTTGCCAACTCACACTTTAGAGAATATGCATGAGTTAGTATGGCATTTCTGTTAGGAACTCAAAACTTTTTTACATACTTGGTTGATCAAGGACTGTGTGCTGTCAGTGAACGAGAGCAGGTGATCGCCGAACCAAGAATATGTCGAAACTTTAATTTATTAGTTAAGTTGAGCGATCATCAGCAGCTTTTACTTAAACAAGAACCCCACGATCAGCACGGCAAAAGTTGCGGTGAGTTAGCCGATGAATGGCGTTTTTATCAACTTTTACAAGAATATCCTGCCTTAGATGAGCTTCGATCTCTAGTGTCGAAGGCGATCAATTTCGATCAGGAACACTCGATTTTGGTGCTTAACTATCTAGATAGTTATGATGATTTAGGAGAATTTTACGAACGAGAGCGACGGTATCCAATAGAGGTTGCCAACTCGATCGGTACTGGTCTAGGAAAAATTCACAGCCGAACTTATGATCGGCAGGAATATCATGATTTTTTGGTGGGGGAAAGAGATTGTCAGATTGCAAAAATCCCCAATTTACTGAGTGGACTGGCACGAATCGAGCCAGAACAATTTGCCGTGGTATCGACTGATGGCTTTAAGTTTCTCAAGCTTTATCAGCGATACGAACAGTTGGAAACAGCAATTGAGGCACTAAATCAGAGTTTTATTCCTTGCTGCTTGACCCATGACGATCTCAAGTTAAATAACATTTTAATCCATAAACAGTGGCATAATACTACCGATCAATTGGTGCGGATTATCGATTGGGAAAGTTGGCGATGGGGCGATCCGGCTGCGGATCTAGGAGCGCTCGTGGGCAGTTATCTGAAGCTGTGGTTAGGTAGTTTTGTGATCAATACCGATATTGACATCGCTACTGCACTATCGCTTGCCCAAACGCCCCTCGAAGTGATCCAACCATCCACCCAAGCTTTGGTAACTGGTTACTTGCAAGCGTTTCCCGAAATTCTTAATCGCGATCCGGCTTTCATTAGTCGAGTCGTTCAATTTGCCGGATGGGGTTTAATCGAACGCATCCAGGCGGCAATTCATTACTATGAACCTTTTACTAATAGGGAAATTTGTATGTTGGAGGTGGCAAAAACATTATTGTGCAACCCAGAATCATCAATTCCAATTGTCTTTGGCGTGTCTGAATCTACACTCACTCATTATGTAGGTATTGCTTGAACTATTCTATGTTAGATGTGACCGTGAATCGATCGGTAAGTACGATCGCAGATATTGCCAGTAAGCTCGAAATTCGGTCTGATTTTACGATCGCACACGAGCGATATTTACCAGTAAAAGTAGCTGTGGGGGTAGTCAACAGTCTCCAACAACTGCCAATCGTAGCGCAGGACAATTATCGACGATCACAATTGCAGAATTTTCTCTATCAGGCTTATTTTAGTGGTAGCAATGCACATTTAGCAAACCTGACAACTACCAGTCCTCAACAGCTAGAAAATAATACATCACGAGGTGTGAATATTAAGTTTGATCAACACTTAAGAGCAAATAATTGCGGTGCGGGTTTTTTCGATTCGGGTTGGCAGATAACGGCGATCGATCCTGATGGATCTTTGAAGGTTAGCAAAGATCGCTTGAGCCTGTACGTTAAAAGAGATCGGCACCTGCGATTAACTCAAAAATCTGCTCCTGTCGGGGGTAAAATCGACATTCTCATGCCATCGAATACGATCGACGATCGTTATTATCTGGCGATCGCTGATGCTGGAAAAACAAGCAGCAAGCAAACTGTAGAGATATATTGTAACGTCAGTACGGCAGGAGCGATCGAGCTAATGAAATGGGTAACGCAGGAATTCAACCAGCTCAAACTACCATTTACATTCAAAGTTCTACATGATCCAGATTGTTATGAAACTTGTCATGATGTCACGATCTTGATGATCGATCGGCGAGATTACCCGAAAACTGAGGCAATACTCCAGCGAATTTATCACTTGAATACAGCACATTTTCGACCATTTATTCCAGCCTTTACTAAACTCCTTGCTTCTGGCTTGAGTATTGCCGAATCCCCCGATCTGACAGCCGTTAATGCTGAGAATTTTGGCAAATATTGCTGCAAAATTATTGCCGATGCCTTGTTAACAGCGCGGCAACAAAATGATGAATCTACCGCTAACCGTCAGGCGTTAATTTACCAGTCATTTACTCAGCAAGGACTTGATTGGGAACGCCCTTATCTCAATAGTAATTCTGAAGATATATACACGTCATTCGATCAATAAGTACAGTCATATGAAATATGCTTCAGTATTACAACACAGTGAAGAAGACTGTGGCGCAGCTTGTCTGGCGACTGTTGCCAGACATTACGGGCGAAACTTCACCCTCACACGCACCCGCGAAGCTGTCGGTACCGGACAATTGGGCACTACTTTGCTGGGATTGAGAAGGGGCACTCAAGTCTTGGGTTTTAATGCCAGATCTGTCAAAGCTTCAACAGATATTCTGACCAAAATTACCGAGTTGCCGTTACCAACAATCATTCACTGGAAAGGCTACCACTGGGTCGTATTTTATGGCAAGCAGGGTAACAAATATATCATCGCCGATCCGAGTGTCGGTATTCGTAATTTGTCGCGGGTTGAACTATTAGCTGGGTGGGAAGATGGGGTGATGTTATTACTAGAACCCGATCCGAGTCGTTTTTTCAGTCAACCAGAAGATGTCGATCAAGGCTTGGGTCACATCTTATCCAGGTTTTGGTTTCATCGGATTATCCTACTAGAAGCACTGTTATGTGCGATTGCCGTTGGCTTACTATCGTTAGCCGCACCATTTTTTATTCAAGTTCTGACTGATGATGTTTTGGTGCGCGGTGATACTCAATTGCTGGGTGGGATATTATTAGCGGTGGTAATTCTCTCCACGATGAGAAGTGGATTGACACTAGTTGAAAGCAACCTGATTGCGTATTTAGCCCAAAAGTTAGAATTAGAGCTGATCTTTGAATTTGGACGTAAAATTCTCCAATTGCCATTAACTTACTATGAGACTCATCGTAGTGGCGAAGTTAATACTAGACTGCATGATATTCAACAAATCAATCGCTTGATATCACGAGCAGTAATTAGCCTGCCCACACAGTTTTTCATTGCTTCAATCTCTTTAGGATTGATGCTTTTTTACAACTGGAAATTAATGCTCCTGTCGATCGTCATTGCGATTATTTCAAGTTGCTCAACATTATTGCTACAGCCAGTACTTCAAAAAAAGACTCAAACAGCAATGATTTTAGAGGCCGAAAATCAAGGCGTTTTAGTCGAAACCTTTAAAGGAGCCTTGACGCTCAAAACGATTGCTGCTTACTCTCAGTTTTGGGAAGAATTTCAAAGCAGATTCGGTCGTCTATCACGGTTGACGTTTGATACTAGTCAAATTGGTATTTTTAATAAAGTTTTTTCTCGCTTGGTTGCTGATGCTGGTGACATCTCCTTGTTGGGTCTGGGCAGTATGCTAGTAATTAATAAAGAAATTAGTATCGGTCAACTTTTAGCCTTCACCAGTCTAAATCGCAATGTTGGCTACTTAGTCAGTGATATCATTGATTTTATCGAAGATTTTACACGAATCAAAATAGCAAATGCCCGATTACAAGAGGTAACTGGTGCGACTTCTGAAATGCAGAATGATGAAGAAAAGTCATTTGTGAGAATTTCAAGTCGAGCTGATATTGTGTGCAAAAGCCTCAATTTTCATTATCCTGGCAGACTCGAATTATTGGAAGATTTTTCGCTAACGATTCCTGGTGGCAGAGTGACAGCAATTATCGGTAAATCTGGCTGTGGCAAAAGCACTGTAGCTAAATTAATCGCTAGTTTATATCAGATTGAATCTGGCAATATTAGTGTTGGCAAATATAATTTAGACGACTTGTCCATCCATGCACTCCGACGACAGATCGTGCTTGTCCCTCAGGATGCACACTTTTGGAGTCGATCGATTATCGATAATTTTAGGCTAGGTTCTCCTCATCTAAAATTCGAGCAGATCGTCGATGCTTGCAAAATTACTGGAGCGGATGAATTTATTAGTCAGCTCCCAGAAAAATATCGGACTGTTTTGGGTGAATTTGGTTCAGATCTATCTGGAGGACAGAGACAACGACTGGCAATTGCTAGATCGATCGCCAAGAATCCGCCAATCTTAATCTTAGATGAATCTACCAGTGGCTTAGATCCTATTAGTGAAGCTGAGGTATTAACCAGACTCCTAGCTGCTCGGAAAAATAAAACCACGATTTTAATCAGTCATCGTCCGAGCGCGATCGGCAGAGCAGATTGGATAGTGTTTTTAGAAGCAGGCAAGTTACAAATGCAGGGATCGATCAAAGATCTCCAGGAGAAATCTGGTATTCATTTGAATTTTATAACTAACTAATATTCATTACCTGATCGTTATAGCCACCAATATCCAAGGTTTTACTATGTCACAGTCCAGCAAACATTCCACTTATGCGGCTCATAAAAGTACTCATTCAACGAGTTTTAATCAAGATTCCGAGATTGTAGATCGAAGTACTTTTACAACAGGAATCGTTCCGTCATCAATTACCGCTATCTCGCCAGTAGATGAAAACTTACCCTCAGTTCAAACCGATGAATTTCTGCCCTCAATTAGTCGGTGGATGACAATCGGCGGCATATTTTTGCTAGGCACACTCTGCTCTGGTTTCGTGATCGCTGCCATCACCAAATATCGAATCGCGGTGACAGCTCAAGGCATAATTCGTCCAGTCGGCGAACTGAGATCGATCCAGTCAGCATCAGCCGGACAAATTTTGACAATTCTCGCTAAGGAAAATCAATTAATTAAGAAAGGAGATGTGATCGCCACTCTTGATAATTCACAACTTATTGCCAAGAAAAACCAACTAGTGATTAAAATCGAACAAATTCAATCACAACAGGATCGATCTGATGCCCAAATCACCTCGCTCGGATCACAAATGCAAGCCGAAATCGAGCAAAATCAAAGATTAATCTCAGCGGAACAGGCTAGATTGAGTCTGAGTCAACGTAACTATCAGGATAAACAGATCACCTCAGTTGCGGCGGCTAATGAAGCAGAAGCAAATGTTAGAGCGGCAGAAAGTGAATGGGAAAAAGCCAAAACTCAGCTAAAATCGACAACAGCAGAGTATCGATCGGCTCAGGCACTATTACAATCGTCCCTTTCCAAACAAACTCGCTATGCCAAAGTAGCTAAACTAGGTGCGATTTCTCAAGATCAATATGAGGAAGCAAAACTCGCCTTTAGTCAACAGCAGCAAAAAGTATTAGCTCAAACAGCAGCGATCGAATCCCAACAAATGACAATCGCGCAACTCGGACAGAATATCCTTGCCGCCAAAGCTAAACTCAAAAGTATCCAAACCAATCTCGATCCATCCACCGCCGAAGTATCGATCGCCTCAGCAAATATCGCCCGATCGAAGGCCGCTGGTAACTCGACAATTGCTGTACTCAAACGAGAAAAAGAAAGCTCACTCCAGAAAAGAACCGATCTCGATCGTGAAGTCGCCGAAAATAACCGCGAACTCCAACAAACTGAGATCGCTTTGCGTCAGATGCAGATCGTGACACCAGTCGATGGCATTATCACCATACTCAACTTACGCAACCCCGGACAAGTAGTACGATTAGGTGACGAAATCGCCCAAGTAGTTCCGAGCGGCAATGCTTTAGTGATCGAAACCACTGTGTCGCCAGCAGAGATCGCCAAGCTCAAACGCGGACAAAGAGTAGAGATGCAGGTGTCTGCCTGTCCGTATCCTGAATATGGCACCCTCTCTGGGACGATCGGTCAAATCTCCGCCGATACGGTCAAATCTCCATCAGTAATCGAAACCAAATCAGCGACTGCCGCTTATAAAGTTACCATCAAACCCAAATCTCTCAAGTTAGTGCGCGGACAGAAGCAGTGTCAGATTCAGTCGGGGATGGAAGGCAAAACCGAAATTATTACTGGTGAAGAAACATTCCTCCAATTTATGTTGAGAAAAGTTGGGTTGTCGAACGGGCAATAATTTCGTCGCAGTACCACTCACCAATAGTCCGGACAGATTTCAGGAAAAGTCAAATCCTAAGAGTACCGTGATGTATGAGTCTTTGGTAGTTTGGGTGTAATTTAATTAAAGTTGGGTTTAAACCAAACTGCTCCATAAATAACTCGAGTGAATAATACTTGCAGAAAGGTTCGCTGCGGTTTGTGAAATGACCCACTGATGCCAGTGCGTCGGTTAAAATATCTTGAAGGCTATCCATTGAACAGTCCCTTTTTTTGTTTGACTGTATTTTACTCGCTGGATAGCTTTTCTCGCCACTCACCATCAAACTGTCCGGAGTGTTG
>JANYHM010000049.1 GCA_025359065.1 Synechococcales cyanobacterium GL140_1_metabinner_5_sub | reverse complement strand
ATGTCTACCCTCCTTTGGCTACGGGTTTGTTTTGGCGATCGTTTTTTCGTAAGTGACAATTAGTATGTCTGTTTATCTCCCTCTTCTCTCAACCAGCCAAGTTAGTTGTCGCGACCGGACAAGTTAATTGTCGTCTAATAGTAATGACTGGCTGTTTTTTAGTCCTACTATTTTTGCTATTACTGATAAGCTTTTTCTCTGAGATGGAGTTATAATCCCCATCATTATTATTTTAAAAGCCTCATAGATCCTAACTTCTGGAAAGATCATTTGATACTGGCTGCAATATTAGTCAATTAAATTGATGCTGGTCGTGCCTGTGTCATATACCCTGCTTGCTATCGAGCCTTTTATTTCTATTTTAGCTCACCCAGAGTGACAAATCAGGGATAGTAACACCATTATTGGTAATGATGGCCGCAACGAATTACGCGGCGGCGGCGGTAATGATTTCCTCTCTGGTTTGGGTGGTAATGATACTCTCTTTGCCAATAATACTGCTACCACTCTCAGTGGTGGTGCAGGAGTCGATCTCTTCGTAATTACAGGTCGTCCTACTGCTGGAGTGCATCGTATTGTCGATTTTGCCACTAATGAGGTAGTAAGCTTGCTCAATCTCATTAGAGGAGGCTCCGCCCAACTTAGTCTTTACGTTGTCTGGTACAACAACCTTTCTATTGTTTGCCAATCAAGCAATATTGTCACCTTTGACAATATTGCTCCGGCGCAGCTAACGGCGGCAAACTTTACGTTCATTTAAGCGATCCATGATTGATATCTAAGGAGTATGGGTTTGCTGTGCCTAGCCTGTACTCCATTTTTATTTGGTACAATAATCGTACCTTAGTACCATTCATTGATACCATAGGTGCTGACTGAAAATTACAGGAACTTTGCAACCATGACCAAGTACGTGATGTGGGGCAGCTACTGCCCAGACGTATTAGAAAAACGTGCCCCCCACCGCCAAGCCCACCTAGATGGCCTGCAAAAACAAAAGCAAGACGGCATCTTAGTAACGATCGGGCCAACCCAGGACCTCAGCAAAGTCTTCGCTATCTACGAAGCCCCCAGCATCGAAACTGTCAAAGCCCTGGTAGAAAACGACCCCTACTGGCAACAGCGGATCTGGACAGAGTACGAAGTCAAGGAATGGATACAAGCCATTTGAACGATGTTTTAGAGATTTTTGGGAAGATCTCCAAGAAATCGATCGAATTCTAAAAATCCCTGCTAAGATAATACCCATGTACTGAGCAAGCCCCAGGGAATCAGTCTTTCTGCCCCCAGAAAGCTACCCACAAAATATCTGGCCTGCGGCTTGACTTTATTTTAGATTTATAACTTCCGATATCGAGGAATCCATGGCAACCACGACTAATACCGATCGCGACAAAGCACTGAACCTAGTTTTAAGTCAAATCGAAAAATCTTTCGGCAAAGGCGCGATCGTGCGGCTTGGCGACTCGGCTCACATGAAGATCGAAACTATTTCTAGCGGTGCCCTCACCTTAGATATCGCTCTAGGCGGCGGCCTACCCCGAGGCCGGATCATCGAAATCTATGGCCCAGAAAGCTCCGGTAAAACCACCTTGGCCTTACATGCGATCGCCGAAATTCAAAAAGCCGGTGGAGTCGCCGCTTTTGTAGATGCCGAACATGCCTTAGATCCTAGTTACTCGGCAGTTCTCGGTGTAGACATCGACAACTTATTGGTTTCTCAACCCGACTCTGGAGAAGTAGCCCTAGAAATTGTCGATCAGCTCGTGCGGTCTTCGGCAGTAGACATTGTTGTAATTGACTCCGTAGCAGCCTTAGTGCCTCGGGCAGAAATTGACGGCGACATGGGCGACTCTCATATGGGTCTACAAGCGCGCTTGATGAGCCAAGCCATGCGAAAAATTACCGGTAACATTGCCAAATCTGGCTGCACCGTAATTTTCTTGAACCAGCTTCGTCAAAAAATCGGCGTAACCTACGGTAGCCCCGAAACCACCACTGGTGGTACAGCTCTAAAGTTCTATGCCTCAGTGCGCCTAGATATTCGTCGCATCCAAACTCTCAAAAGAGCTAACGAAGGCGAATACGGAATTCGTGCCAAGGTCAAAGTGGCTAAAAACAAAGTGGCACCTCCTTTCCGTATTGCTGAATTTGACATCATTTTTGGTAAGGGCATCTCCACGATCGGCTGTATTGTAGATCTTGCCGAAGAAATGAGCATCATTAACCGGCGGGGAGCTTGGTACAGCTTCAATGGAGACAACATCGGCCAAGGCCGCGACAATACCATTAAGTACGTAGAAGAAAAGCCAGAGTTTGCCGCTGAGTTACAAAAGATGGTTTGGGCGAAGCTTAACGACGGAGCAGCGGTTTCTGCCAACTCCCTGAAAGCTGCTGAAATAGAAGCAGATGAAGAAGACGACGACGAAGAGCCAGAAGTATAAGCCCTAAAGCTTTTCGAGCCGACAGCTAGACCGCTGTAAATCAAACACCCCTTGGTTAAAACAGCCCGGTAATCGATCGAGCAACTGCCCATAGTTAAAACTAACTGTGGGCTTTGGCTTGTCGTCTTTAGTAATTTCACAAGGGTTATCTAGAGTACAGAGGGGTGATCTCCGACCACCACTGCCACCCCCAGTATTCACAATCCCCACCACCTTATTCCCCGCCGTCGAAATCATCGGCGAACCAGACATGCCACCCAGCAAGCTACATCGATGACGCAGTGCCTGTTTCCAATCATAGCCACCTTCTTTTACCCGCACCGTCGCCCCCATGCTACAACTCACCCGATGTAGGTATTGGTGAGTAAAGGCAACTGCTTCAGCCGGAATACCCACCACATCTATTTTGGTGCCAACCGTAGCCGGTTTATCAGCTAGCTGTAAGGGGTTGACACCACTAGCCATCAGATCTTTCTGAGAAATATTCAACTCTAGCAACGCCATATCATTGTTCTTCATGGTCGCATACAGCACTTTTCTGACCGTATAGGTGCTGCGCGGCCCACTATTGGCAAAATAGCCCGGAGTAAAAGTCAAAATAGCTGGCGATCTACCATAGCTCCGCAGGGTGCGATCTACCACAATTTCGGTGGGGGATAATAAATTGTCTAGCAGATCAATACAATGCCCATTTGTCAATACATAAGCTGGCGCAGAATCACTAATTTTTGGCTGAATAAAAAAACCGGTACAGCTCGAAAAATCTCTAATTTTGATCAGACCAACACCATTGTAAGTGCGACTATTTTGGCTGTTTAACAACTGCCAATTTACCTGACTGTGATCCAAATTTACTTCCGAAAGCTGCTTTCCTTGGCGATCGAATACGGCGGCTGCGACTGGTGAAACTAATTGGATACAAAAACTTAAAAGCGATAGGCTGGTGCCGAGAAGTAACTTAAACAAATTTCGATCGCTTTCCTATTGTATTGATTTATACTAAGCGTTCCAATTCTACGCAAACCTCTATGATACATCGTAGCATTGGAAAATTCAGATACCAAGTCGATTGCTACCTAGATTTATGAGCGACAGCACCAAACAACGCAAAGCCGACCATATTCGGATCTGTCTAGAAGAAGACGTGCAGTTCCGTGCCAGTAGCGGTCTGGAAAAATATCGTTTTACTCATTGCTGTCTGCCCGAACTGGACTACGCCGAAATCGATATTACAACCAAATTTCTGGGCAAATCACTAGGCGCACCACTGCTGATATCTTCGATGACTGGTGGCACTGCCCAAGCCCAACAGATTAACCAGCGTTTGGCCACCGTTGCTCAAACTTATGGCTTAGCCATGGGAGTCGGCTCTCAACGGGTGGCGATCGAACAATCTCAAACTGCCTCTACTTTTCAAGTGAGATCGATCGCTCCCGATATTCTGCTATTTGCCAATCTGGGTGCTGTCCAACTCAACTATGGCTATGGCGCAGAGCAATGCCAAAAAGCCGTCGATTTACTCCAGGCCGATGCCTTAATCTTGCACATTAATCCCCTTCAAGAATGTATTCAGCCCCAGGGTGATCTAAACTTTAGCGGCCTGCTGGCCAAAATCAGCCTAGTCTGCGCAAAGCTTACAGTACCTGTCATCGCCAAAGAAGTCGGTAGCGGCATCTCAGCAACTATGGCCAAGCAATTAATTAACGCTGGTGTGCAGGCGATCGATGTAGCCGGAGCAGGCGGTACCTCTTGGTCGCTTGTAGAAAGTCAACGGGCACCGAATGACCTGTTAAAACAACTGGGGCGAACTTTTGGTGACTGGGGCATTCCTACCGCTGAATGTTTAGTAGATATTCATCACGCTTATCCACAAATACCCTTGATTGCCTCTGGGGGTTTGAGAAATGGCTTGGATGTGGCCAAGTCGATCGGCTTAGGAGCCGGTTTAGCAGGAATGGCCTTGCCCTTTTTGCAGGCGGCGGATATTTCAGAAGCAGCAGTGATCGATCGAGTAGATCTGATCATTGCAGAACTCAAAACCGCCATGTTTTGCACTGGCAGCCGCCAACTCTCTGACCTTCCTCAGAATGGAATGCTAGTTAAAGCAGTTTTTTGAATCTTAAACCAAGCAAAAGAAGTAGTTTCGGTATCCTGCGGATTGGAAGAAAATTGCGCTGGCGATCAAAAAACGTGAGGGTTGGCATTGTTACCGCTGTGGTGTGGCTGGTTTGCGCCCTGGTCGGAAACTGTTTTCGGCGAAGGAACGGGCTTTTTTGATTCAGGTTCACCATTGGGATTGCGACCCTAGCAATAATTGCTCTGAAAACTTGGTGGCACTTTGCACGGTTTGCCATTTGCACCTGCAACAGCATGGATCGATTTTGTCAATCAGAGCTAAGCTTTCAGCCTTAGCGTGCTATTTTGTCCGAATTCTGCGTTTCCCCCAAATGCATTCATTTTTCAAATTCACCTCTTTCGGCATCATAGCGTTTTTGATCGGGCTGTAGCCTTCGCCATCCTGCTTCTAGTGCATTAATTACTATTCCACCCAAGGCAATCAGCGTTAAAATCATGATAATGCTCGTGCTCACCATCATCCAAACTGGCACTTGTTTCCCTGCCATTAGAGCCATTCCTAACACCAATCCTAGCCCCAATCCAAACCAGCGTAAATGGAATAATGTCTTCCGCCAATAGAAATGCCATTGGCACTCTTGTGCTGTTGGTTTCTGGAACAACCAGCCTTGGATAAAGCGATGAGAGGAGCCTGCTTTCACCGGAGACAAGGGAGAGACAAACTTTTTACTTGACGAATTATAGATTGCCTGATCGCCAGTTACCTTATAAAAACCTGCATTAATTGTGGCTCCAATGCCTCCAGCCAAAGCCATCATCGATAAGACCATGAAAATGAAAAAAGCACCCAAAGCAACATCTTTTGCTCCCGGCGACATAGCGATCCAGGAAACTCCGATCATCATCACTATCAATGCGGCAAAACATATCCAGGAAAACTTTGACCATCGCCAATAATAGTGCCAACGCAACTCTTGATGGTATGGGTGTGGCTGCGACTTTTCCAATTTGGATAAAACTCCGCTATGGTGAACTAACCAGATATCGATCACCACATAGATGATAACTATCGCTAGCTTAGCTAGCAGAGGAACATCCCAGGAAGAAAGTAGATTGAGCATAGCGTGTTCGAGAAAGGCTCTATTTAATATGCCCGATCACTTTGCGCGGTTTGCCATTTGCACATGCACCGGCAACAGCATGGATCGATTTTGCCGGGACAAAAAGAATTGGGGTTAGAAGTAGAGCGATGCTTACCATTACCAGCCATGCGAAGAATATCTGCGATCGTGCAGTTGGGTTTATGGGGAAACCATAGCCGATATCGACAGACGGAGCTGTGGAACTGGGATAAGTGGCCGTAGGTTTTGAGTTGGTAAATTTTCGCTTGGTTGCATTGGCGGAAATTCGACAATTTGGCTTTTCGCCAATGCGAAATTAATAAATGGCTTGGGGCATGAGTTTTAAATAAATCCGCTCGCGGAGTATTTCTGGAAAATAATCAATTTAGGGGTGATTAGCTCTCGGTTCCATCCCATGCCCGTTGCATTTTAATCACATTGCTGGCCTTGCCTCGGCTGCCGTAGTAAGGATTCAACATATATGTGGCAGTTTGACCTGGCTTTCCTTCTGAGCGAATAACCCCAACTTCCATCAGTACTTTCGTGGCTCTGGCGATGCTGGGCTGTTTCATGTCGATGACTTCGCCGATATCACGTTGGGAGATTTGCACTGACTTCTCGTAACCCATTCTGGAGAGCAAAAAATGTAGGACGCGGTATTCAGCGCACGGTCAGCCGCCATTCTTTGAGGCAATAAAGTTATCAAAGTTAAGATAGGCTAAATAATAGCGAGTTTATAGAAGTTTACATATTAAGCAGATTGCGATCGGGGAAGCTTTTGTGGCACCAAACAATAGCCCATAGCCTTCATAATCGACGTGACACTTCCAAGACGCGGGTTGCCTTCATCAGATAAAGCCTTCTGGACCCCCTGTCTGGTCATACCGATTTGTTCCGCAATGTCACTAATACCCTGAACACGAGCAATAATCCGCAGCGATGCCAGCAATGCCCCAGTATCATTGTCATCTGCGAATTCTTGAAAGATTTCTGCTAGATAATCATCGATCTCATCAGGATGATCACGAAAATACTGATCTGTAAACTCATCAAGGGTTCTCATCTTCCGCATGGGTCTTATACTCCTGCCAATAGGCTTTAGCGTTTTCTATGTCACTGTCCTGACTGCTTTTGTCACGCAAAGTATCAAGCCACAGTTGAAACGGCTCATTGCCGTCCTCGTCTGCGTAAAAGATAATCTGCTTGGGTTCTACGATACGAGTCAAAATCCAAACTTTCCTTACTGTTTATTATAGCCAACTATAGTTTGCACTTTGGCAAAGGTCAAGACTTAAATAAATTAAAGGTGATTTCTGAGCCTGGGGAATCCGTTATGAGACGTGGTTCTGACATCAGCACTGCTATTTTGCTGGGACTGAATTTTCTGGATTTTCTCGTTCGCAAGGCGTTCCAATTTGGAAATCGATAGGCCAGTCGCCCTAGCAATAATATCTAGTGAGACTTGATCTTCAAGTAATTTCAGCACCATTTCTTCGGTCTGTTTTTCAGAAAGTGACACGCACCTAGTCTGGTGGGAACACCCCGCAGCTTAGATGGGTACAATTGGGAAAGCATTCACCACAACACACCCCAAATTTCTATGCGCCCTTTTCTGAAACAGACCTTAGCCAGTGCCCTTGGTAGCGTTTTGGGTTTAACCATCTTTTCAGGGATATCACTGCTAGCCGTCTTGATTATTTTGGGTGGAATAATTGCCTCCCTCGACAATAAGGGCATCCCCACAGTCAAAGAAAAAACTGTGTTGGTATTAGATTTAGGCGCAGGAATTACCGACTTCAATCCAGGTTCTACCGTAGAACAGACCTTAACTGGCCGTGCCAAAAAAGACTTGACCGTACACCAAGTAACCACCGCCATTCAAGCCGCCACCAAAGACAAAAACATTGTGGCTATTTACTTGGATGGCAGTCGTGCTAGAGCCAAAGGCGGCAGCGGTTTAGCCAGTCTGCGAGAAGTGCGTTTAGCTCTAAATAATTTTCGCCAGAGCGGCAAACAAATTTATGCTTACGATGCCGACCTCAGCCGCCGCGATTACTACCTAGCCTCGGTAGCCAACACGATCGTCCTCAATCCGTTAGGAACAGTAGATTTAAACGGCTTCCAAACCGAGAACATGTTCTATAAAGGCGCTTTTGAAAAATATGGGATTGGCGCAGAAGTCATTCGGGTCGGCAAATACAAATCGGCCTACGAGTCTTTTTCGCTGAAAGGCTTTAGCCCAGAATCACGCAAAGAAAACCAAGAGTTGTTAAATAATCTCTGGAGTGATTTTAAAGAAACGATCGGCAGCAACCGTCAAATACCAGCCAGTGAAATCCAAGCGATCGCCGATGCTCAAGGTAATTTATCGGCACAAGATGCTCTGAGCAAAAAACTGATCGACAAAATCATGTACCCCGATCAGGTTAAACAAGAGCTGACCAAGCTAGGAATGGCCGAAAAAGAAGGCGATTTCCGCAAAATTAGCATAAGCGACTATAGCGAAATCGCCGATGATAAAACCAAAAATTCTGATAAAAAGATTGCCGTTCTTTACGCTCAAGGCAACATCGTAGACGGCACCAGTGAGCCAGGACAAATCGGCGGCGACACTTTTTCTGAAACTATCGCTACCCTGCGCCGCGATAAAAATATCAAAGCAGTAGTCCTGCGAGTTAATAGTCCTGGTGGCAGTGCCACGGCTTCTGACCACATGCAGCGAGAACTAAAGCTATTAAGCAAAGAAAAGCCCTTGATAGTATCGATGGGTAATGTAGCAGCTTCGGGTGGTTACTATATTTCTACCAACGCCAGTCGCATTTTTGCCCAGCCGAACACTATTACTGGCTCGATCGGAGTAATTGGCCTACAGCTCAATTTCCAGAAGCTAGCCAGCAACCAAGGCTTAACTTGGGATGTAGTTAAAACCTCTAAATTTGCCGATAGTTCTACAGTTTCTCGCCCCAAAACCAAAGAAGAGCTAGCGATCGCCCAAAAATTTGTCGATCAAATCTATAACGAATTCCTCGATCGAGTAGCTGAAGGTCGCAAAATCTCCAAAGACAAAGTTAACGAAATCGCTCAAGGACGAGTCTGGTCAGGCGCTGAAGCCCAAAAGATTGGCTTGGTTGATGAGTTAGGAGGTCTCCAGGACTCGATCGCCTACGCTGCCAAACAGGCCAAGTTAGGCGAAGACTGGGAAATAGACGAGTATCCTGATACCGAAGATTTCCAAACTCGCCTATTGAAGCGGCTCAGTGGCGAGGAAACCACCATGCTCAAACAGCACAGTAGCCCCACCGAAAGCGTCTTAACAAGTGAATTCAAGAAATTCCAATCATCTCTCACCGACCTGCAAAGCCTAAATGACCCACGAGGAATTTATGCCCGCATGACATTTGACCTTAAATTAGATTAGGTGTATGGTACATATATTCAGGCAATAGGAGCCAAGCACGATGTCCACCGAACTACAGCAAGTCCTCTCCTCACTCACCGAGCTAAAAACTGACATCACGGAACTCAAGACTGACGTTAATGACCTCAAGACTGACGTTAACGACCTCAAAGCTAATGTTGGCGGTCTTAAAACTGATATGGAGACTTCTAATACCAAGTTTGACAACTACCAAAAGGCTACCCAGTGGGTTGTAAATCTGGCTTTTAGCCTGATTGCCTCAGCTACCGTAATTACAGTGGTATCTAGTGTTTTTCGTCGCTAAGAGCTGCCGAAGCTGCTCAACACTAATCGATCGAGCCATAGATAATCGAAATTAGCTTCTTAGCTACCAGTAAACAGCCATTTAATTAGTCTCAGCTTCATAGCTGTATATGGAGCCGATCGCACATCAATATCAATTAGAGCTGATCGCTTTAAGTAACTACGAGCATGAGAAAAAGTATTGAAGCTATCTTTGCCGTGATATTTACCCGTCCCGCTTGCCCCAACGCCCCCAAAAGGTAGATTGGGCAGATTGGCCTGCATAATTACTTCATTAATAACTACGCCACCAGAAGATGTTGATTTTATAATTTTGTCTTGGACAGCTTGATCGATCGCAAAAATATATAAGGCCAAAGGCTTCGGTCGATCGTTAATCTCCGCGATGGCTTCATCCAAACTGTCATAAGTCAAAATCGGCAAAATCGGTCCAAAAATCTCCGCCGCCATCAAAGGATTATCCCAGGACACTTCATCCACAACCGTTGGAGCTAGATATCGATCTATCACATCTGCTTGGCCACCCATCAAGATTTTCTGATCGGCCAGAAGAGCAGTGAGCCGATCGAGATGAAACTTATTGATCACCCGCCCATAATCTGGACTCTTGGCTGGATCATCACCGTAGAGTTTCTGGATAGCTTTCAGCAAGGCTGCTACAAACTGATCCTTAATCGCCCGATCGACCAACAAATAATCTGGGGCAACACAGGTCTGGCCAGCATTAATAAATTTGCCCCAGGCAATGCGCTTAGCTGCTAACTCAATCGGGACAGATCGATCGACAATGCAGGGACTTTTACCGCCTAGCTCTAAGGTCACTGGGGTCAAAGACTGGGCAGCCGTCTGCATCACCAACCGACCGACATTAGTGCTGCCAGTAAAAAATATGTGATCAAATTTCTCGGTTAAAAGCTGTTGTCCCACAGTCACGTCACCTTCCACCACTGCAATGTAGCTAGGATCAAAGACCTTGGCAATTAGTTTTGCAATCACTGCTGAGGTATAGGCAGAATGCTCAGAAGGCTTGATGATGGCACAGTTTCCTGCCGCGATCGCCCCCACCAAAGGCGATAAAGCACTTTGAAACGGATAATTCCAGGGACTAATAATTAAAACTACCCCCAATGGCTGTGATTGTACCCAAGCACTGGCCGGAAACACCGTCATCGCGGTGGCAACTCGTTGGGGCTTGACCCATTTGCCCAGATGCTTCAGCGCAAATTTGAGTTCCTCCAACATGTTCAGTTCAAAATAAGCTTCGTAAGGCGCTCTGCCCAGGTCTTTCTGGACGGCAGCAATAACCTGATCTTGATGAGTGATCACCGCTGCTTGCAGTTTGCGAAGCTGAGCCAGCCGAAACTCGATCGACCTAGTTTGTCCGGTCGCAAAAAACTCCCGCTGCCGCTGAAGCAGTTTACTGGTACTTATGTTGAGATCAGAGGCTATTTCAACAGACCAAGTGGGTGAAGCATCGGGTACGATCATAGAAGCGTAAGAGTTGAGATCTTCATTTTCCCGGAAAATAGCCGATTGAGCAACAGTGCTTACAGAGGTGCTTACAGAGCGGTTGAGAAGCAGTAGTGTCAATACTCGATCGATAGTGCAACAATGGTACAAAAGCTCCCCGCCTGTCGCTCCCATTTTTAATATGTCATCTGCCCTTTCGCCCGCTGAACTTCAACAAGTCTTTCCCTTTGAATTAGACCCCTTTCAGATGCAGGCTATCACCGCCCTCAACGAAGGTCGATCGGTGGTAGTCTGTGCCCCTACTGGCTCGGGCAAGACCTTAGTAGGTGAGTATGCCATCCATCGATCGCGCAAGGGCAGCGGCAGAGTTTTTTACACCACCCCCCTCAAAGCGCTGTCTAATCAAAAGTTTCGAGACTTTCGGGCAGAGTTTGGCCGAGATGAAGTAGGTTTATTGACCGGGGATGTGTCGATTAACCGCGATGCTCCGATCGTGGTAATGACCACCGAGATTTTTCGCAACATGCTTTACGGCACCCGCATTGGCGAAGTAGGGACTTCCTTAGTAGGCGTAGAAGCAGTGGTATTGGACGAATGCCATTACATGAACGACAAGCAGCGGGGCACAGTCTGGGAAGAATCGATTATCTATTGCCCCACTGGCGTACAGATTGTAGCGCTTTCCGCCACAGTCGCCAACAGTCAACAGCTCACCGAATGGATTAGCCATGTGCATGGCTCCACCGAACTAATTTACTCCGATTTTCGGCCAGTGCCCTTGCAGTTCCACTTTGCCAGCCCCAAAGGACTGTTCCCGCTGTTAAACAACGGCACCAAAGATCTCAACCCCAAGCTAAAATCTCACCAGCCCAAGGGCAGCCGCAAACGAGAAGAAGTGCCCAGCAATGCCTTCATCGTCAGCAAGATGGCCGAACGAGAGATGCTACCAGCGATCTTCTTCATCTTCAGCCGCAAAGGCTGCGACCAAGCCGTGGCCGAGATGAATGTTTTGAACTTGGTGTCGCCAGAAGAAGAACTACGCCTCAAGGTCAAAATCGATCAATGGGTAATTGATAACCCCGAGGCCGTCAGACAAGCCCAGTTATCTGCCCTGTATCGAGGGATTGCTTCGCACCACGCCGGGATTCTGCCAGCCTGGAAAGTTTTGGTAGAAGAACTGTTCACCGAGGGTTTGATCAAAGTAGTGTTTGCCACCGAGACCTTGGCCGCCGGAATTAACATGCCCGCCCGGACTACGGTGGTTTCTAGTTTGTCCAAGAGAACCGATCGAGGACACCGCCTCTTAACCGCTTCCGAGTTTCTCCAAATGTCTGGACGCGCCGGACGGCGGGGCAAAGATGTATTGGGTAATGTGATTACGGTGCAATCTCGGTTTGAAGGGGCTGCTGAAGCTGCTTTCTTAGCTACATCCCAAGCTGACCCGCTAATTAGCCAATTCACTCCCACCTATGGCATGGTGCTGAACCTCCTGCAAACCCATACGTTGGATGAAGCCAGAGAGCTAGTGGAGCGTAGTTTCGGTCAATTTACTGCCACCTCTCACTTACAACCGCAGTTGATGGCGATCGATGAAACCACCAAAGAATTAACTACTTTGGATGACTTACTCGCCAAAATCAAGCCCGAAGACTTGGAGGAATACGAAAGCCACAACTCCCAGCTCAAGCTGGAGCAGGCTCAACTCAAAAATCTCCAGCTCTACTTCGACCAAGTGCGCGCCAATCAAGTCACTCGCCTGATCCCAGATGTGGAGCCGGGTGCGCTGGTGAGCCTCAAAGGCAAACATGTCTCGGTAGCCAACCCGCTCACCGCCCTATTAATAGCCAAATCCAACGTAGTCAACCGCAGTCGCTTACTACTTTGCCTAGGTAAAGACAACCGCTGGTATGTAGTCAATGCCCAAGACATCGCCGCCATTCATCAAAACTGGCAAAAGTATCTACCCGGCCAACAGCTTCCCAACGTCGAAAGCCTAGAGTCACCACCCGAGATGCCCTTGCGCGCTGGTCAAGTCCGCCGAGGCGACGAAGAATCTGGGGCGATCGCTGCTCTCATTCCCCACATGGATTTACCAGTCTCGGCAGAGTTAGTCACCCAACTAGACAAAATCGATAAACTCAAAAAAACTCTTTCCACTCATCCCCTCTGGGAGCACGGCAACCCAGGCTCTTTGTTAAAGAAGTATCGGAGACGGTCGATCGTCCAACAAGAAATCACCGCCCGCCAAGATCGCTTGCAACAAATGCTGGCACACCACTGGCAAGAATTTCTCGGACTCATTGAAGTCCTACGTCAAATGGGTGGACTCGATGACGTGCAACCCACCCACCTGGGCGAAATCGCCGCCGCCATGCGCGGTGACAACGAACTATGGCTGGCCCTCTGCCTAAACTCTGGCTATCTAGATGGCCTAGAACCCCAAGATCTAGCTGCGACCCTTTGTGCCCTGGTTTCCGAACCACCCCGCAATGATAGCTGGACAAACTATGAACCGCCAGCAGACATGATGGCCACCTTGAGCGAGTTACGAAACACTCGTCGCCAGCTCTTCCAAGCCCAGCGTCGTCAGCAAGTGGCTTTGCCGGTCTGGATGGAGTGCGAGATGGTGGGCATTGTCCAAAAATGGGCGCTGGATACCACCTGGCCAGAACTCTGTGCAGGCAGCAGCTTAGATGAGGGTGATGTGGTACGGATGCTGCGCCGCACGGTAGATTTGTTATCGCAGATCCCCCATGTTCCGCATATTTCGGAGACGCTGAAAACTACTGCGAGACAGGCAGTGCTGCTGATCGATCGATTCCCCATCAACGAAAAAATGGATTAAGGATTGAGGATTAAATAAAGTGTAATCATCAAGAGAATGGGGCTAAACTGAAGGTAGAAATCCCCCTCAGTCTCAGACAACTTATGCAACCACAACAACCCTACAGCCCTAGCATCGAAGCAGAAATGCAGCGGTACT
>JANYHM010000047.1 GCA_025359065.1 Synechococcales cyanobacterium GL140_1_metabinner_5_sub | reverse complement strand
AGTACCGCTGCATTTCTGCTTCGATGCTAGGGCTGTAGGGTTGTTGTGGTTGCATAAGTTGTCTGAGACTGAGGGGGATTTCTACCTTCAGTTTAGCCCCATTCTCTTGATGATTACACTTTATTTAATCCTCAATCCTTATCGCAGAACATCCACAAACGGTATCAATGTTTTTTGAGGCTTTGAATGGGATTGCTGAGAAAGTAATGGTTAACGAGGGGAGAGTATACGGGGGTGGGATGCACAAGCTAGAACCGAGGGAGCTTTCAAATGTGCCCTCTCCCGAACTGTTACGATCAATTATGACGTTTTTCCTGCTCCAGCAACGGCAGAGGCAGGATGAGTATTAGATAGCGACGATCTAACAATTCAAATGCAGCAGACGGTCGAAAGATGGTTGGTAACTTTTGCAATTTACCAACCGCCGCTGATTTGAGCCATTAGATCCCAAAGATATGCAAACCCAACTTCACAAACTACTGTTCCATTCCAATTCTGAAACCATTCTATTATGATTACCTTATGACTCAGCCTACCCTTAGTCGCAAAGAAATCTATCAATAGCATATCCGTATCTACATTGAAACGGCAGAAAATATTGGTAAAATCATCGCCATCGATCTTGACACTGGCGAATACGAAATTGACCAAGATTTACTTGCCGCATGTCATCGCCTACAAGAAAAACAGCCTAATGCCATTACTTGGGCTGAGCACATCGGTTATGATGCCGTTTACGCAATAGGTGGAACATTGGTGAAAAGCTAATCTTAAGGAACTAGCCGATTCTGCTTCACGGACACTTCGTGAACGACCATTAACCGAGAATAATCTGCGCGGAAATTAACTTTCTCTGGAGCTTGGAGTGCGCCCCTAATTGCACAGACGATAGTATGAATCTACAACTGCCTGCTTAGTGTAGTTAGGGCCAGCTTGATCATCGGCTCCGATATATTGATAGTTCGATTTCAGTTCTCTTTTGCCCCGACAAGAAAGTAAGTGCTGGTGATAGTCTAGTCCTTGTTGTTGTAAATCTTGCAAAATTTGCTTTCCCCCAACATTACCGTTCTCGAATTTCAGATTGTTCGGGTCTAGATGTGCAAAAAAAATGCCGTCATCTTTTAGCCAAGAAACTGCTTGCTGAATTACATGGAGCTTATCACCAATGTAGTGTAGTCCATGAACACAGGTAATTAAATCAAAGGGATAATCTGGAGCCAAGGCAGCAATAGATGTGGCTTGCAAGCTGAGGTAATCTAGTTTGGCAGGATAGGGATAAAACATGGGAACCAAGTCTACGCCTACTATTCGGAGCTTGGTGTCAGGTCTTTGGGGACAAAGTACCTGAGCCGCATCAATCAAGGCTCGGCCAGTACCACAACAAAGATCCAGCCAGCTAACATGGGGCTGTGTATCCAGGCGAGATTGCAAAAACTCGATCGGATTAAATAAAAGCTCCTTGGTATAACTATTATCCCCAGCACAAGCTCTTTGGCGATTCATGGTGGAGTTGGCCACGATCGGTGAGTTCTCTAGATCGGCATCGCTCAATATTTTCATTGGCAGGCTCACGAGTAGCAATCTGTCCCGCTCCACAGATTAACGATTAGACGGCAAAGCCAGGGGCTGGGCTGTTTCAGTGGGCATATCTTGCAACAACACTTCTCGAATCAGACGAGCAGCAAACTTCTGGGCTAAACCGCCCGCAATGCGCCGACCCAGATTTTGAGTTTCAGATTTGGTTAAAATCTGGGGGATAATTGGCAGAATGGTCATTGGATCAAAGCCCTTAGTTTCTCGCAAAATGCCCCAAATTCGCTGAATATGACCCAGTGTATTGATTGCTGAAGTTGCAGATGGATCATTGCTGATTGTTCGTTGACCTTGAATGCGAGCAGTAAAACGATCCCAAGTAGATTGACCCAAGCCATCTAAACCGCGCACAATTTCGTCAGCTAACTGATCACGAATATAGGCACCCCGATCGGACAACAGAAAATCGATCGCCTGGTTCAAAACCAAATTCAAATCATAGTCTTCGTTACCACGGGCGTTGTTGAGCAGATTCTCTAAACGATTCCAACGGAAATACCCATCTTTAAACAGTAAATCTTGTAGCGAAGCCCGTAACTCTGGGGCAGCGTCGGTGAGCAGACGCTTTGCTACATAGGGATAAGCCTTGCTCATCACTTTGAACTCTGGGTCAACTACTACCGCAATTCCTTCCAAAGTGACCAGCGACCTTAGAATTAGGGCATAGTAGGCGGGCACTTGGAATGGATACTCATACATCACTCCCGACAATTGGTCAGTAATGCTTTTGAAGTCAAGTTCAGCTACGTTAGTGCCACTGGTACCCATGCTGCCGTTAAAAACGGCGCTAAAGGCTGGAATAATTGGGGTTAGATCAGTATCTGGGGTGAGAAACTCTAGCTTTACGAAGTCTTTGGCTAATCCATCAAAATCTCGGTTAATAAGGTGGACAATCGCCTCCAACAAACCATAACGCTGATAGTCTTTCACTTGGCTCATCATGCCAAAATCCAGGTAAGCCAGCTTGCCATTGTGCATTGCTAGCAAGTTACCGGGGTGAGGATCGGCGTGGAAAAAACCATGATCTAACAACTGACGCAGCGAGCATTGCACGCCCACTTCTACTAGATAAGCCGCATCAATACCATTTTCCATTACTGCCTGCATGTCAGTCAGCTTCACACCTTCGATCCACTCCATGGTCAGAACTCGGCGGGATGTGTAATCCCAATAAATTTTGGGAACATAGATATCTTCAAATTTGCCGTAGAGTTCCGCAAACCTTTCGGCATTGCGACCCTCATTCTCATAGTCCATTTCCTCAAAAATGCGGGTAGCAAATTCATCGGTGATCGCCACCAAGTTACTGCGAATTTGCTTAAAGGTATTTTGCGCCCACTGACAAAGCCCGCGCATCACGTATAGATCAAGCGCAATGTTTTCTACTAAGCCCGGTCGCTGGACTTTAATGGCTACAATTTCGCCGGTTTTTAGTTTGCCTTTGTAAACTTGTCCTAAAGAAGCAGCGGCGATCGGCTCGGAGCTGATCTCATCGTATATGTAGTAAGGACTGTCACCCAAGCCTTCTTCAATAAACCGGAAAGCAATTTCATTAGGAAACGGCGGAATTTTGTCTTGGAGCCGAGTCAATTCTTCTAGGTAAGTGGCGGGCACCAGGTCGGGGCGAGTGGAGAGAGCTTGGCCAATTTTAATATACGCTGGGCCGAGCTTGGTAAGCAGCTTTCGCATTTGTACTGCGCGCTTTTCTTGATTTTTGGTCAGCTTACCCCAAGTTTTGTCCCACCAGATGTTTAAGGCAAAAACAATCATGGGCAAGAAGATCGAGACCGTTCTGCTCCACACTTCCCACCAGCGCGATCGATAATATTCGCCAATTACCTCTGGATCATAATTTCGCCAAGATGTATCGGCAGTATCGTCGATTTGATCAATGTTTGGCCATCGCTCATTAGCGCTAATCGGGGTAGCTTTAACCTCTATGGATTCTACTTCTGTCAGAGGTGGCTGAGATTGGTAAGCAGTATTCATAGAGATCCGCAATAGGTAAGCTTGTAAAGCATTGTAACAACTTTAGTTGGCTTACAGGTAGCGATCGCCTTACTTTTCGTGCGCCAGTCAAAATCACGAATTTTCGATGAATCTTCTAAACAGGTCAGAGTAACCAGAAACTGTTATCTCGTCTATATTAGAGCCTATTCGCTGATAAAATTTTCCTTCGTAAGAAATTGGATCGCGATCGGCCTTAAGCCGCATTAGTAAAATATCTTTATCGTAGTAGCTAACCAGCCGCATATTTTGACCAATACGGTCTTTGGTCACTTGTTCGATCGGCTGTAATTGCAACTGCTGGATGAGCCATCGCTGAAATTTATCTAGATCTCCTTGCAAATTTTCGGCTTCATGATAGATGCCGGTAATTTTAAAGCCTTTATACTCTGCTGGTTTGATGCCATAAATATCCACAACTCTTTGAGCATCTCGCTCATTGTCTGCAACTCCCACGCAAACATAGCCGGTAGCTCCAGGCGCACAGTTAGCCATTGCCGTCAAAGTTTTGATCATTTTGTTGAAGTTGGCCGTATCAAACTCTTTTTTGCCATCGAGGCGAGTGAAGCCCTGCTTAAAGTCGTACAAAGACTGCTCGGTTTTCGACTGACTCAGCAAAGTTTCAAATTCAGTTAGCCAGCTATCAGTTGCCGGATCGTTTTGAGATCTGGGCTTAAAACAATCTCGAATAATGCCACTAACAGCAGCAATATTGGTTTTTTTATTGGCAGAACTCCAGTTGCCACCTCGGGTAATCGAAATATTACTGCTGACATTCATCAGCGATTCTGATAATTTATCGTAACTAACAACCTCCATTTTTTCTTGGCAAATCAATTCATACAAACTCAAAAATATTACTTGAAAATATCTAGGTACGGATGAAGAACTTTGCTCAGAAATAATCTCACTGAATTTTTTGCCAGATTCATCAATTACTTTGCGGATTTCGTTGTAAATACTCAGGAACTGTTTGCGAATATTTTCGGGATTGTTTTTACGTAAAGCTCTTTCTAGCTCTTCTTTCCGACGACCATCAGTCAATCCATAATACTCATCCAAAATCTCTGAGCTACTAGGTGGAATATTATTTAAAGCAATATAAGCTACTAAGTCAGCGACTATTTCTTCATCTCTAGATTCTCGCACCATCTCTTTACGAATGATGTTATTTTTAACCCAGAATATATCGTCTACGACGATACCATACTCCAACTGTTTGTTGGTAATACTGATTTCCTTCATATTATTGAGCAATAAAATATCTTGAGCAGAGGTATCAGTTCTAATTTCGCTAGATATTCTTCGCACTAAATCCAAAAAATCTGCCGTAGCACCTGCTGCCCGCAAATCTTGTCGAGACAAATGCTTACCATTAGAATTAATTCGTCTAAATATTTCATCAACTTTTTCGTTGTCATTAAATTGATAAACCGATAGAGGAAGCACGTAACTAGCAATGATTTCGCATTCTGTTCGATCGAGCAAAGGTTTATGCTGCTGCAATTTTCCTTGATCTAACAAAGATTTTGATTCCACCATAGTTTGCAAGTCAAAATACTTAGCTTCACCGCTATCATCTCTGGGAATATCAAATTCTCCTTCAATAAAAGAAATCACTGCATTCAGTCGCTGCATTCCATCAATTATTTCATAGACAGATTCGTGATCTTTTTCAGTTTCGGCTAGCAAGATTATAGGCACAGGAAATCCCTGTAAAATCGAGTCAATAAAAGCTTTTTTTTCTTCGATCGTCCACACTAATTTGCGCTGATACCGACGGTTGACATAAAAGCGCTGATTGGCATAAAAGTTGTAAATCCGCTGGACACTTTCGCTTCTAATCGAAAGCTCATTTTGAAAAGAAGAAGAGGATCGCCGATCATAATTATGATACATAATCAAATTCTCTTGATTAACACTAACTGCCTATGGTTTGACCACAGCCTGCTGCCAGAGCTTAATTGTGTGATCGCTGCTGCTGCTGGCTAACAGCTTGCCGTCGGGGCTAAAGGCAATATGATAGACGCTATCTTCGTGACCCATGAGAGTTTGGACAGTTTTGCCGCTCTCCATGCTCCAGATTTTGATGGTTTTATCATCGCCAGCGCTGGCCAAATACTGACCATCAGGGCTGAAACAGACCGAGTTAATGGCACTTAAGAAACCATCAAAGCTGTGAATGATCTGGCCAGTCTTTAAATTCCACATCTTGATCGTGCGGTCATCACTAGCACTAGCCAGCAATTCACCGTTGGGGCTAAAGGCGATCGTATTTACAGAGCTGTCGTGGCCGTTGAGCGAGAGCATTTCTTGACCGGTTTTTAAGCTCCAGAGCTTAATGCTTTTGTCGTGGCTGCCGCTCGCTAAAGCATGACCGTTGGAGCTAATTGCCAGACAGTTCACTAAGCTTGTATGCCCATTCAGAGTCCGAATCCGGTTGCCCGTCTTGGTATTCCAGATTTTGATGGTGTAATCCCAGCTACCGCTGATCAGCATTTGGGTGTTAGGTACAAACACCACTGCGGCGACGTTACCAGAGTGGGCTTCGAGGGTGCGCAGTTCTGTGCAGCTATGCACTTCCCATAACTTGACAGTGTGGTCGCCGTTGCCACTGGCCAACAACTGGCCATCGTGACTAAAGGCCACATCAAAAACAAACAAGTCGCCGCTGAGAGTTCTAAATTCTTTGCGCGAGGATAGGTGCCAGAGTTTAATGGTTTGGTCATGGCTGGCGCTGGCTAGTACCTTGCCATCGGGACTAAAACTAATGGAGTAAACGCTTTCTTCGTGGCCGAGTAAAGTATCACTAAATTCCCACCGAGGAATCACTTCTACTGGTTTAGGAGTCAAAACAGTAGGTTGAGGAGCTAGAGCCTTTAGTTCTTGGTGATAATCTTGACGCTGTTGTTTTTGAATATCAGTCAACAGGGTGGTGTAGCCATGCACTGCCGCACTGGTTAACCCCAAGCTAGTAAAGTATGGTTCGAGCTGGGGCAGCTTGAGGTTGTAAGTGGGATAAAGATGTAAATAGTAGAGGTCGATCGAAAAAGCCGCCACTAACTGATACAAAGCAATAATTCCGGCACGAATGGCACGGACAGCTTGAACTTCGTTGTGGTTAGTGACTTTTAGCTTCTCGGCGATCGCCTCCCAATCCCAGGCCGTCACGCTAATATTGAAAACTTCGGTGCTTTGCAAGTGCCAAATGCCAGCATGAATGTAGACTCGGCGATCGCTGATGGTGCCATAAATACCCACCGTGGGCACTGGAGACAGCACCGTGTGCAACTGGTGCAAATCGGCTTCACCTACTGGACGCTGGAAAAAATCCCCATAAAACTTAATAGGAACATCGCTACTGTTGGCATAGTGCCGTTCCAGAAAATCTCGCATTTCCTCAGGTAGATCCAACTCTAAATCATGTTTCAGAGATGGCGCGCAACTGGCACTTACCTTAGGTGGAGCAGCCAACACCGCTAAATCGTGCTTCTTTTGAGCAGATTGCAGAATACTGTTGGTTTCAGCACGGTTATAGACAGATCCAAAATCCCGATTTTCAAAGGCATCGCGGGTATCAAAAGACTGCTGCTCGATTTTGTCAGACTGCCATTCACTCAGACAGTTGAGGATGTTGCTGTGCAGCTCCTCTAGGTTTTTTTGGCTATCTTCGGCTTGATATCGATCAATAATTTCAGCGCAGTGCTTATCGGCCTTTAAATCGGCAGGGATAAAGGCGCAAAAGCCAGAACCAGATACCAACCCTGCCGTCAGATTAGGCAGTTTGTGAGCAAGCTGCTCAGCGGTATCAATCAGCAGTTGACTCAAATCGTCAGAAACGGCGGGATAGAGAGGCATGGTATTTGCAGGAAAGCCTACTGAAAGTAGGCTGCTCTGTACAGATGATAATGTATTAGCTAAAATCTGAAATTCTAATCTGGGCGCGATAGAATATTTTACAATCCAAGATTAGCAGTATAGCCGCAAAAATAAAACATGCTAGGAAATTTTCAGCAAAGCCAGATCCGCATCGAAGTGGCGGCTAGTGCAACGGCAATACGGCAACAGCTCTTGTCTCCAGTCTGTTTACGCCAGTGGTTGGCTCCAGCCAAGCTCTCTATAAAAAATGATGATTTGCTACGGCCACAAAGTGATTTTTCGGTCGAACTTGGCCTACTCAAAGTAGAACATCTGGTGAGTGTCGCCTCGATCGACAGTCTGCGGCTAATTCTTTCGGCGGGCATCGATGGCTATCAAGAATGGTATTGGGGTGATGGCTGGCTGCAATCTAGGCTGGAAGGAATTTCGATGTTGCCCTTGGGATTACTGCAAACTGCCAACCTTACTCGGTTACGCTGGGCGTTGACTAAAGATTCTGGTAACTAAGATCTTAGAGAAAGCCTAGCCAAATGGCTGAGGCTTTGCCCATTGTACTAAGCGCTATTGAATTGTGAAGCTTAGGAGAGCGTGATAGATACTGCAATCATGCCGGCAACTAACAACAAACCAATTAATCCGGTGATCACAAAATTCATTTTTTGGGTATCAGACAAGGGTTCAGACTGATACATTTCTGGCTCTTTAGGGAAGTTGTCGAGCTTGCCAGCACCATCATTAACGTAAGGCATAATTACTTACTCCTGTTTTTTGTTAAATATAGTAAATAATGTTTTGCGTTGTTTAGTAACGGACTGCAACAAAAGTTTAGTATGTTCAGTTTTTTGGACTTAAATATTTACAAAATAAATAGTTGATCGGGACAAGCTCTGCGCAAAAAACAATATGGTGGATTTAGATACAATTTTGACTCCTTGGCAACGAGCCGGGATGAGTTTAGGGCTAGAACGGATTCAGGCGCTAATGACCATCTTGGGTAATCCTCAAGACAAAATTCCAGTTGTCCATGTAGCGGGCAGCAACGGCAAAGGTTCGGTCTGCGCATATCTATCGACTATTTTGACCACCGCTGGTTATCGAGTGGGACGATATACTTCGCCCCATTTGGTAGATTGGAACGAACGGATTTGCATCAATAACCAGCCGATCAGCACCGATCGATTAACCACGGTCTTACAGCATGTGCAGGCAAAATCACCGGAACCGCTGACTAAATTTGAGTTAATTACAGCCGCTGCTTGGTCTTACTTCGCCAGCGAAAAAGTCGATATTGCCATTATAGAAGTGGGCTTAGGGGGCAGACTAGATGCCACTAATACCGTCAGTAAACCACTGGTGAGCGTGATTACCAGTATTAGCCGCGAACATTGGCAGCAGTTGGGTGAGACTATCCCAGAAATCGCTGGTGAGAAGGCTGGCATTATTAAGCAGGGTTGTGCGGTAGTGATTGGCCAACTGCCGATCGAGGCCACCCAAGTAATTACTCAGCGCGCCCAAGAACTCCAAGCTCCTTGCCGCCAAATTACCCCAGCAATCGAAATTAGTCCCGGCCAAGGGCAGATCGGTGACTTAATATATTCAATGCCTTTACTAGGAGACATTCAACTCCATAATTCTGCTTTGGCGATCGAAGTCATTAATCAATTACGAACTCAGGGATGGCAAATTAGTCCACAGCAGATTCAAGCAGGTATTGCCAATACCCAATGGTTAGGCCGAATGCATCAAACTGAGTGGCAGGGACAAAAGCTCTTGGTGGACGGTGCCCATAACCCAGAATCGGCGATCGCTCTGCGCAATTATGTCGATCGCTGGCAGATGCCAGTGACCTGGGTAATTGGGATGTTGAATACCAAGGAGCATTTGCCGATTTTGCAGGCACTGCTGCGGCCAGATGATCGGGTTCATTTAGTGCCAGTGCCAGAAGAAATCACTGCTACTCCTGCCGAATTAATGAATGTGGTGCGATCGGTCTACCCAGATATCACGGCTCAAACCTACGGCGATTGGCCGAGTGGATTGACTGCGGCATACGACTATCCAGCACCAGTAGTGATGTCTGGGTCTTTGTACTTACTTGGCGACTTCTACCGACTGCAACAAAAACCGTTTAAACCTTAAGAATTTACAGCGAATGTATCAACATCCACAGAATTAATGGGTACAATAGGTAATAGTGATGTACAAATCGTTGGTTTGTCGTCAATGTTGAATTCTGAAAGATCCTACATGGACCCTGCTACGTCTGGTAAACTTCTGCCCGCTCCTACCCGTAAATGGGAAGAATTTTTAGGGACTACGATTGCTTTAATTACCCTGACCCTACCGGTAACGGCGATCGCCTTTTCTTCTCCTTCTACCCCACCGCCTGCTGCCCAAGTTACTAGCCGGACGATGACGTAGAAGATGTAAAAATATTTTTCCCAATTAAAATGGCTGTAATGCACTCTGGCATTGCAGCCATTTGTGCGTTTACCAGCCAAAAGTTTGTTTGGGCATGTCCGAGGCAAAATGTTCGTTAGTTCGGGAACCCGTACTCAATCCTTCCTTGCTGTGGTCACGCAACCTCCGGTAAATTAGCACTCATAAGTCACGAGTGCTAAATATTTTTTTATGGCTGCAATTTCTCTCAGCGTTTCTACAGTTAAGCCCCTAGGCGATCGCGTATTTATCAAAGTAAGTGCTTCTGAAGAGAAGACTGCGGGCGGCATTTTGCTACCAGATACAGCTAAGGAAAAGCCCCAAATCGGCGAAGTTGCTCAGGTTGGCCCTGGCAAACGTAACGACGACGGCGTTCGCCAAGAATGCGAAGTGAAAATCGGCGACAAGGTTCTTTACTCTAAGTACGCTGGCACCGACATCAAATTGGGCAGCGAAGAATATGTGTTGCTTTCTGAGAAAGACATCCTCGCAGTAGTCGGCTAAGAATCAGGGAGTCCCCTGCAACTTGCACCCTAAGATCTGCTTGGGGCAATGCCCATCTCTCTTCTGGTATTTAGGAGAGAGAGCAAGATTAAGAGCTATATTTCGGTTCTTAAATATCCACACACCTCACTCCTTAAACATCATGGCAAAGCGAATAATTTACAACGAAAATGCCAGACGCGCTCTTGAGCGCGGTATGGATATCTTGGCTGAAGCTGTAGCCGTCACACTGGGTCCGAAAGGCCGCAACGTGGTACTCGAAAAGAAATTTGGCGCACCCCAAATTGTGAATGATGGTGTCACCATTGCTAAAGAAATTGAGCTGGAAGACAACATCGAAAACACTGGCGTAGCATTGATTCGTCAAGCTGCTTCTAAGACTAATGACGCTGCTGGCGATGGAACTACCACTGCAACTGTGTTGGCTCACGCCATTGTTAAAGAAGGTCTGCGCAACGTGGCCGCTGGTGCCAACGCAATTTCCTTGAAGCGCGGTATTGATAAAGCTACTGCTTTCTTAGTAGACAAAATCAAAGATCACGCTAAGCCCGTAGAAGACTCTAAAGCGATCGCTCAAGTGGCATCAATTTCGGCTGGTAACGATGATGAAGTCGGCCAAATGATTGCTAGCGCCATGGATAAAGTTGGCAAAGAAGGCGTAATTTCATTGGAAGAAGGCAAGTCGATGACGACTGAGCTAGAAATCACTGAAGGGATGCGTTTTGATAAGGGTTATATTTCTCCTTACTTCGCTACAGATATGGAGCGGATGGAAGCTGTCTTAGAACAGCCCTACATTCTTATTACCGACAAGAAAATCAACTTGGTACAAGACTTAGTGCCAGTTCTCGAACAAGTAGCGCGCTCTGGTCGCCCGCTGTTGATTTTGGCTGAAGATATTGAGAAAGAAGCTTTGGCTACTTTGGTAGTTAACCGTTTACGCGGTGTCTTGAACGTAGCTGCGGTCAAATCTCCTGGTTTTGGCGATCGCCGTAAAGCCATGCTCGAAGATATCGCAGTTTTAACTGGTGGTCAGTTGGTAACTGAAGACGCTGGTTTGAAACTAGACAGCACTAAGCTCGAAATGCTTGGCCAGGCTCGTCGCATTACTATTACCAAAGACAGCACCACGATCGTTGCTGAAGGCAATGAAGTTGCGGTGAAGTCTCGCTGTGAGCAAATCAAACGTCAAATGGAAGACACTGAGTCTTCTTATGACAAAGAAAAGCTGCAAGAGCGCTTGGCTAAATTAGCTGGTGGTGTAGCAGTTATTAAAGTTGGTGCAGCTACTGAAACCGAAATGAAGGATCGCAAACTTCGTTTGGAAGATGCCATCAATGCGACCAAAGCAGCAGTTGAAGAAGGGATCGTTCCTGGTGGTGGTGCAACTTTGGCTCACTTGGCTCCCGAATTAGAAGTCTGGGCTAATGCTAACTTGGTTGATGAAGAGTTAATTGGCGCATTGATTGTAACTCGGGCATTGACTGCACCTCTGAAGCGGATTGCTCAGAATGCTGGTCAGAACGGCGCAATTATTGCTGAAAGAGTAAAAGAAAAGCCTTTCAACATTGGCTACAATGCTGCAACTAATGAGTATGTAGACATGTTGGCTGATGGAATCGTTGACCCTGCGAAGGTGACACGTTCTGCCTTGCAAAATGCGGCTTCGATCGCGGCAATGGTTCTTACCACTGAATGTATTGTGGTTGATAAGCCTGAGAAAGAAGGTGCACCGGCTGGCGGCGGCATGGGCGGCGGCGACTACGATTACTAAATCTTAATGTCGTGAGCCGAGATGGCCGCAAGGAATCAAAGCCCACGACCTTTCAAATGCTCAGAAATCTGAGCATTAATTAAATTGGCTGCCTGTATCTAAAGATACAGGCTTTTTGTTGTGTACTCGATCGATTTGGCATTGCAAGCCATACTGGAAAGCAAATCTCCTTAATATTTCAAAGTAAATTAGGCGGTAGGGAGTGAGCCATCTAAGTTCTGACCGCGACGAAACCGAGATAAGACCCAAGCATCAATGTAATAACCGGCAATCGCAGAGTATTTAACACAGCTCCAGTTAAGAGTGGTACAGAGCAAGCCCAAAGAAGGCAAAATAAACGTGGCCGGTGCCACCACACCCACGATCCACCAGCTAGCCACATGGGCAATGAGCAACAGCGCCGCAAAAGTCCCGACAACACTCAGATTCTGGCGGACTTGTGGCGATCGATCCAAGCCGGTTAGCAAAATCACTGCACTACATAGCAAAAGGTTAGTGGGCACCAAAAAGGCACAGATAGCCAAGCAGTGGCAACGCGATAGATGGTTGATTGTAGAGAAATCTAATGAAAAATCCAACATGACAGCTCTATGTTTTTTTTTGATTCTAACCAGAAATATTGCAATTGCCGCCGATTCGCAGCAATTTGCAATGATTCTCAATGGGTAAAGCTGTGGCGATTCAGTTTGTCAAAACCGTTCTAGCAATTTAGATGAGGAAGTTGTTCCATAAGCCTAGAGAAAGGCAATAAAGATTATTACGAAATATCAGAAAATCATCACTAGGTCGAGCAAGAGCATCTAAACTGAAGTTACTTCAGCCTAAACACCCAATTCAGGGTGTTATGCAGACAAATGTCGGGCTAATACCCCAATTTTCTAAGGTATGTGTGTACAAACGTCGGCATATACACCTGATTTCAGGAGAATATGCTGAACCCGTCAGTATATCCAATTGTTATGTCCCAAATCATAATTCATGCCCACTCCAACAACTACTGAGTTACCGATTCCTAAATCGTGGGACGAATTTGAGGATATTTCTGCTGATATCCTCAAGCGTATGTGGCGAGACCCCTACGTGATTCGCAACGGACGAAGTGGTCAAAAACAATACGGTGTTGATATTTATGGTCGTCCGGTTCATCTACATGGACAAGGCACAAAAATTGCCGCTGCTCAATGCAAGTGTGTCATAAGTTTGACCGAACAGGAGATCGCAGACGAGATTAACTTAGCGTGTAGTTTTATTCCACTTCCAGAAGAATTTTTGATTCTCACAACACTCAAACGTGACTCGAAACTTCAAACGTATGTTCGGACGTGTACATGGAAAATAAATCGTGTTGAGATCCTTTTTTGGGATGATATTTCACTTTTTTTATCAGAATTTGATGAACTGTTAAAGAAGTATTTTCCACGTTGGTTCCGGTCAAGAACATCAAAAAATGATCTCATTCAATTTCTTATTGAATCAATCCCAGATGATTTTGAATATGATGATTCAATTGGCCAATATCTTTGTCGTCATGATGTTTCCGTACGTCTACAATTAGATCGATCTGAAAAGTGTCAATTTCACGAGCCATGGGTCAAGAATTTTCCTGATGAAAGTGCATATCGCCAAGAAGTATACCTCGAATATAATGGCTACAGAGTCGAAACATTTTTCTTTGTTTTTGTTGATGGATTCCGTTATCTCATTCCCTTTCCAAAGTCTTCAAAAGACTTGAGAATCAGCCAATTTCAGTATCATCTGGCCTCAATACTAAATTCCAAGATTCCTGGTTATGGCTTGGATCTTGGACTACAAAACGCTGGAATCGTGGTTGACTCAAACATCATGGAAGGCATAACCAGGGCGTGCAGCGGATGGCCTCAACACTCTGGCAATGACTCGAAAATACTTGCCACCGCTGACGCCCAAGCCGTTATGCTGACAAACTAATGTGGTTTTCAGCTATTTGATCGCTACACAACAATAATTCATAAAACTTTGGAGTTATCCAAAATTAAATCGGGGTTGGTAGTTGTATAATCTCTTCCATGTACGATGACACCTGCAAATTCCTAGCCGAACATTTCTCCGCTGACTTTGCCAGTTGGCTGCTCGGAGAAACTGTCACCCTGACAGCAATCCAACCCTCTGAACTTGCCCTAGAACCCATTCGAGCAGATGCCATGATTCTGCTCCAGTCTGAGGATTCCATTCTACACATCGAATTCCAAACGCTTCCTAAAGAGAACATCCCATTTCGGATGCTGGATTACCGAGTACGTGGACATCGCCGGTACAAAGGGAAGCCCATGCGCCAAGTGGTGATCTACCTCAAGCCCACGACCTCCGAACTTGCTTACCAAAACAGCTACGACCTGGAACGTACCCACCATGAATTTGATGTGGTGCGGCTGTGGGAACAACCTGCTACTCTTTTCTTGGAATACCCCGGACTCTTGCCCTTTGCGGCACTTGGTCAGAGCGAAAGTCCAGCCGAGATGCTGCGCCAAGCCACTCAGCTTGTCGAGCAGCTCGAAGAACCAACAGAAAAAGCAAATTTGATGGCCGCCTCAGCGATCCTAGCTGGGTTAAGATTAGAGGAGGATGTAATTTACCGCTTAGTGCGGAGGGACATTATGCAAGAATCCGTAATTTACCGATCCATTCAGAATGATGAGAAGCGGGCGATCGCGCTCAATCTTTTGCGAGGGGGCGTAGACACAAATCTTATTGCCTCGTCCACAGGTTTGTCGATCGAGGAAGTCCAACAACTTCAACAACAAATGAATGCGGTTCCGCAAAGCTGAGTCCAACTCAAGAGGCAAGAAACCGCTTGTGAATACACAGCATAACAATCCTGTTGGAGCGGACTGTTGAAGTCGATCTCTGTTGTTGCAAAGTCGATCGGTAGCTGCTCAACCGAAACGTTAGGTATTGCTACCACATTCACTATGAAAACATTGTCTATCATCGCCGCCATACTCGCAGCGACAACACTCGGCTGCTCCGCAACCAATATTCGAGTCCGCAATGACTCAAACCTTGACTTCAAGGATGTCATAGTCGGCGACAAGAAATACGGAGACATCAAGCATGGCCAAGCAACCGAATACCAACCTTGGAACCAGGCATACCGATATGCGTTTGTTTCGTTACTTGCCGCCTCGAAACCAAAGAAAATTCAGCCTATTGATTTTGTCGGTGAAAAATTCCTTGGCGAAGGGAAGTTTACTTATGTCCTCACAATCAAGGACGACAGACTGCAAATACACGCTGAGCAGGATGCCAAATGACACCCAAGTGCGTTTTAGTGAATAGCCCTGGGTTGACTACTTTTGAGCAAGGAGCTTTCGATCGAATAATTCAGATCAACTTGATGGGTTTTTGGAGCACAAACGAGTTCTTTCTTTTTAAACTGGGGTAAAGGTGGTATTTGGTCACTGGGTCGATCGGTTCCACAAATAATTCCATTAAAGGGCTGCTGACGACGACCCACCCGATCTAGTTGCAGTACAAAGCTGCGCAGATTTGGCTGAGTGGGAATGGCTGCAATAATGCTTTGGCGTTGCCCCTGTTTGAGCAGTTCATAGCGGTATGATCGATCGCTATTGGGCATTGGCTTAATTTTAGAATTTAAATTGGTAAGTTGGCTCACAAATCGCTTTTTTTGCACCCAATAATCAGATTGAGCCGTTTGCAACGCCACTAACTTGCGTAACCCCTGAAAATGACCTTCTAACGTAGTTAATGACTCAGTATTTTTGGATATTTCGTTACTGTCGCTTACTTTCGTAAAAACAGCTACTGATTCTGAATTATTTTCTCTACTCAAATTTAGAGTGCGACCGCTGTTGACAAAATCGAGAGTATTTTTCTCGATTCTGCCATCTGGATGAGTTACTTCTAAGCTGTTACCTTGCTGCTTATACTTCAAGTCCGGATCTAATTTAAATGATTCATTGCTAATTTGATCCATTAATTTATTGTATTCAGCCAGTTCATAGTATTTGTAGTCACCATAAGTTTTTTCACTTACTATTTTTATTACTCCAGTATTATCAAAAATAATAACAATTGACTGATTAAATATATTGGTTGACCATGTGCCAATTATTGACTGCTGATTTTGGTTGATGGTTGCACTCGGCGTTGGTTCTGCCAGTGCTGGAGTTCCGACCATTAAACAAAGCAAGATAGAGCGGAGCAAGGCTTTCATTGATATTTTCCTGATGTTTTATTTTGGCTGTCTACCAGTTATTGGTAAATAGAGCTTTTAAGATTCTACTTGATTTGTTTTTCTCCAATTAACCTTTAAATACCCAAAGCTACCACAGCATTTTGGCCACCAAAACCAAAGCTCCAACACATGAGGTTCTGCAATTTAGTCGCTAGGGGCTGACGGATCAAAGTCAGATCAAACTCTAAATCTCTACAGCCCACGGTGGGGGGAATGATCTGACATTGCAGCGATCGAAAGGCCAAAGCTACAGTAATTGCCGCTGCCGCACCTAAAGTGTGACCCACCGCGCCCTTATTGCCTGTCACTGGCACACCCGGAAAAAAATCTTGCACCAGGCTGGCCTCGTAGCGATCGTTCAACTGAGTACTGGTGCCGTGGAGCACAATATGATCAACGGATTTTAGACCACTGCGCTCTAAGCACAGCCGTACTGCCATTGCACCGGCTCCTCCACCCACACCCCAGGCATGACTGGCATCATTGGTCAGGCCACAGCCCAAAATTTGACCATAAATCTTGGCACCCCTGGCCTCGGCGATCGATCTTTCCTCTAGTGCAAAAAATGCCCCACCTTCACCCAACACCAAACCTTGACGATTTTTATCAAATGGATAGCAGCCATCAGTAGCCATCGCCCCCATTTGCTGGAACCCCACGACTGTGAGAGGGCTAATCGGTGCTTCCACTGCTCCGACTAAGGCTCGATCGGCTCCGTTTAAGATCATTTGATAACCGCGTTCGATCGCCCAAATTCCGGTGGCACAAGCTGCCATGGGGGCTAAGACCGCGCTGGTACTGCCAATTAAACGAGCCACGGCGATCGCGGGCATGTGGGGCAAATAATCTAAGATCGATGAAGTAATGCCGCTCTGGGCAAATTGCTCCCATTGAGGTTGGTAAGCGCGACTAGAACCAACAATGACTGGACAATCTGAGAGGGGAGCTTGCCAACCAGCATCAGCTAAGAGTGTGGTTGTTAAGCTGGTGGTTAGTTGATCGATCTGCGTAGGCTCCGACCCAATCATCGCCACCGGAAAAGCTGGTAGATCTCCAAAGACTCGGCGTTTACTAATGCCAGTCTCACCAGACAACAACATTGCCCAAGTGGTTTCCAAGTCGCCCAGGGCAGACTCTAGAGCGATGCCGGTACATACAACCTCTCTCATAAATTCCAATAAAAAAGACGCTGGTGAAAGCGCCTTCAAGATGATGATAATTTACGGGACTGACGGGATTCGAACCCGCAACTTCCGCCGTGACAGGGCGGTGCTCTAACCGATTGAACTACAGTCCCAAACTCTAAAAGTTTTAAACTTCGAGGCGAACTCTATTGTCACCCAGATCACCGGGAATGTCAACAGCAAAGGCAAACTTTCTGCTTTCAGCTCACTGGCGTACAATTTGAGAGATCGCTGCAAGCCTTATCTATATGTTTTTAATAAAGCGCTGTCTCTGTATTTTGTTAAGCCTCACCTTAATTGCTCTAAACGCTTGCAGTTCGCCAATCGATGATGGAGTAATACATCTGACACTGTGGCAAGGGGTGAACCCGCCGTCAAATCGGGCGGTGCTACAAAAGCTGGTAGATAAGTTTAATCAACAGCATCCCCAGATCCAGGTGGAATCTTTGTACGTGGGGCAGTCTGACCAGCAGTTACCCAAAATTTTGGCAGCCGCGATCGGAGATGCTTCGCCAGATTTGCTGTGGTATGGACCGATGTTGACTGGGCAATTGGTGGATCTGGGGGCGATTAGGCCGATCGAAGCTTTCTGGCAAAAATCTTCAGTAGCCAAAGATATTGATCCGGCTTTGTTGGAGGCAATGCGTTATCAAGACCATTTGTGGTCGGTGCCTTTTGGCACCAACAACATGGGAATTTTTTATCGGCCAGATTTGTTTAAGACTGCTGGCATTACTGAGTTACCCAAGACTTGGCCAGAGCTACGCCAGGTGGCGAAGCAGTTAACCACCAAAGATCATCAGGGCATCGTATTGCCCTTGGGTAAAGGTGAATGGACGGTGTTTAGCTGGCTGCCATTTATGTGGAGCGGTGGCGGTAGTTTGGATGGCTCTAGTGTGAAGCTGAACAATAACGGATCGATCGCTGCTCTCCAATTTTGGCGCAGTCTGTTAGATGATGGCTCGGCGGTGCTTTCGACTCCAGAGCGGGGCTATGAGCTAGATAAGTTCTTGGCGGGTAAGGTGGCCATGCAGGTCACTGGGCCCTGGACGTTGGGACAGCTCGGATCTACCAAGTCTCCCTATGGAGTAATGCCGATTCCGGCGGGAGTGGTATCTCATACAGTGGTAGGCGGTGAGCATTTATTTATGATGAAAACTACGCCCGATCGCGCAGCGTCTTCGGAAAAAAATCGATCTCAAGCTGCCTGGGAATTTATGGAATATGCTTTAAGCCCTGAGTTTCAAACCCAGTGGGCGCTGGGTACTGGCTATTTGCCGGTGAATTTAAAAGCACGACAAAGCCCAGAATATCAAGAATATGTGGCTAAGACACCGGGGTTACAAATATTTCTAGATCAAACTGCTGTGAGTAAATCGCGGCCAATATTTACTGGGTATCCAGAAATGTCGGAGCTGTTAGGAAGATCGATCGAAGCCGTACTAATGGGCAAGGAAACACCACAGCAGGCGTTAGCTAAAGCACAGGAGCGCTGGGAGCTGGCCGATAGGTAGCACTTTACATAACTATTAACTTGGTTCCAAGCCAGCAGCCACTCGCTTTGCGCGATAACAGTTTCCATGAATCAAACCGGGCTGTGTGGCAACCTGGCGTTCAGGAAGATCGGCAATGCTCGCCGCAGCTATGTCAATTTGATATTTGGCCAACCAGGCTTTAAATTCAGAAAACTTATCTTCTTGGTATCCGATCGTTTCTGCTAGTATTGCCTCGGTTAAATTATTGCCTTGGCATACCGAAAACTGTCCTTCGTTATCAAATTTGATGATCGGAGCTTGGTTGATCGGGGTATTTTCGGTATCATGCCAATAGCCCAAAATGTGATCATCTTCTAATTCCACTACAAATGTAGCTAGCTTAAAGACTTCATCGATCGCTTCTATGTTCATCATCAGTTCACGATCTGCTCGATCGGTCTCATTTAAATATGAATGATTAAGCAAACAAGGAATATTTTCTGGCTCAATGATTTTTGCTCCTACTGCCGCCAGTGGATCAACTGAAAAATCGGCATCGGGTGCGCGAGAAATTTGCATATTCCAAAGCTTTTGCAAGTCATCGGGCATGGGCTGATTTTTTAAAACCATCTGCAAAAAATTAGCTGTTCGTGTAGCATGGGCTTTATCGAATTGCTGATCAATCATAACGCCCTGCCCTTAAAATCAAAAATCTAGATAGCTATATACATTACTGCAAAGCGTCCCAGCTTCTACCTGATTCAAATAGATAAATTCTGGTGACTTGACACCGGCTGCTGCTCTGATTTTAATCAACTCTGGTGACTCAAAGAACTGCTGAGCCTCCTGGAGTGATACCCAAGACGAAAAATGTACCACCTTGTTTGGATTCTGGGCATCTTGCAATACCTGATACCATCTCTCCCCGGCTTGCCGACGGATCTCAGCCGCCTCATCAAAAACTTTCTTCCAGGCAGCGTAATCTTCTACTTCATGAATAATTAGTACGAACTGCATACTTATCCCTCAAATACTTTCTGGCTGTTGATCATCACTCGGCTATTTTATGTCGAAAAGACCGTATTGGTTATTTTCCATCTGCCCAAGTTAGATAACATATTATTTAGTTACTCGATCAACTAATCTTTAACAGGACTTTTATGAGACCTACTCCAGAACAAGTAAGGGAAATTATTCGCTGGGGACATCAGCATCGTCAGATGCTGAGAGAAAAATATCGTCGTCAATTTGTTGCTTACAGTGCTACTCGGCTGTTAGCAGCAGGAAGTGATTGGGACTTGGTTGAAGCCTTGGCCACAGCAGAGGGTGAACCCTATGTGGTGAAGTGGATTCCTGCTCACACGTCAGAGTTTCAGTTTTTCTGGTTCAAGTTTTATGGAATGGCTAGACGTACATGGGAACCAGAATATCTAGTCACCTTAGGTAACGGTTCAATAAGTCATGATGCTCTAATGTTGGTAGATTCTGGTGCGGAGTTAAGCTTAATTAGTCGAGAAGTTGGCAACATATTGGGCTTTCGGGTGGCTGACCGAGAAATTTTGTCAGATGGTACCGGTGTTGGAGGCGAAGTCCAGTATGTTACTCGTGAGTTAGATCTGTCGATCGATGGACATAGCTTTAAGGCTCCAGTGGCTTGGCTGCAAACAGAAATTATTGATGCTCCTTTACTACTAGGACGAGAGGTTGTTTTTGACTTGTTTAACATCGAATTTATCCAAGCGGAGGAAAGGATTAAGTTTAAGTGGAGAGGAACAGTGAAATAAAAAAGAATATTAATCACAAGCTCAAAGTAGCAAGATTCTAGCTACTAGTTCATCCTCAACTTCTGGTCTAAAATTAGCGATGCATATCTTAGTTCTGACTTTCCGTGGGGTGATGCCCTCTATTTACAGTATTGCCTTTACTACTTGTTTTTCAATTATTTCTCTTCGTGTTGCTTTATCAGCTTTAAAGTCTTTTAACAAAGGATGGAAAAATCTAATCAGACTGCATCAAATCCCCTGCGATCGCTGTACCTTTTTCACAGGGGAGTTTAACCTTAAATGTACTGTTCATCCCTGTAAAGCATTTAATGAGCGGGCGATCGACTGTCTAGATTATGAACCAGTCAATCGTTCATCTGTATGAATGCAATGGTTCAAACTTTAATTTCAGAAAACAGCATGAATATCCAAAATTTTCTCAGCTACAGTCGAGCCAGACAAAAAAGCTGATTCCACTCGATTTCCTCCACACCAGTCCCCACAAAAATATATTGGAGCCTCTGCTTGGGCAGTAAGAAACAAGTCGGGCAGCGGATTTTGGGCAAAAGCATAGCCCCAACGATGCACCTGCAAGATTTCGGGAGAATTTAAGCCCATCGCAAAAGGTGCAGCACCGGCCAAAAGCCGTTGACCAACCATTTCTAGATCAGGAGCATCAAAATATTCAGCAGCAAAAGCAGCACTACTTTGCACCACTAAGACGGGCTGAAGTGGTTCTAGCTGCTTCGAGCTATCTAAACTAATCCAGCCCAGCACTGGATGATTGATGCCTTGAATGCCCTGCCAAGTTAGCTGATCGGCAGCAGTTTGCTGATTTTTTGGAAAAACGGCGATCGCGGTAATCGAAGTAGTAAAGTTCACCAGGCTCATCCGCTCAGAGCAATGAGTATCAGTCACCCTGCCAGCAATCGCCAGAGCTTGAGCCGGAGGAAGGGCGACCACAACTTGCTCTGCGCTCCACTGATTATCAGTAGAATCAAGCTGCCATCTGTTGCCGATCGATGAAATTGCAGTGATGGCTTGACCATTAATAATCTCTAAATTTTGTCCCAGATACTTAGCGATCGCGGTGGCTCCAGAGGGTGCAGCGTAGCAAGGTGCAAATTTCTCAGGCGGCTGTAAAACTCCATCCGCAGACAAACGATGAATTCCCCGAGTCCAAACCCGCAGAATCTGCTCATTTACCAATTCATCAATCAACTTACCAAAGGCTGTTCCTTTGGGCTGAAGATAACAAACTCCGTGATCAGCATGAGTATCAGCCAAACGACGAGTGGCTAAACGTCCACCCAAACCTCGTGATTTATCGAAAACTACCACCCGTCGCCCCGCTTGCTGCAATTTTCTAGCACAGGTTAAGCCAGCAACTCCAGCGCCAATTACCGCAATTTCAAACATTACTAACTACCCTTGAAGCTGTTTTTTTCTAATAATATTTTAATGGAGCAAACCGGCAGCAAAAACTACAACTGCATAGAGCCACCGCAGGTGCTGATAACTTTGCCAATTAACAAAGCAATTTTTGGATTGATTCCAAATAGCTGGGAATGGCTTCCCCGACTATTTGACAAGCCTTACGATCGACCTCCAACAAATTATCGCCCCAAAACACTCGACCCGATTGAATTGTTTGCCCTCGATCGGGTTGCCAGTCTGGGCTAACTAATCGTTGATCAGCATCCACTACGGCTCCATCAAACAGGTGGCCGATCGAGAAATAGACATCCTGTAAAATTGCGGGCACGCTAGGACGATGAAGTTGTCCTCGGGAGTTACTACTGCGGGCTTTGTATTTAGCTCTGGGAAACAAGCCATAGAGATTTTTTAAGCTGGCCGAGATTAGTACTTCTCCTTTTAGGTTTGTACGTTTGAGGGTACCCAAGCTAATTCGACAATCTACTTCTTGGAGCAGTGCTGGTGCCCACATGGTTTCGTAGCGTATTAGCTGCTTAGAGATGTTGGGATATTCTGCGATCGGTAATTCATCAGCATCTAATAACTGCATCCCCTCATCGAGCAGTTGATATACGCCTAGTTTAGCGGCGATATCTGTCAGGCGCATTGGCGAGCAAACTCCTTCGACAATCAAAATTTCTGCTTGAGGACTGGCGGCTCGTAATCCTTGCAGTACTGCTTGCAAGATTGGCATACTGACAGTGACTGGTGCTGGTTTGGGATAACCCAGGTTGGGCTTCAACAGAATTCTTTGGGCATTATGGGCACTAGGGGGTGGTTGATAAACAAAGCCTGAAGCGGCGGCTTGGTTAGCTGTCATTTGAGGTGAAGAAGTTCTTTTCATGAAATTAATTTTTGGGTTTCCTTTAACAATACTCCGGACAGATTTATAGCTAGCTGTAATTCAATGAGAGTATCAAAAACAAGAAGCCCCTCTGTGAAGAGGAGCTTCTTATCTATTAAAGATTAATCAAACTAGCCGTTGATAGAAGGAGCAGTCAAAGCTACAGGAGTCGCTTCACCAGCAGCCAAATCTAGTGGGAAGTTGTGAGCATTGCGCTCGTGCATTACTTCCATACCTAAGTTGGCGCGGTTGACGATATCTGCCCAAGTGTTGATTACGCGGCCTCGAGTATCAATTACCGATGAGTTGAAGTTGAAACCGTTTAGGTTGAATGCCATTGTGCTTACGCCCAGAGCAGTGAACCAGATTCCAACTACAGGCCATGCACCTAGCAAGAAGTGAAGTGAACGACTGTTGTTGAAGGAAGCGTATTGAAAAATCAGACGACCGAAGTAACCATGAGCTGCAACGATGTTGTATGTTTCGCCTTCTTGACCAAATTTGTAACCGTAGTTTAATGATTCAACTTCTGTTGTCTCACGAACTAAGGAAGAAGTTACGAGTGAACCGTGCATTGCGGAGAATAATGAACCACCAAATACTCCAGCTACGCCGAGCATGTGGAATGGATGCATCAAAATGTTGTGCTCAGCTTGGAATACGATCATGAAGTTGAACGTTCCACTGATTCCCAATGGCATTCCGTCTGAGAATGAACCTTGACCGATTGGGTAAATCAAGAATACTGCTGTTGCTGCTGCTACTGGAGCGGAGTAAGCAACACAGATCCAAGGGCGCATTCCTAAGCGGTAAGACAGTTCCCATTCACGACCCATGTAGCAGAAT
>JANYHM010000027.1 GCA_025359065.1 Synechococcales cyanobacterium GL140_1_metabinner_5_sub | reverse complement strand
CTATGAGAAGACAGACATTGGGGCTATTAAAGAAAGATACTTCTTTGAAACAAAGTATCCGATTAAAGAGGTATCGTGCCGCGATGGATAATGATTATCTACTACAGGTCATGTGTTCTTGATTTTGATGCGTTTGCCCTGATAGACGGGCGTTCTGGCGAGAAACTTCTTCCGAAGAACTTTCTTGCACAGATTAATCAGCAAATCCCTAAAACAGCTCTCAAAAGCCGTGTTCCAACATTAACTGATCTTGTCAGACTTCGGCATGATCTGGAAGAGCGAGATAAACCATATTTTGACACTTGGATTTATTGGAGTGCCGAATCAGGAAAATCCCCAAGCGTGAAAAATAGAAGCAAGACACTTCTGATAATGGGTTTTGAGGCCAATGGGTATAGCATGTCCATGAATGCGTCAAGCAAATGGAGTTCAAATCCGACCGGCAGAACATGGCAAGACAGGTAAATCTGCATAACAGGCTTGAAGCTCAAACCATTAGGTCAAATTCTTTCAGCAAAGTCTGCATCTTGTTGAGTCACAATGTAAAAGTCGGCGTTGCTAATTTTTGGTATGAACTAAGGGTACCAATAATGTCAGATCATACGCCTTCATACTCTGATTCAGCAACGCCCTTAAATTCATCATATAGATCAGTCTCCCATCAGCCACCAATTTGCGACATAGTGCGGCCATAAGTACTTGTTGTACTACCCGATTCTCGCTCTTTATAATTAATATCAGCCTTCAGCATCAACAAATCTCGCACCTGCTCTTGCAGAACAGCAGCACTGACTCCCTGACGCAGCACAGTCTTTAAATCTAGCTGGCCAGCCTCATTTAACAAACAAGGCCGCAGCCAACCATCCGCAGAGAGCCGCACCCGATTACAGCGATCGCAAAAACACTCCGACATCTGACTAATAAAACCCAAAGTCCCCTTTGCACCCGGAATCTGAAAAACATCAGCAGGGCCATTGCCCCGCACCTGAGCAGCCTCCAAACCCCAACGATCGGCAATTTGCCCCCGAATCATCTCCGAATCAATCCAGCCCCGCTCTAAAAACAAAGCATCATTCCCGATCGGCATAAACTCAATAAACCTAATATGCCAACCGCGATCGATCGACAGCGCCGCCAACTCCAAAACCTCACCATCATTCACCCCCGGAATCACCACCACATTCAGCTTCAAAGGATCAAAACCCACCTGATGAGCCACCTGAATCCCCCGCCACACCCGATTCCAAGTCTCCTGACTAGAACGGCCAGTAATTTTGGCAAAAGTCGCTGAGTTTAGAGAATCCAGACTAATATTGATCCGCCGTAGCCCCGCAGCATACAAATCTGCCGCCAGATCGGCCAGCAACCAGCCATTCGTAGTCAAAGACAAATCTTGAGTACTAGGCAAACTGCTAATTGCAGCCACCAGATCTACAATGTTCGATCGAATCAGCGGCTCGCCACCAGTCAACCGAAAATGCTTAAACCCCACTGGCGCAAAAACATCCCGTACTAACGTCAGAACTTCATCGTTGCTCAGTAACTCTGGGTGAGGCTGATACTCGATCTTTTCACCCACCGGCATACAGTACTGACAACGGAAGTTGCAGCGATCGGTCAGACTGATGCGCAGATAGTCTACTGGGTTCATGTAACAGCTTGGCAGATATTAATAGCTTGAATTTGCAAAGTCATGGCCGGGTCGTTGCCTGTCTTTAGAGAGAATTCTAACACCAGCAGCTCTTGGAAAGCGGCAGCTAACTGGTTGGCAGAGATTTTTTGCAGGTCTTTACGCAGAAAATATAGCCGTTTGGGGTTGCCAATATCGGCTTCTTTAGCAATGACTTCATCCTTGGCTCCTGTTTCTATTAAGGCTTTCACCCATAGCCAGGTGCGAAACTGTCCCACCAGGGTTGCCACAATTTTGAGGGCTGGTTCGTTGCGTTGAATCAATGAATTGATTAGTTCCAACGCTCGATCGACTTCTCCTTTCCGCAGGGCTTCGGCCAACTGCAAACTATTTTGGGTGGTGATGGCCACTAAGTTGCCGACTTCTTCCACCGTCAGGGGCTGCTGGCGACCATTACTGTAAATACTGAGCTTGTCTAGTTCACTGTGTAGCTGACGAGTGTTGTTGCCAACCGCGAGGGCTAGGAGTTCGATCGCCTCCCCAGTCAGATTCACCTGCTTATCTTTAGCGATCTGTCTGACCTGTTGTTCCAGCTCAGCTCCTTTCCAGGCAGACAGCAGCGCAAATTCTTTGGTTTCGGCGTGTTTTTGAATAAACTTAGTGATCTTCGATCGGCCATCAGGCTTGTTACCGCAGGTGATTACTAATACTGAGGTCTCTGGGACAGCGGGGATGGTTCGTTCTAATTCGGCCAAAAGGCTGTCGTTGCTCTGGCTAAACATAGACGTATCTGCCAGCCACACTAGTCTTTTGCCTGCACCGAAGGGTGGGGTCATGGCTTGGTTGAGGGCATCGATCGCAGCATCGGCTTTGTCGCCCAGAATTTTTTGGTAGTTAAAGCTAGTCCAGGCTTCAGTGACGGTCTTTTGCTGAATCTCCTTAAGAGCTTGATTTAACGCAAATTCATCGTCGCCCCAGTAGAGCAAGATCGCCATAGGTATTACCTAAAATTTGTTGGAAACCTGAAAATGCAAAAAGAGCAGCCGGATGACTGCTCTTTTTGCTATATACCCCCAAGGGAATTCGAATCCCTGTTGCCTCAGTGAAAACGAGGTGTCCTAGGCCTCTAGACGATGGGGGCTGGGACGTTTCTGTGTTTGTTTTTTTGCACATTTACAACTGTACGGGAGATCACTGATCTTGTCAAGCAAATTCTTTTGTTTTCATTTGAGACAGTTAAATAGCGGCTGACCATGAGCGTTTGGTGGGCATTTGACTAACAATTGTTACGAAGTGCCAAGAGTATAATTCGCAAAAATGTAAAATTCATAAACTTAGTAGGCTCTATATTTCTCACATCGTACTTAAAATGTCTGACTCTAACACCGCTCTGACCATCACTCAACGCCCTCGTCGCCTGCGTCGCAACCCCAGCATTCGCAGCATGGTACAAGAAACCAAGCTGAGCGTAGATGACTTTATCTATCCGCTGTTTGTCATGGAAGGCGAAAACCAACAGGAAGAGATCACCTCCATGCCGGGTTGCTATCGTCGCACCCTAGATTTATTGCTGGCTGAAATTGCAGAATGTTATGAACTGGGGATCAAGGCGATCGCTATTTTCCCAGTAGTACCCGAAGAGAAAAAAGATGATCAGGGTACCGAAAGCTATAATCCGCAAGGCTTAGCCCAACGCACCGTCGCCGCCATCAAAAAAGCCACCCCCGAGATCATGGTTATTACTGACGTGGCTTTAGATCCTTTTACTACTCATGGTCACGATGGGGTAATTGATGAAAAAGGGGTAATTCTCAATGACGAAACAGTGACCATCTTGGCTAAAATGGCAGTCAGCCAAGCCGCTGTAGGCAGTGATATGGTGGCACCTTCAGACATGATGGATGGTCGAGTAGGAGCAATCCGTCAAGCTTTGGATGCCAGTGGTTATGAGCATGTGGGCATTCTGGCCTATTCTGCCAAGTATGCTTCGGCTTACTATGGCCCTTTCCGGGAAGCATTGGGTTCGGCACCAAAGTCTGGAGACAAGAAAACTTATCAGATGGATCCGGCAAACAGCCGAGAAGCTCTACGAGAAATTGAGTTAGATATCGCGGAAGGTGCAGATATGGTAATGGTCAAACCAGCTTTGGCCTATTTGGATATTATTCATTTGGTGAAGGCCAACTGTAATGTGCCGGTGGCTGCTTACAATGTGAGCGGTGAATACTCGATGATTCGCGCTGCGGGTAAGATGGGCTGGATCGATGAGAAAAAGATTATCTTAGAGACCCTGCTGAGTATGAAGCGGGCAGGAGCAGATCTGATTTTGACTTATTTTGCGAAGGAAGTAGCAATGATGTTGAAGTAGCTTAGTTCTAATAGTACTAATACTATTATCGAGATTTTAGTTTGCCATCTAAACTGCGTGGTACTCCCGCCAGACCGCTCTTAGCGGTTGGCGGTGAGGGGGATAGCAGGGCGTTGAGGAATCCCACCCCCGAACAATTTTGACCACTGCTCAAAGAGTGAGTGGGGTGGGTGACGAATCG
>JANYHM010000005.1 GCA_025359065.1 Synechococcales cyanobacterium GL140_1_metabinner_5_sub | reverse complement strand
CTATGATAGCATAAAAATATCTTGACATACAATTAAGTTTGATGAATTTTTGCATTAACTCATCCAGCCTCAAACCCCAAACACTGCGTATTGTGCGGTTCGGCTAGAATCGCTAATGCCAGCGCCTTATATCCCCGGCCTCAAGGCACAGGGTTTTACGGCTGTTTTCCGATAATTAATTTTCCGTTTAAATATCTTCAAGAAATCTAATCTCCAGACTTAATGTATCTCGGATTGGAACCCCAAGATCACGCCAGATCGCTCAGGCACCCAGAGTGAGAAAGAGGGGGTAGGAAACTGAGGGGTAACTGATTGTCAATTGGCATCACTTCAGATTAACTTGTACCCCTAAGCTAGAAAATATTTTGCGAAGCCGCAATAAAAAGATCAGTTCACGGGGGGTGTTCTTCTTTGCGGCCAGTTCTTTGGGCGGAGTGCGGAAATATGGATTCCGACCGCGATAGATTTCTTCGGGAGTTGTTAGCGGGCGATCGGGCTGCTTTTCAAAACCATCAGAAAATACTGCTCGGGCAAGTCGATCGGATTCTTCTTTTTCGCTGTTGGCAATCAGGTCGGCATATTCTCCTGCCGCTATTACATCACCATCTTGGGGCGATCGGGCCTCTAAAATTATTTGTGCCCGTAAGTATTCTTCGGGCAGATCATTCGCTGGTGGTAAAGAAAAAACCGGGCTGGCAGTAAGAAAAATGAAGCCTAGCCCAAATAAACTGCGAGATAAAAAGGATATTAGCTGCATAGATCTCACTTAAAAATATTCTCGATATCGCAAGAATGTTTGCCAATCAATGTCAATGCTATCATTTGATGATTCAGGGAAACTCGACCTACCATTTTTTTAACTATGGATACTTTCGATGCAGATCGAGCGGTGATTTCGCAACAAAAACCAGAAAAGAAAGGTAGCAAGCCGCGCCGCGCCATAGATTTATTACGGTGGGTAGGCTTGATCGATCAATTAGAAGCTGGCGCTCGCTATTTGTTTTTGGGCATGGCTATGATGTCTTTTGTGGCATATGGTTACATGGTATACACCCAAGACCAATGGCAAACAAATCATCGTCAATTACAAAAGCTGCGCAACCAAGAAAGTCAGCAGGCAATTATCAATGCCCGCCTGCGCAACCAAGCCGCTGAGTTAGCCGAAAAAGACAGCAGTGGCACAATCGACCCATCACCTGGTCGGGCAGTATTTATACCAATCACCGATGTTGCGGCACCAGCTAAGTCAGCTAGCCGTAAACCGGCTCCCGCTGCTCCAGAAATTTCGATCACGGTAGGCTATTAGGGAAAACTATGACTAGCCGACCTTCGGGCAAAAAATCTGGTGCCAGGCAGCGGGCAGGCACCGCCCAAGCTTTAACCAACCGGCTGTTGCTGGTGTGGGGGGTATTGGTGTTGGCCGCTTTGGGTCTCATGATTAAGCTGTTTACCATCCAGATTGTGGAAGGGTCAAACTTACAACGCATTGCCCAAAGTCGTCAACAAACCTCCCAACGGCCTTTTGTACCCCGGCGACCAATAGTCGATCGATATGGCGACGTAATGGCGGCTGATCAGCCAAGTTACACTATTTATGCCCATCCTCGGTTGTTTAAGCAAGATAAGACAGCAATTAGTAAAACAGAGACTGCGGAAGCTTTAGCCCCGATTTTACAGACGAGTCAAGCAGTACTGCTGACCAAATTTGAAAAACAGGCTAGCGGCATCTTATTGGGTACCCGGCTCAGTCAAGAAGTGCGCGATCGAATTGTGGCTTTAAAAAATGATGGGTTAGAAATTCAGCAGTCGATGCAAGACTACCGGCGGATTTATCCTCAAGAAGATATGGCAGCAGAAATCTTGGGCTATGTAGACCTGAGCTATAACGCCCAAGCTGGGGTTGAGCGCAGCCAGCAGCAGTTGCTAAAGCGCGAAGTGCGGGAGTTTCACTTCAGCCGATCGGCCAACGGTGGTATTTTGCCAGACTATGTGACCGAAGATTTTTTACGCAATGATGATTTGAAGTTAAAGTTGACTTTGGATATGCGCTTGCAGCGGGTTGCGCGCAAAGCGCTGCGCGTGCAGCGGGCTAAGTGGAAAGGCAAGCGCGGCACGGTAATTGTGATGGATGCTGACAGTGGGGCAATTCGGGCAATGGTGGTTGAGCCGACTTTTAATCCCAACAAATATAATGACCCCAGCTACCAACCTTCGATTTTTAGAAACTGGGCAGTAGCTGATCTGTATGAGCCAGGTTCGACTTTTAAACCTTTAAATGTGGCGATCGCCCTAGAAAACAAGGTAATTACTCCACAGACTTTGTTCAGTGATGGTGGGGCAGTGACTGTGGGGATCCATACGATTCGCAACTCCGATAAAAAAGGCCATGGGTCGATCGATGCTGCCCAAGTGTTGCAGTACTCTAGCAATGTGGGGATGGTGGCGATGATGAGTCGCCTCAAACCAGATTTGTATTACAATTGGCTCGAACGGCTGGAGTTAGGACATAAGGTAGGAATTGATATTCCTTTTGAAGCCCAGGGCACGCTCAAGAATCGCAGCGAGTTCTTAAAATCACCGATCGAGCCAGCAACTACTGCTTTTGGTCAGGGTCTATCCATGACTCCGATTCAGTTGGTGACTATGACTGGGGCTTTGGCTAATGGTGGAAAGCTAGTGCGACCCTACGTAGTAGAAGGCTTATTTGATAGCAATGGCATTCGTCGGAATGCGGAAGAGCGACCAGCCCCGCGCCAAATTTTCTCGCCGGAAACCAGTGAAGCTGTGTTAAAAATGATGCAGTCGGTGGTGGAAAAAGGAACTGGTGCTAATGCCAAGGTATCTGGATTTGAGATTGCCGGGAAAACCGGAACTGCCCAAAAAGCTTCTAGTGGCGGTGGATACCAAAAGAACGCCAAGATTACTAGCTTTATTGGGGTGCTGCCAGTAAATAGCAAGCACCGCTATGTGGTATTCGCGGCGATGGATGAACCCCAGAATGGTGCCCAAGGAGAAGCTTTTGGGGGTACAGTAGCCGCGCCGATCGTCAAGGAAGTGATGGATTCGTTAATTCTGTTAGAGAAGTTAACGCCCGTGAAAGGCTCGGTGCCTCAGCCGAGTGCGACTGAGGCCAAAGCGCCTTAGAAACCGTTCCGACCCCAAACCACCATGGAGATGGAGAAGGTGAAAAGAACAAATAGAGATACCCAACCGAGTGTCAGAACCATGGTTAATTTAAGTGATTTTTAATAGATGTGGTCTATCATATCAGGCCAGCAGAGGGAAAGCCAAGGGAACTAAGCAAACCAGCCTTAACCTCCAGCAATAGCCTCTTGGCGGTAAAATTTGATGATGATTTGCAAGAGTTTTTATGCCCCTAGATCCCGATCGGCCTGTAGAATACGCTAGTCTGACTTGGCCACCTTTACCAGCTTTAAATACCGATACCATCTGGGCAATTTTAAATAAAGAAATCCCAGATATGGTAGTCAATCAAATTTTGTGGCAGGCACTGGGCTATCGATTTGATACCGCAACGCAGCTTTGGGATACCTCTTTGGTATCAGCAGAATGGCTCACCGACTATCCTCAGCCTCCAGATTTTATTGCCGGTCGTCCAGCTAGTGTAAAGTTGACTCGATCGATTCTCCCTGAACACAAACAGCTACTCAAAGAAAAACTCGGTTTTAAAGGCTACAAAATTGGTGAATTTGGCCCTGCCGAAACTCGGCGAGCTACTGCGGCTAATTGGTTAATGGGTCATGTGTAATTAGCCCAGAAACTTTATTAAACTTTCTAGCTTCTGCCAAGCAGTGCCGCTAGCTAAGATCTCTCGGGCTAATAGTAATCCGGCAGCATGGTCTTCGATCAGCACCACCCCAGCCACCTGTAAAGCCAAACTAGTATTTAGTGCTACGACATCTTTCTGGGGCTGAGTACCTCGCCCCTGTAGCACCTCCCGCAAAATTTCGGCATTCATAGCTACATCACCACCCAACAATGATGAGAGTGGCATAGGCTCAATGCCAAGTTCCGTAGGTGATAAGACAGTTGATCGAACTACTCCATTACTCAAAATCCCCAGATCTGTCGCATCTCCCAAACCAGCTTCATCCAGCTTTTCTCGTCCGTGTAAAACGATCGCCTGTTTTACTCCCAACAAACCCAAAGCTTCCGCGACCACCCCAATCAATTTGAGGTCAAAAACTCCTACCACCTGACCAGTGGGGCGTAATGGATTCACCAAAGGGCCTAATAAATTAAATACCGTGCGCACCTTCAGTTCTTGGCGGATCGGAGCCACGGCTTTCATGGCTGGGTGCCAGCCCGGAGCAAACAAGAAAGTGATGCCCACTTCGTCCAGAGCGGCCTTAACCTTATCGGCAGGAGCCTGAAGATTCACTCCGATCGATTCCAAAACATCTGCTGAACCAACGCTAAAGTTCGATCGGCTGCCATGTTTGGCCACTTTCACCCCGGCTGCCGCCGCCACAAAGGCCACTGCCGTAGAAATATTAAAAGTCGATGCTCCGTCACCACCAGTGCCACAGGTATCGATTACCGGGTAAGCATGGCTGGTATCAGGAGCCTGTAAGACTTTGGCCATTCCGGCTAACTCATCTGCCGATAGACCTTTGGCTTGCAAGGCCATTAAGATTGCCCCAGAAGTTGCCGGGGGGATTTCGCCGTTTAACCAGCCCTGCATTAAATCGGTAGATTGGTCTTGGGATAAAGAATTTCCATCGAGTAGCTGCTGAAGAATGATCGATCGAGGCATGGCTGTGGCTCTGGCAGGAACTTCAATATTTTGCCACATCACTGGCCGGAAACAGGTAAGTGTGGAAGAATATGGGCGATCACAAAAGCACTGTATTCTGCACTAGGCTCACTAGCTTCCTAAAGCAAAGCGATTGCTTCTTGAATTTTCATTCCCAGAAACTTCTTGGAGCTCTAGCATCCATCGATCGGCATTCTTTTGTAGTACTTTAGGCTGTGGGGTTCTAACTACACGAATCATGGCAAGCGCTTTTCTAATAAAGCATCCATACGCGCTTCCAAGCTATCTGGATCTGGAATATTACCCAGTGGTTGAACTTCTTTCATAAATAATTGAAGTTGTTCATATTCTGATAATTCTGCTTCACTCAATCCACCATTTTTACTTTGCAATTCATGATAGCGTTGAATTTTATACTCCGTTGGTGGTGAATAAGTAGATTGCAAGCCGAAAGCTGGACTCTTGAGGGTTCGATCAACCCCAGCCGCTAAATCTACGTAAGGGATCTCGGTAATTTTTAGCTGATTGCCTACCATATCTAATCGAAGTGTTTTAGACTTGGCTCCTGCACCTGCTGCCACTAATGGGCTATGAGTTGCCACAAAAAATTGTAAATTAGGAAATACTTGTTGAAGCCACACGGCAATTTCTCGTTGCCAAGAAGGGTGCAAGTGAATATCTAATTCATCAATTAAAACGACTCCTGAGGCTATCGCGGGATCATCCAACTCAGGAAAAGCCTGCATTAAGCGCCATATTAGATCTCCAGCTAGAGCAATAACACTACGGAATCCATCTGACAAACTAATGCTGGGTACTCTTTGACCATCTACTAAGAATTCGATTAGTCCTTCTGCTGTTACACCAACAATTTGCACCTTACCTGGCAATAATTTTGTGATTGCCTCTTCCCCTACGCGCTTCATTTTTTGTGCTTTTGTATCGGTCTGGTCTTTAGCCAAACGATAATCCAGATAAACCATCCAACGCTCAAAAGAACTTAGAGAAGTGTCTTCATTGAATTGAGTGAAGAAATTACTCGATCTCTTTGGTTGCTCAAGACTAGGAATGATCACCTGACTCAAGCGAGTAAGTCGTCGAAAAGCACCATAACCAACTGCAAACCAGCCTTGATTACCAGAAGCGAAGGTATTTGCTCGCAACCAACTTAAAATCTTTGTTGGATCTTCAATAAGCGCAGGTTCAGTATAAGTTTGCCTATTTTTAGCATTACCTATTTCCAATGCTTTTGAGCCAGTCACAGAATAAGAATACGAGAAGGTTTGTCGTTTCTTATCTTCGCCAAATGTCCCCATATCCCCATTTTCTTTATGTAAGGTTATGGTGATTTTTCCTGGTGAACTCTGATCTCGAAGCCAGCCAGCAGGACGAGGCATCAGTTCCTTCGCAGCTTCCGGCCCAGCAAGTAATAAAGCTAATGTCTGAAGAATGGTACTTTTTCCAACTCCATTTTCCCCCAGTAAAGTTATCCATTTATAAGGCTTTGCTTGATGGTGAGCAGCAGTAGGATTAAGAGTGAAATTAATTTCTTGCTGTTGGAAACACTTAATATTATCGAGAGTAATGCTTTCAACCCACATGAAAATCTTCCTCTAGAGAACAAAAATAATGAGTAATATCATATCCCATATCGAACTCAGCAATTCTCTCCCAATCATAAGCGATGATATAGAAAGCTATTGATTTACTGCCAATGTCCACCAACACCCCTAAATCTCAATACACCTACAAAGTCGGTGGTACCCTGGCTGCTAGCGCTCCCAGCTATGTGATCCGTCCCAGCGACGAAGAACTTTACCAAGCTCTGAGCGCTGGAGAGTTTTGCTACGTCCTCAACGCTCGTCAGATGGGTAAATCTAGCCTGGGAGTGCGCACCATGCAGCGGCTGCGCCAAGATGGAGCCGCTTGTGCCTTCGTAGAAATGACCAAACCGGGCAACGAACAAGTCTCGATCGAACAGTGGTACAACGGCACGATCGCCGAATTGGTGCGGGGCTTACAGCTCGGCAGCAAATTTAACTTCAAACAATGGCGACAGTCTCAACAGCACCTATCACCCGTCAAACTCTTTAGCCAATTTATCGATATTTTATTGGAGCTGCTACCGAACCAGCCGATCGTCATTTTTCTGGACGAAATTGACAGTATCAAAAGCCTGCAATTTGCCACCGACGACTTTTTTGCCACCCTGCGCTCCTGCTACAACCAGCGAGCTTACCAACCCGACTATCAACGTATTACCTTTTGTTTGCTAGGTGTGACGACTCCTTCGGAGTTGATGCAAGACAAACAGCGCACCCCATTTAACATTGGTCAGGCTATCACTCTGAAAGGCTTTGCTGAAAACAACGCTCGGGCGGCGCTGTTGCCAGGATTAGTAGACTGTGTAACCGATCCAGCCGATGCCTTAGCCGAAATCATTACCTGGACAGGTGGCCAGCCTTTTTTGACTCAAAAACTCTGCAAGCTCATGGGTCGTTCAGCCAATATCAGCGTGACTGAAGTTGTGCAGCAACAAGTTATTGACAACTGGGAAGTCCAAGACGAACCAGCCCACTTTAAAACTATCCGCGATCGGCTATTAGGTTCTGTTGAACTTAAAGGCAAGGTACTAGGACTATATCAACAAATTTTGCGCCAAGAAACTATTCCTTTTATCGATAGTCCGGCTCATCAACAGCTACATCTTTCTGGGGTAGTACGGCAACAGTCAGGACAGCTCTGTTGTTATAACCAAATTTACGCAGCAATTTTTAATCAGCAGTGGGTTGGCCAAGAACTACAAAAAATTCGCCCCTATGCAGCTCAGATCGAGCAATGGCAAGCTAATAGCATTCCAAAAAACCTCTTGCAGGGCGCAGAACTATGGTCTGCTTTGGCTTGGGCAGCCGATCGACAGTTGGCCGATCAAGATTTACTATATTTGTCCAGCAGCCAAACTCTAGCTCTGCAAAATGCTACTGCTGAACTTCAGCAGGCTCAACACCAAGCGCGTCAAATCGCTCGTCGCAACCGCCGCCAAGTTTGGTTGGGGGTTGCGTTACTAGCTTTATCGCTCGGTGGTGCGGCCTGGGCGGAATGGACTAGAGAACAAACTAGTCGGGCAACTAAGTTAGATTTGGTGAGCATGAATGCACTGCGAGATTTTGAAACTAATGGTCAGCTCGATTCTTTGATTTTGGCGATGCAGGCTGCTCAAGATCTGAAGAAAAATGTCGGCAGTAAACTTTTAGCTAAATATCCAGCCTATTCGCCGCTCTTTAACCTCCAAACTATTTTGTTCAATATTCGTGAGCATCAAAGATTAGGCGGTCATCAGGGTTCTGTTACCGGTTTGAGCTGGCAACCCAATGGTCAGCTATTAGCAACAGCCGCTACCGATGGACAAGTATATTTGTGGGATATGCAAACCTATCAAAAAAAGATGATGTTGCCAAAGCATTCCAGCTCTTTGAACAGCATTAGTTTTGCGCCTGATGGCCAGACTGTCGCTGCTGCTGGCCAAAACGGAGTGGTTAAACTATGGAAAACCTCGGGGGAATCGATCGCTACATTAACTCCAGATTTGCCAATTCAGAAAACAGCCAACAAACCATTAAATACTGTAGCTTTTTCTCCTCAAGGGGATCTGGTGGCGGCAGCAGGGGTCGATCGACAGGTTTATATTTGGCAGACGGCTACTCACCGCTTAGTTAAAGCTCTGATTGGCCACAAAGATAGTATTTTCAATATAGCTTTTAGTCCCGACGGCAAATATCTGGCGGCAGCCAGCAATGATCGCACGGTCAAAATTTGGTCGGTAGCTGACGGCAAGCTATTGAACACCCTCGAAGGTCATAGTGACGGTGTATACGGGGTCTACTTTAGTCCGGATGGTAAAACTCTGGCCAGTGCCAGTGCTGACAACCAGATTTGGTTATGGGATTGGTCGGCAAACAAGGTGCGGTTAATTCTAAAGGGGCATCGAGATCGGCTCAATAGTGTCACTTTTGATCCCAGCGGTCAATATTTAGCTTCGGCGAGCAACGATGGCACGGTCAAACTTTGGAATAGCCGGGATGGCAGTCTGGTTAACAACTTAATTGGTCATAGCGATCGAGTTTATCAGGTACAGTTTAGCCCCGATGGTCAAACATTGGGTTCGAGTAGTGCCGATGGCACAGTGCGGCTGTGGCAGGTTCGTACCAATAAAGATATTCAAACTCCCTTACGTCATTCACAGCCCGCTAATAGCGCTATTTTTAGCACCAATGGTAAATTAATTGCTTCGGCTAGCACCGATCGAACGATTAAAATCCGTAATTTGGCCACCGAAAAGATTACTACCATCGAGGGCAGCTATCGGCGGATTAATAGTGCGCGGTTTAGCCCTGACAACCAGCTTCTGGCCTTTGGTGGCTTCGATAAAACTGTCCAGATTTGGAGATTATCTCCCCAGCAAAAACTGGCTGAGCTAGTAAATACCGACAAAGTAAATAGCATCAACTTTAGTCCCGATGGACAATTTATAGCTGTTGCCAGCATTGATGGCAAAATCAAACTATGGGAAGTAGCGACAGCCAAGGAATTGACTACTTTTGCTGGCCATAGTGAATCAGTTAACTATGTGACTTTTAGTCCCGATGGTAAAACGCTGGCTTCGGCGAGTTGGGATGGCACCGTAAAGCTATGGGATATGGTTAGTCGCCAAGAATTAGCAACGCTCAAGGGTCACAGTCGGCGGGTCAACTATGTAGCCTTTAGCCCTGATAATCAAACCCTGGCTTCGGCTAGCAACGATGGTACCATTATGCTGTGGAATCTGCGCGATCGAAAATCTTTTAAAACCCTATTTGGCCACCGCAATACGGTGGTGGGTTTAGCCTTTAGCCCAAATGGTAGCTTGTTGGCTTCGGCTAGTACCGATAGCACTATTAAGCTTTGGAAGACTGATGGCACGATTATTACTACTCTGACTGAGCATCAGGGGGCGGTGCTGAGTGTAAATTTTAGTCCCGATAGTAAAACGTTAATTTCGAGTAGTGCTGATGGCACGGTATTATTATGGTCGTTGAATTTGGATCAGTTGCTCGATCGAGGCTGTGAATGGCTGCGCTACTATTTAGTGAATCATCCTAAGTCAGATCTAGATATTTGTCCGCAAATTTCGCGTCCAGCCAGCTCTTATAGTTCTTTTAGTCAGCGCTAAGCATGTTTCACCAATACCGCATTACTGATCGCCATGAGCTACGCCTGTTTCAGATTACTGATGCCGAGGAGCTGTTTGCTGTCACTGATGCTAATCGGGCATATTTGCGTCGGTGGTTGCCGTGGGTGGATGGCGCTCGATCGGTGGCTGATAGCAGAAGCTATATTGATTCTACTTTGCAGCAGTTTACCGAAAACTCGGGTTTTGTGGCGGCGATTTGCTATGACGAACAAATTGTGGGGACAATTGGCTTTAATGAAATTAATTGGCATAGCCGCATTGGTTATATTGGCTATTGGTTAGCGGAGAGTCATCGTGGTCAAGGGATTGCGACGACTTCTTGTCGATCGATTGTTGAGTGTGGGTTTCAAATTTTGGATTTGAACCGGCAGGTGATTGCTTGTGCGGTAGAAAATCAACGCAGCCAAGCGATTCCCCAACGCTTGGGTTTCAGTTGTGAAGGAGTCGCTCGTCAGGCTGAATGGCTATATGATCACTTTGTGGATCACCAGATTTATGCTCTGCTGCGCTCTGCTGCTACTCCACCATAAATTCGGTGATTTACGTTCTAAATTAGACTAACATACAAAAATCGATAAAGCTTATGAATGTTGGCAAGTGACTTGGTTCACCTGAATTGAGGAAATGATAAAATCAAAAAGGTATAACCCAACTATTACAAACAGTTTGGAAGTTTTATGACCATTGCGACTGTTCTTAGCACCCCTGTAGATACTCAGCCGTTATTGCTCAATGTCAGCAATACTAAGCTGACCGTGACACCAGAGCAATTTGATCGTCTGTGTATTGATAATCCCGATCTTAGACTTGAATTAACCCCTGATTTAAAATTAATTGTTATGGCTCCAACTGGCGGTGAGAGTGGTAGAAAAAACTTTAAGCTTTTGGGTCAGCTTTTTGTGTGGAACGAAAAAACCGAACTGGGTGAAGCCTTTGACTCTTCAACCGGATATGACCTCACCACATTTGGTGGTGGCAAACCGTCGCCTGATGTTTCGTGGATTGAAAAATCCAGATTAGCAGGGGTGAACATTGTTGGGTTGATTCCGATCGTGCCCGATTTTGTGATTGAGTTGCGCTCTGCGACCGATAGTTTGAGTGAAACAAGAGCCAAAATGGAGAAATATCAACATGTGGGTGTGCGACTAGGTTTACTGGTCAATCCTCAAAATAGGCAGGTCGAAATTTACCGACCAGAAAAAGAACCAGAAGTGTTAGCATCTCCAGTGTTGATTGACTGCAATGCAGTCATGCCAGGATTTATCTTGGATATGAGCAAGATTTGGTGAAAATGCTCTTGAATCTTGATCGACAGTAAGTTTCATAATTTATCAGTTTCTATTGTTCCCCTGATTAATAGAAGCCAAAGATGGTGATAGATATCAATTTATATTTTAGAGGTAATTAGTTTAATGTTTCTTGTGTTTATTATTCAGATAATTGGTGAATTTATAATTCAGCTTATTGGTCAGTTCTTCGGGGAAGCCTTATTTCTATTTGTATATCGATCATTATCAGAACCATTTAAAAAAAATCCAAATCCCTGGTTGGGAGCACTAGGATTCATATTAATTGGGAGTATCGTAGGCGGATTTAGCTTGCTCGTATTACCATCAAATTTGATACCTGTTGGCACTTCACGGATGGCAAATCTAATTCTCACACCTTTGCTGGTTGGTCTGTGTACGTCATTAATTGGTGCTTGGCGTACTAAACGCGGTAGCTGGATGTTGCCGATCGATAAGTTTTGGCATGGTTATGTATTCGCTCTGACCATAGCTTTAATTCGTTTTATATTTGCTCGTTAGATGGCAAAATCCATAGAGAGTATCTCACTTGTGATGTAACTATAAGTACTAAAATAATCGTGATGTTCTTAGTCGTCAATGGTTTCACTTAAACATTTAGCTTGCAATATGAGATGACTTATGCCAAATATGATAAGGAGCAATAGTGTGAGATGTTGAATGAGTTGATCAATTCAGCAACAGTGTAAGGGCTTAATTTTAGTGATCGATGGCATTGTTTGGGGATAATGGAGTAAGCTATAATCTCAATAGTTTTTAGATCGCGAGTTTTATGTCTCTCCCACCCAACCGAGCTACGGATCTAGTCACGGCTTACAAAATATCTGATGTGCAGCCCTTAACCGGCGAAGATCTTGATCGATATTATGTGGATCTGGGTGATGCCCGCAAAAACAATGCAATTCTGAAAATCAACTCTACTCTGGAGTTACAAGAAGCTGAGCAGCACAGCACAATATTATTTACTGGGCATCGAGGTTGTGGCAAGAGTACTGAGCTGCGCTTACTTCAGAGACAATGGCAGCAAAGTTTTCATGTTATTTATTTAGAATCTGACAAAATAACTGATATTAATGATGTTCAGTATACCGATCTTTATCTGCTAATTACCCAGTATCTAGAATATGAGATGCGCCAGCTTAACATCCAGTTAGATAAACGCATTATGCAGGACATTGAGCAATGGTTTGCTGATGTCATCGAAGAACTGGAGATGTCTAAAAATATCGAAGTTGCCGTTGCTGGCGAGATTACGATTAGTAATAGCGGCATTTTACCAATACCACTGCTTGCAAAGTTTCTAGCCAAATTAACTTCACAGATTAAAGGAGCCGCTAGAGATAAAACAACAATTCGTCGTGCTGTTGAAAAAGATTTATCAATCTTAATCACTAATCTAAACTTATTGCTACGGGATGCCGAAGAAAAATTGATCGATAAATATCCTAACTACAAAGGAATTTTAATCGTATTCGATAACCTCGATCGCTGTCCGCCGCAAGTCGCTGATAAACTATTTTTTGATTATGCAGCCCAGCTTCAGGCAGTCGATTGCACTATTGTCTACACGGTGCCAATTGCCTCGCTATATTCATCTAAGGGCATTGCCAAGACTTTTGATAAGCCCTACATTGTTTCGATGGTGAATATTTATCAGTACGAAAAAGACAAGCCGGACTTATTGGCTTATCAACCTTCAGGATTAGATTCATTAGTTGCGCTGCTGGATAAACGGATCGATATTGATCGAGTCTTTGAGAATCGAGATATTTTGTTAGAGATTGTCCGGGCTAGTGGCGGACATGTGCGCGACTTGATGAGAATGGTGAAACAAGCTTGTTTGACGGCGATCGGCAGCAAGCATCCTAAAGTACAAGCTGCTGATGCGCTTTCGGCCATTAATGAGACGCAATTTAGCTTTGAGCGTGAGATTCCAGATACTCATTACCCAATTATTGCTGAAACCTTTGTGCAGAAACGCGCACCAAGCAATGAGATTGGCCAAGACTGTTTATTCTATACTTATGTTTTGGAATATAACGGTGATCGTCGCTGGAATTATCCTCATCCTACCGTAATCAAAATCGATGCTTTCCAAACAGCCCTCAAACATCTCCAACAGCAGCCATGAGGCGGAGTTTTTGCAGCGGAATGCCGCAGTACTAGACAGCATTGAGTTATTTGCCGATCTGTCGGAAGGGTTTACGATCGCTTTTATGGAAGTAAATTCTGAGCGAGATCGGGCAACGACGATCGACCATCTTACTCATAGCAATAGGTTTCCTGGTGTTCAATGGGTGCCAATTGTTTTAAGCGATGAGGGCTTGCAATATTTTGGCTTGGAGGTGCGCGAACAGTTGCAGATGATCGAATTTAAACCCGATCGCCAGTCAGTGCTATTAATATCAGGATTGGAACGCTCGATCGGGGTAACTGGGGATTATCCGCAGGTACTCAGCAATCTCAATATGGAGCGGGATAGCTATCCCCGCATTTTGCCTTACCCGATCGTCTTGCTCCTGCCCAGCTATGCGATTACGCGATGCGCTCGCTTTGCACCAGATTTTTGGTCGTGGAAGTCGATCGAGATCCGTTTACACAGCGAATTACCTACTCCAGATCTCAGTCCTAAAGCTAATCCAATTGTTACAGATCCACTTAAGCTTAAACCTGTTTCTCAGTCTCGTTTCGACTTATTGGCTGAGTTGTTAGCCGAAAACCCCACACCGACGATCGATCGAGCCAGATTGCTCAATCAATTGGGTGATGCCTATCGATCTGTTTACAAAAACGACGAGGCGGAAGCAGCCTATCGATCAGCTTTAAATATTTACGAGAATTTTTCGCCTAGCCTCGATTACGCTAATACTCTCGACGGTTTGGCAAGGTCATACGATCTTCAAGGGAAATTCGCCGCCGCGCTCCAGCTATGGCAACAAGCCCTAACAATCCAGCAAGAACTAGGCGATCGCCGAGGAGAAGCATCTTCGCTCCATCACTTGTCGATGATTTACCAAAAATTAGGCGATTTATCACAGGCTCTCCTGTTCTCTCAACAATCGATCGAGATATACAAAGAAATCGATAATCGATCAGGGGAAGCGACTTCTCTCCATCAATTGTCGATTATTTACCAATCATTGGGCGATTTATCTCAAGCTCTTCAACTCTCTCAGCAATCAATCGAGATATGCAAAGAAATCGGCAATCGACAAGGAGAGGCAGTTTCGCTTCATCAATTGTCAACGATTTACCAATTATTAGGTAATTTATCACTAGCTCTCCAGCTCTCTCGGCAATCGATCAAGATATACAAAGAAATCGGCAATCGTCAAGGGGAAGCGGCTTCGCTCCATGTTTTGTCAATGATTTACAAAGCATTAGGCGATTTATCACAGGCTCTCCACTTCTCTCAGGATTCGCTCAAGATACAAAGAGAAATCGGCAATCGGCAAGGGGAAGCGGCTTCACTCCATCAATTGTCAATGATTTACGAAATATTAGGCGATTTATCACAGGCTCTCCAGTGCTCTCAGCAATCGATTAAGATACAAAGAGAAATCGGCAACCGACAAGGGGAAGCGGCTTCTCTCCATCAATTGTCGATAATTTACCAATCATTGGGCGATTTATCTCAAGCTCTCCAACTCTCTCAGCAATCGATCAAGATAGACAGAGAAATCGGCAATCGACAAGGGGAAGCAACTTCGCTGGCACAGATGGCTGCTATTGCTCATAAACAAAGTGATTCTGTACAAGCGAAAGAATTATTGTTGCAAGCAGCAGAAGTACTAGGGTCGATTGGTGACTATGGGAGCTTAATTACTGTTCTTGACAACTTGGATGTTATTGACAAAACCAATGCCCTCAAATATCTTTCCCAATCGATCTGGCTTACTCTCCACTGCTCCACCAATCTAAAAAGTGCGATTATTCTCATCACCGCTATCTACCAAAAAGTTCCTAGTGGTGATAGCCTCGCAGCCCTTCTCTGTGCCGCAGCTTGCCATCTATGCCAAACCCGTACTCACCCAGAATTCGAACAACTGATCGAACTCAGCAACAAAATAATTAGTCATGCCACCATTCAACAGGGCATCGAAACTCAAGTAGATTTTGACAATTGGGCAAAAACTAACCGTCTCAACGAGCCAGAGTACTTTCTGCCCAAGCTGTACGAACAATTGGAAGCAATAGTAGGTGATGGATGGTTATTCGATCGAGCAACTTTTCTAAAAGAAAAATAATTGTTTTGGTGAACGCCAGTAAGCTGGCGATTAATATGTACTATAGTTGATGATATCTCTTGCTTAAGGTAAAGTACCCATGACCGAACTACTTGAAAAAGCAATCGCCCAATTGAAGACTTTGCCTACAGATAAGCAGGACTCGATCGCGGCTCTGATTCTAGGAGAGATTGAAGAAGAACGACACTGGGATGAATCCTTTGCTCGTTCTCCAGATTTGCTAGCTAAGCTGGCGGCAACGGCTATGGCGGAGTACAAAGCAGGTAAAACTCTTGAATTAGACCCAGAAACGTTGTGAAATCTTTTACCACTGCTCAGTTTCGGCAACTGCTTGGTGATCTTCCAGCAGAAGTTCAGGAAAAAGCTCGTGGAGCTTATCGTCAATTTAAAGACGATCCGAGCTACCCAAGTTTGCGATTCAAGAAAGTGCATCCAAAATTGCCAATCTATTCTGCACGCATCAACAGAGACTATCGTGCTGTTGGTCAGTTGGAGGATGATACTATTATTTGGTTCTGGGTCGGTTCTCATGCAGATTATGACAGCTTGCTTGATCAGTTGTAGCAAGTCTTTCACGATCTAGCAGTCACCGGCAGAGAAACGATATAATCACTACAAAGAGAACGACATCATCGGAGATTTAGCACCATGATTGCAGCAATTGAACAATATCAATATCCCCGTCTCACCCCTGAAGAATACTTAGATTGGGAAGAACAACAAGATCTACGTCACGAGTACATCAATGGCGAAATCTATGCTGAGGTTTATGCCATGACCGGGGGGACAATGAACCATAGTGAAATTGCTGTGAATTTGACGACGATGCTCAAGGTGGGGCTGCGAGGTCGAGGGTGTCGGGTGTTGAATACTGATGCAAAAGTCTCTATTAATCGCATTAACAGCTTTCTGTATCCAGATGTTAGCGTTACTTGTAGTGACATGGATCGATCGGCGAAGAGATTCATTACCCAGCCCTGTTTAATCATCGAAGTGTTGTCTCCTAGTACAGAGGCTTTCGACCGAGGAGATAAATTTAAACTTTACCGGCAACTGACCAGCTTACAAGACTATGTTTTGGTAGATACCAACAAGCCAGCAATTGATTTGTACCATAAAACTGAGCAAGGACGATGGGAAATTATGAGCTATAGTGCTGAAGAAACTGTAGAACTGGCCAGCGTGGGCTTAAGTTTTGCCATTGAACAGATCTATGAAGGCATTATCTTTGAAGCAGAATCGACATCAAAAGAAGAACAAAGTAGCCATGATTAGCTTTTACACATCATCGATCGGCCGTAAAATTGTAATGGCCAGCACCGGAATATTTTTGATGGCCTTCATGGTAATTCATCTTGGTCTAAATGCCACTATATTAGTCGCCGACCAAGGAATCTTATTCAACCAAATTGCCACTGTATTTCATCACAACTGGGGACTGCGCCTACTAGAAATATCAGTGTTCATCGGCTTCCTGATCCACATCTCACAAGGATTACTATTAACCCAACAAAATAAATTCAAACGCAGCATTACTTACCAGGTAAAACCACCCCTTGATCTCAACCCAGCTCGATCGATGGCCGTGCTAGGAATAGTTATTTTAGCTTTTCTACTACTGCACCTCTATCAATTTTGGCTACCTCATGTGCTCGGTAAAACCACCGACGACCTATATAGCCTAGTGCAAACAACCCTGAACCAAAAATGGGTCGTAGCCATTTATATCGCAGGCTGTCTGGCTGTTGCCGCCCACCTCTGGCACGGCTGGCGCAGCGCCGCAATCACCTTTGGCCTCACCGAGCGCTATCAGCGAATACTGGCAATCATTGGTATTAGCTTGGCATTCGCAGTACCATTAGGATTAGCAGCTATTGCGTTAACCCTGTTTATTGCCTAAAGCGCGCCCTCTTCGCTAGCTCCCATGCTCAACTCCAAAATCCCCCCAGTCCCCTTAGCCGAACAGTGGCACACCTATCAAGAAACCACTCGCCTAATTAGCCCTGCCAACAAACGCCACTTAGAAATTATTGTAATTGGCACCGGATTAGCCGGAGCATCGGCTGCCGCCACTTTAGCCGAACAAGGCTATCAAATCAAAGCCTTTTGTTTCCAAGATTCACCACGTCGCGCCCACAGCATTGCTGCTCAAGGCGGAATCAACGCCGCCAAAAACTATCAAAATGATGGCGATTCTATCCAGCGGCTATTTTTCGATACCATTAAAGGCGGTGACTATCGATCGAGAGAAGCCAATGTTTATCGGTTAGCTACCATCAGCAGCAAAATTATCGATCACTGCGTTGCCCAAGGTGTCCCCTTTGCACGAGAATATGGCGGAATGCTCAGCAACCGATCTTTTGGTGGCACCCAGGTGCAGCGCACCTTTTACGCGGCGGGTCAGACTGGTCAACAGCTTTTATTGGGTGCTTATCAAGCCTTAGAACGACAGATCGCCATGGGAAACATCACCATGTATCCTCGCCACGAAATGTTAGAAATTGTGCAAATTGATGGTGCAGCGCGGGGAATTATTGCCCGTAATTTGATTAGTGGTGAGCTAGAGCGACACGCTGCTCACGCGGTGCTGCTGTGTTCGGGTGGTTACAGCAACGTTTTTTATCTCTCAACCAACGCCATGGGTAGTAACGTTAGCGCTACTTGGAAAGCCCACAAACAAGGAGCCTTGTTTGCCAATCCTTGCTTCACCCAAATTCACCCTACCTGTATTCCAGTCGCCGGTGAATACCAATCTAAACTTACTCTGATGTCTGAAAGTCTGCGCAACGATGGCCGGGTGTGGGTGCCCAAAACTCTAGGCGATCAACGACCAGCCAACAGCATTCCCCCAGCCGCCAGAGACTACTTTCTAGAACGTCGTTATCCGGCTTACGGTAATCTTGTCCCCCGTGATATTGCCTCCCGTGCCGTTAAAGAAATATGTGATGCGGGCTATGGCGTGGGTAATTCGCAGCGAGCCGTGTATCTAGATTATGCTGATGCCTTACAGAAACATGGCCGGGAGTTTTTGACAAACAAATATGGAAATTTGTTTGCGATGTACACCCAAATTACCGGCGAAGATCCCTATGAAGTACCCATGAGAATTTATCCGGCGGTGCATTACACAATGGGTGGTCTGTGGGTAGACTATGAACTAATGACCACGATTTCTGGTTTATATTGTTTAGGTGAGGCTAACTTTAGTGATCATGGTGCCAATCGCTTAGGGGCTTCGGCTTTAATGCAGGGCTTGGCTGACGGCTATTTTGTTATTCCGGCAACTATTAGTAACTACTTAAGTAAATATATTGGCAGCTCTTCAGCTATTACTGATCATCCAGCCTTTGCTGAAGCTGAATCTATAGTGGCTGATCGGCTCGATCGACTCATCCAAATTCAGGGCAGCCAAACAGTAACTAGTTTCCATCAGCGATTGGGCAAAATCATGTGGGCACACTGCGGCATCGTCCGCGATCGCCACGGTTTGCAAGCTGCGATCCAAGAACTTCAGGCTTTACAAGCTGAGTTCTGGCAAGATGTAAAAATTCCGGGTACAGTGCAATCACTAAACCCAGAATTAGATAATGCTCAAAGAGTGGCAGACTTTTTGGAATTAGGTGAATTGATGTGTGTCGATGCGCTCCAGCGCCAAGAAAGCTGTGGTTGTCATTTTCGCAGTGAGTTTCAAACCGATCAAGGGGAAGCCCAACGCCAGGATGCAGAATATGCCCATGTGGCAGCCTGGGAATATCAACAAGAGCATCAGTGGCAATGTCACCCCGAAGCATTAACATTCGAGCTAGCAAAATTCAGCCAGCGTTCCTACAAATGATCCAACTAACCCTCAAAATTTGGCGACAGTCTACCGCTCAAGCTGCTGGTAAATTTGTCACTTACCCACTCACAGATCTTTCACCGGATATGTCTTTTTTAGAGATGATCGATCATCTTAACCAGCGTTTGATTTTAGCTGGTGAGGAACCGGTAGCATTTGATCACGATTGTCGGGAAGGAATTTGTGGTTCTTGTGCAATGTATATCAATGGTCGTCCCCATGGCGCAGATCAGGGCAGTACGACTTGTCAGCTATATCTGCGCTCTTATAAAAATGGCGATACCATCACGATCGAACCCTGGCGATCGAATGCTTTTCCGGTGATCAAAGATCTGATGGTCGATCGATCGGCGTTCGATCGAATTATTCAAGCTGGCGGCTATATTTCGGTGAATACGGGCAATGCCGTTGATGGCAACTCGCTGCCGATCGCCAAGGCTCAATCTGATGAAGCCTTCGCATCTGCGATGTGTATTGGCTGTGGAGCCTGTGTAGCTGCCTGTAAAAACAGTTCGGCGATGTTGTTTGTAGCTGCTAAGGTATCTCATTTAGCCCTGCTGCCCCAAGGTCAACCAGAACGCAAGCAGCGGGCGGTAAAAATGGTAATGCAAATGGACAAAGAAGGCTTTGGCTCTTGTAGTAATACTGGTAGCTGCGCTGCTGTTTGTCCCAAAGAAATTTCTTTGCAAACTATCTCACAGCTTAACCGCGAATACTGGCATCAATAAATCAGGAAAAGTTCAAGATCAACAGCCTAACCATCCACCATCCACTTGAAAATACCCAGGATACGATCAACGGGATCAAGAGAATACTCGGTAACATCGATCGTCAAGTCTTTACCAGTTAGCTTTAGAAATTGCCAACGGGTACCAGTGCTGATGCAACCATAAATAGTATTTATATTCTGATCGTTTGTAGAATTGAATTTCTGGGCAGCAACCATCTCAGCGGCACATACTGCGACACTTTGCTCGGAGGTTTCCTCCGAGCCTTGAGTGGCAGGTTGTCCCCATCCAGCGTTGAGTTCGCCTTTTTTTGCTTCAATAACAATAATGGCTGGAGCTTCAATAATAAACTCAGAAGTCGATCGAGTCAGCAGAAAATCACAGACCCCATTTAAGCCCAACTCCGCATCAATACTGAAATCACTACCCGAAAACAAACTAACTTGACAATCCAGAAGTTCTCGAAACTCAAACAACAGCGGGGCAATAATTAGCTCAGAACGAACTTTCTCTGTGCCCAAGGCAGCAGCCAAGGGAGCCGATTTCTTCAGCAGATTAATTAGCCATTCTCCAGGCATCAGAGAAGGTAGATCGGTAAAGAAAATATCCATTACTACCCGAAGATCGAATTGTTGCTTAACTTGAGCAAGAGTAAAACTACTGTATGGCATGGCGATGGAAGATAAGGGTGGACATTAGAAAATTAAGACCAAAGACGTTTGTGAAAAAATAAATAATAAGCGATCGATATCGAAATCAATAATAACGCAATATCCATGAATCCCGCTGGACTTGGCTTGGCTGTCCACAGAGCTGGAATACCCATTGCCGAATCACTAGTGGTAAAAAATACATGGGTGACATTGTTAGCCGCATGAACTCCTAGTGCTAGCTCCAAACGATTATCTTGCAAAGTGATAAAAGCCAAAAATACCCCGATGATAAAATACTGTAACGCTACCCATACAAAACCATTAGCCAGCTCTGGATTACCCAAATGGGGCAGCAGAAACAACAGCCCATTAATCAAAATCAAAACCAGCGGCTGGCGAGTAATTAGACCCATACCTTGTAGTAAATAGCCCCGAAAGAAAATCTCCTCAGCACTAGTCTGAATCGGCGTTAAAATCAGCACCATTAAAAATGCAAATGGCCACTTATTAATATCAAAATCAAACTTATATTCACCTGGACTCATCCATAAAGAAATAAACGATGGAATCATACTAATTATGAACCACGCCACAAAACCATAGCTAAACCGCCACCAATTAATTCGCTGCTCAGCCCCAACCAGCCCCCAAGCCGATCGACCATGAATTCCTCGCACCGCTAGAACAGTGCCCCAAAACCAAAAGACAAACAAAATATTGTTTGCCACAAAAGATTCAATCGATCGAGATTTAGTAATTAAAGTCTGAACACTCTCCATATCTCCTGCAAAAAAAAAGGCCATCGTAAAAGAAGCAATACCTCCTATCACCATAAAGAAGAAAAGACTCAAAAATATACCTAAAACATATCGCCACCACTGATTTTTGCCTTGTCGAGCAATGCTGAGATAATCTAGAGACATGATGTTAATGGTGCGAAGGGTTAAGTACGAGTTCCCATCCTAACCAAAAAATGGTGTTATGAATTCACTAAACTTACTCCACACTCTCCAACACCTATGAATTTTGGGGTTGTGTCAGAATAACCTTAGTGATGCAAGTTTATCAGTTCTTTTAATAACTCAGAATGCGTTCGTCGCATCTTTACAGAGCGTATTGCCGAAGTTGTATCTCCTTGGGCAAAAAAGACAGCTAGATTGGTTCTGTTGCAGACAACAAAACCATCCCGATCGACAATCTACCACCATTCACAAAGTCCGACCCAGATTGAGACTTCTTACCCGCAGGCTGCACCTGACTCAATAACAAGTAACCATCTCCAGTTTTCACTACTGCTCCACGACCTTTAATAATTTTCACTATCTCCCCTGGCACCGCAGAGTTCTCAGAATTTTCTGGCAGATCACCAGACCAATAGGGCGTGGTCAAAGGCATGGTACCTAAAATTCCCACCGATTTATCAGCAAATTTGATAAAACAGTCAGGGTAAAAGCCTCGTACCTTATTGTGGAGATCGATCGCCCCTTCATTCCAATCTAACTGCCACTCACTCTTAGAAATCGGTGGAGCATAAGTCGCTAATAAATTATCTTGTGGTTGGGGAGTTGGTTGATCGATCAAAGTCTGCACCAACAATTCCGCTCCCGTTTGTGCCAAAATCTCTCCTAATTCTCCCGCATTCATCAAAGGTGGGACAGTTACTGCCGCCTTCAGCAACATCGCCCCAGTATCCATGCCAACATCCATTTGCATAGTAGTAATACCCGTCTCAGTCACACCGTCCACTAAACAGCGCTGAATCGGAGCAGCTCCCCGATAGGCGGGTAACAGCGATCCATGGACATTGATGCAGCCCTGCTTAGGAATATCCAGAATTTCTTGAGAAAGGATTTGACCGTAGGCCACTACCACAAATACGTCAGCATTTAAGCTGCGCAGCCACTCGATCGACTCCGCAGACTTTTTAATCCGCGCTGGTTGCTCGATCGGAATTTGGTGCTCTAGTGCCAACAACTTTACTGGTGAAGGAATTAGCTGATTGCCTCGTCCGCGCTTGCGATCGGGCTGAGTTACTACACCAACTACTTCTATATCAGGCTGCGCTAGCACAGCCTGTAAAGTAGCCACCGCAAATTCCGGGGTGCCAAAAAAAACTAATCGCATTAGGTACTCGAATTGACTCCGCGTATGCTCATTTGCTGCATGAAAAAATCTTCTAAAGACATTCTACCTTGACGAATTTCGATCAGCTCAGCTTCCATTAAACGCATAGTAGCCAAAAACTCTTGGGGTTCACCGCGCAACTGACCCCGCCAGCGATCGCCATCTACCTCCAAATCACTGATCCAGCGCTGCAAAATATCCATGCTGCCCCCCCGACCCTGCACAGTGTAGCTGCCGGTGCTGTAGGTCAACAGCTCATCCAAAGTACCGCAGGCAATCAGTTCACCCCGCGATAGAATACCCACCCGAGTACAAATCTGTTCTACCTCAGTGAGAATATGGCTGTTAAAGAAGACAGTTTTGCGGTTGTCGCTCAGCGAGAGAATGATGTCTCGTATTTGCTTGCGCCCCAAGGGATCGAGGCCAGACATTGGCTCATCTAGAAACACGATATCTGGATCGTTGATTAACGCCTGAGCCATGCCAATGCGCTGCTGCATTCCTTTGGAATACTGACGCATTTTTTTGCCTTTGGCGGCGCTCTGGGCTAGTCCCACCATGTCTAACAGAGCAGGAATGCGCTGTTTACGAATTTTGTGCGGAATCTGGAACAGATCGGCGGTGAATTCTAAGACTTCCCAGCCAGTGAGATAGTCGTAAAAGTAGGCATTTTCGGGCAGGTAGCCAATTCTTTGGCGCACATCAGGGTCGCTGATCGAGCTACCCAAAATTTGCGATCGGCCATGGGTAGGACGCACAATACCCAGCAAAGATTTCAGCAGGGTGGTTTTTCCTGCTCCGTTTAGCCCCAAAAGGCCAAAGGTTTCCCCTGAAAATATTTGCAGGGAGCATTTTTTCAAAGACTCGATTTGCTGGTTCATAAAAAAACCAGTGCGGTAGGTCTTACTCAGTTCATAGGTTTCAATGACGGCGGTAGCCTGCTCGGTTTTGGGAGCTATTTGTTGATCGGTTAGTACTGTCATGGTTTGCAATATATATCGATAGCTTCGCTTGCGCCGTTGGCGATCAGCTCACCCTTATAAATACCCTATTTTGAGAGAGATCGATCGAATGTAACTCTCTCAATCGATCCTGGGTACTTTGAGATCAACACTGAATCTGGGAATTTTGTCCATGCCTACCCCACCACCATTACCTTCGGCTCACAACCACACCTCCGCCTTTCTTGAAACCTTAGACACCATGGAGGTGCCTTCGTTCAAAGGTGGCCGAGACGATGGTGGTGGTGTCACTGTCAGTTTGTCCCAAGGTCAACCCACCTTGGAATCGCTGATTATGGAAGCCTTCCAGAAAGGTTTTTCGGATGTGCATGTGGGAGTAGGTGAAATACCCCGCTTTCGGAACCGAGGTGAAATCGAGACTACCGATTTGCCTGAAACCGATATGATGACCTTCCAGTACTGGCTGAATGAAGTACTCACCCCAGAAGAAATCGCCAAGTTTGATCAGACTTTAGACTTTGACGGCGCTAAACAATACGATTTTGCCCGGGTGCGGATCAATGTATTTGATACTCTTCATGGCCCTTCAATGGTCATGCGGTTAATTCCGATGAATATCATGACTATTGAGCAATTGCGTCTGCCTAAAATCTTCCAAACAGTATGCCATCACCATAAAGGCTTAATTTTGGTGACAGGGCCTACTGGTTCGGGTAAATCTACCACTATGGCGGCCATGGTAGACTACATTAATCAAGAAATGCCTCGCCATATTATTACAATCGAAGACCCAATCGAGTTTATCCACAAGAGCCAGCGAGCATTGATCAAACACCGAGAAGTAGGGACAAATACTCTGAAGTTTGATACGGCACTGAAAGCCGCTCTACGGGAAGATCCAGACGTAATTTTGATTGGAGAAATGCGCGATCGGGAAACAGTAAACACTGCGCTCAAAGCTGCCCAAACCGGCCACTTAGTAATGGGTACTCTGCACACCAACAGTGCGGTTAAAACGATCGAGCGTATCTTAGGTCTATATGATGCCGAAGAGCAAATCGCTATGCGGGTGGCTTTGGCAGAATCTTTGGTAGGCATTATCGCTCAAGGTCTCTGTCGTACCAGCGATGGTAAACGCGCTGCTTATCACGACATTTTGATCAACACTGAAACTGTCAAGGACTATATTCGCGATGGTAAATACGACGAAATCAGCGAGTTGATGATCGATGGTGAGTTTGATGGAATGATCACTATGAATAAATCACTTTACAGCCTGTACCAAGATGGTCGAATTTCAGAAGAAGTAGCGATGGAGTTATCGCCTACACCAAACGAAATGGCCATGATGCTACGCGGTCGTATCTAAATTAGTCATATCTAAAAGTTAGTTTTTGCAATCATACATTTTATTTTTTAGCCGCCCCCAAAGGGCGGTTTTTGCAATCAAATTCCAGAGATATTAATACAAGCATTAAACTCTCTGATACTGCATTCCAGGCAACTGTATCACCAGATTTTCCAACTCCAGTTCTAACAGTCCGCTGGATACCTCAGAACTAGCAATCGCAGCCTGAGCAACAATCGCATCAAAAGAAATTGGCGATCGATCTACCACCGCCAAAATCTTGGCTAAATGAGGAGCCAACAATGGTGGTAGCGGCTGAGGTAAAAATAGTGGCAGCATGGTCTGCTGTACCGGTGCTACTATCGGTGGCATTTCTACCGGTCGCAAAGCCTGCAAATGAGTCAGCAACTGCTCTGTGCTCAGAATCAACTGAGCACCCCGATCGAGCAAACCCAAACAGCCGATCGATTGAGGATTATCTAGGCCACCAGGTAAAACATACACATCTCGACAAAACTCATTGGCCAAGTGCGCCGTAATCAAAGCCCCCGATTTTTGGGGAGCCTCCATTACCAATAGCGCTCGACTCAAACCAGCAATAATGCGGTTGCGAGCCGGGAAATGTCCTCGATCAGGGCGAGTACCTGCCGGATACTCACTCACCATCAAGCCCTCTTCCCAAATTTTTTCGGCCAATGCCTGGTTCCGCGCTGGATAAACCACATCTAAACCGGTGCCAACCACAGCTACCGTGCGTCCACCTACAGCCAAACATCCATGATGTGCTTCGGTATCTACACCCTCGGCTAAGCCAGAGATAATGCTGTAGCCCTGTTTGGCTAAAGCCAAGCTAATTTTTTGTGTCCACTTCTTACCGTAACTGGTAATATTCCGAGTCCCGACAATGCCAATGGTTAGTTGATGCCCAAGGTTTTCAGATTTATCGACAAGCCCGCGATAGTACAAAACCGGCGGAGCCGTGGCTGTTTCTAATAATAGCTGGGGGTAAGCCGGGTCGGCTGGTGTCCAAAAATGCGGGTTGCGCTCTAGATGTTGTTCAATAAATTCTTCTGGTTCGATCGATTTGCGGGCATCACAAATTTTCTCTAGGCCAATCGTCCCCAAACCTTCAACCTCTAACAGCTCCGCAGGAGTCGCGTACCAAGCACTAGCCAAGTCGCCAAAGTGTTCGTGCAGGCGATGGATGGTGATTGCCCCCACTCCATAAATTTGTGCCCAGGCTAGCCAGTAAGGCCGATCGATTTGCAGGTAAGTACTCAAAAGTTTGTAGGAGGGATGATTTCACCACAATTTTCGCTAACTCTTCTAGCCCGGTCATCCGACAAAATGCTCGACTTAATATTTCATTGATCACCTTTACCTGCTAAGAAAAAATACTCAAGAGATTCATTCCCCCTAAACTCAGTGATTTTGTGTAAATTTGTATAAAGGCATTTTAATATTCCTCAACTTTTATTCAAACCACCGAAAACCATCATGGCTGCTCGCATCCTTTATTGCCGACTTCCCTGCAACCCCATCTTCCCGATCGGAGTCGTATACCTGGCTGACCACGTCAATAAACTGTTCCCCGGCACCGAGCAGCGCATCTTCGACTTCGGCACCTTTCCACCGTTGGATTACGGCAAAGCCCTAGATGCAGTCATCGATGAGTTTCAGCCCACTGTTTTGGTTTTCTCCTGGCGCGATATTCAGATCTATGCTCCTGTGGGTAATCGTGGTGGCAACCCGGTGCAAAATGCTTTTGAGTTGTACTACGACCCCAACCCCTTCGTGAAAATGCGTGGGGCACTGGGCGGGGTGCAGGTACTCAAAACTTACTATGCCGAACTGTGGAACAATACTGGCTTAGTAAAACGCGGCCACAAACGAGCACAAAAGTACAATCCCAATATCCAGACTGTCGTAGGTGGCGGTGCGGTAAGCGTGTTTTATGAGCAGTTGGCTACTAGTTTGCCCAAAGGTGCGATCGTCTCGGTGGGTGAAGGCGAAGCGCTAATGGAAAAAATTCTGCGGGGTCAAGATTTAGCTAAAGAGCGCTGTTATATTGTGGGCGAAACTCAGCCTCGGGAAAGATTGGTGCATGAACAGCCCGAGCCAATTTTCAAGACAGCCTGTGACTATAGCTATATCCAGACTATTTGGCCAGAGTTTGCCTATTATTTACAAGACAGTGACTTTTATATTGGTGTTCAAACCAAACGGGGCTGTCCCCACAACTGTTGTTACTGTGTGTACACGGTAATCGAAGGTAAACAGGTGCGAGTGAACCCAGCAGCAGAAGTGGTGGCAGAGATGCGCCAGCTCTACGATATGGGAGTGCGAAACTTTTGGTTTACTGATGCCCAGTTTATTCCGGCTCGTAAATATATCGATGACGCGATCGAACTATTAGAAGCTATTAAAGCCTCAGGTATGAACGATATCCATTGGGCAGCCTATATCCGTGCTGATAACCTGACTCCAGAACTCTGTAAGCTGATGGTCGAGACAGGGATGAACTATTTCGAGATTGGCATTACCAGCGGTTCTCAAGAGTTGGTGCGCAAAATGCGAATGGGTTATAACCTACGCACGGTGTTAGAAAACTGTCGTGATTTGAAGGCGGCTGGGTTTAATGATTTGGTTTCGGTGAACTATTCTTTCAATGTGATCGATGAGCGAGAAGAAACTATTCAACAGACGATCGCCTACCATCGAGAGTTAGAGAATATTTTTGGTGCCGATAAGGTGGAGCCAGCGATTTTCTTTATTGGTTTGCAGCCCCATACTCACTTAGAGCAATATGCTTTCGATAACAATATTGTGAAAAAAGGCTACAATCCCATGAGCTTAATGCCTTGGACTGCCCGTAAGGTGCTGTGGAATCCGGAACCTTGGGGTTCGTTCTTTGGGAAGACTTGGCTGCAAGCGATGCGCCAAAACCCCAATGAGTTTGGCCGAGAGGTGATGAATATTTTAGAAAAAGATGTTGGCCGATCAACTCTAGAAGCATCCCTTACAGCGCCAGTCAAGGAGCTAGTAAAAGTCTGAAGTTTAAGAGCTTGAACTTTTTTGAGGTGTCAAGATTGATTGTCATGCTAAATACAGGTGATGGCAATGACAATCATTCTGATTCGTGAGGTATTATGGAAAGGTTCCAGTAGAAATTGAGAGTCAGTCCATGCAAGCAATTCTTCTCAGCCGTGAAGAGGTGGCGCAGCGTGCAAAGGATTTGTATGCAAATGTCATCCGTGAGAAAGTAGAGGTTGAAGAGAACATCGGCAAGATGGTTATTATCGACATCGAGACAGGCGAATATGAGGTTGATAAGACTGGATTGCAATCATCTCGAAATCTGAGTCAGAAGCACCCCAATGCCCGACTGTTTGGAATACGGATTGGCTATAACGTTGCAGTCTCATTAGGTGGTGTAATTGAGCGCGTTCACAAGTGATTTCTGGAACCGTTGTAGATAGACAAGCAACAGTTGTTTTGACATTTTTGTTGTCAAGTGGTTTGAGAGTCCCCATTGAATTTGTTGTAGATACAGGTTTTACCGGAGAACTCTGTCTTCCTCCAGAAGCAATATCGTTGATGGGTTTAACATTTAGGCATGATACTCAGGCTAATCTAGCAGACAATAGTGAAATTTTGTTATCACTACATGAGGCAACTGTACTTTGGAATGGTATCGAACGAGAAGTTCTCGTCCCAATACGGTTCGGTTAATGGCTAAAAGCAGGTAAAATGAAAGTTGTCGAAGATAAGAATGATAAATGAACCTCAAAGAATTCAGCTTATTTAATCCAAATATCGAGTCAGGGACAGTACTCAGGGCGTTAGAGAGTAC
>JANYHM010000083.1 GCA_025359065.1 Synechococcales cyanobacterium GL140_1_metabinner_5_sub | reverse complement strand
TCCTACCATTGCCAGGGTGGCAGGAAATCTAAAACCAGAACCTACATAAAACCATACAACAGATTAGGCGATCGATCCACCGTGGCGATAATTTTCTTTAACAATTCAAAAAGTGCCATTAAATATATGTATTTATTTGGCCATATCTGAATTGACAGAGATAAGAAGATGCTTAAGTACGGTGGGGATTGGGTTCTAATGAAGCCTCTTGTAGTTTGTCCTTGCTGGTTTGAGATTCAACAATGAAAACTACGCATCAGAATTATTTCCCATGTAGCTATAGCTTCAGTAACAGTTGATGATCAAGAATTCTGCTCAAATTTGTTTTTAAACTGAGCCATGAACTTTGAAGATCTCAGTGGCGATCGCGTACAAGATCCCCAGCTTTCCATGTTCAGCGACCAACTCTAATTTACTGGTAGCCTTGGAATTCTTGATTCTGGCGTTCACCGAGAAGCCATCGCGGATGTATAGCTCGTTATAGAGAGTGCGCCAAGCCTTTTCGTGTTCGATGTTGTTCGATTGGCACCAAGCATTTATCAGCTTCCTTAGACTGTCCCGCTCGGTCAGTGGGGGCGCTGGTTCCGTTGGGGCTGGCAGAAGGTTGATTATTTTGATCGCCTTGATGCTTCGCTGTTCGATTTGTTGAACTCTGGCCTCTACGGCTTGTACCCGCTGCTCTTGCTCTATGAGCTGCTGTGCTAGGGCGAGAGTTATTTCGGCCTGGGATTTCGGTGGGGTTGCTTTGGGCTTGGCGGCTTGCTCAATGAAATCGAGGCTGGTGGTGCGGACTGCTTTAGCGATCGGGGAATCTCTGAGCAGGTAGCCGAGCCGGAGGGCGGGGCGGGGGTTCCAGATGGTGAGATTTCGAGCTTTATTTGTGACCTTCACAATGAAGGTCACAGACTTTAACTCTTTGCCCCGTAAGACTTTTAAGCCATCAGAATTAAACTCTTCTCTGTTTCTTTGTAAGACCGTTTCAATGGTCTTAATGGGAACCTCATAGAACTCAGCCACCTGTTCAGTGGTAGCAATTCCAGTTCCTTGCCAAACATTGAAGTGCAGAGCCTTGGCTTTGCTCAGCAGTTCTTCGGCTCGATCTTCGATTTGGGCTAATTGAGAGCTTTGTGCTGCTTGGGATTCTAGAAGCACTTGTTCTTTATTGGTCATGGTGTATCTCCAAGTTTTGGGACTCGTATCACCTTGGATGCTCTGAGTTCTTTGAGTTTTTGGAATTAGTAGCTTTGGGATTTAGTGTCTACTCTATTGCTTCGCTGCTAATTTCTGGATCAGGAAAGTATTCCAAGAGCGTGTTGTGAGTTACTACAATATCGCTCCCTCCTCGTGAATGAAGAATTCTAGTTAAAGCATTGCAGAGATCATTTAGCTCGGCTCCATCAATTCTGGGCATTTGTTCGGCATTTTTCATCCGTGATATCGACCCCTCGTGCCTTCCTAGTTCTTGAGCAAGTTCTCTGTTGGTAATTTTGCCGCGTGCCATTACCTCACGCAAGCGCCATTTAAGCATTTGGGGTCTTTCTATTAAGGGCATCATCATTTTCATCTAAGTTAGAACTAAAGGCTAGTACTATGCTATCACACGTTATATATTTAGCGTTAAGTACTTGACAAGTATAACGTTAGACGTTATAGTGTTAGCAAATAGGAAACAGGCAGCACCCTGCAAACCTCAGAAGTTAACTAAAAGTGCAACTGATAATAAAAGAACCTGACTCACCCCATAGCTAGCCTCTCTACTACTGATTGATCGGCAAAAGCAAAGATATATAGATATGACAAAGCGATCGATTTCCCCTGGAAAAGTTAATCGATCGCTTTGCTACCACCACCAAATCTAAAGATTAAGAGGCAATCCCCATCATGACACACACGCTAAAAATCGCCAACCATAACGGTTGTAACTTCTCACCAACAGAAGAAACCGAGTTGCCAGCCTTTGATCGCAACGGCGAATACTGTGGCCAAGTTTATAAAGTATCTGCCTGGGCGGTTCCTAGCGGTATCCACGAAGAAATGGAGCTACCAAGTCACTTAGATCTCCATATGACTAATGCTGGCCAGTGGGCACCAACCTTTGAGATTGCCGAGCATTACCTAGCGCACACCGAACCCCCAACAGAGTTCCGAGTCAAGGGCGCATCCCTAAGCCTCTTCGTCCCCGGCGAATGGGCAGAATCCAACGGCACACCCAACACCTACGCCGATTACCGAGTATTTCAACGCTCTGCTGGGTTCTGGGACGCTGAGAAAGTCGAAGAGGCTCCACCGGAATTAGTCGCCGCTGATTATTTCTAAGGAAGCCAGGGGGCTATCAATCGCCCCCTGAATGATTTGTATGTATAGGTTTTAAGAATTTTAAGGAAGGCAAAATGATTTACAGGTTAATAACATTCGGCGAAGCAGTAGCTTTGACTTTAACCGAAGCAGAAAGTACAGAGCGCAAACCTGCTATGCGAGAGCTGAAAGCATGGGCTGATGCCAACGGGTATCAAATA
>JANYHM010000081.1 GCA_025359065.1 Synechococcales cyanobacterium GL140_1_metabinner_5_sub | reverse complement strand
AGTTAATCTCTGTAGATGGTTTAGAGCTTTTGAGCACAAGCATCAACCTCAGAAGTAATGGTATTCTGCTCAACTTTAGCAGCCTTTTCACTAAACTGATTCAGCAGCTATTTAATATTTTTTTTGATGCGTTTGCCCTGGCCCGTCTATTCTCAATACAGATAATAGATCACTGTACATTTCCCCAAAATATTCTTTGATTTGATACCCACGATGGACATCAAATTTGAAGAATTTTGGATTTTCACCTCTGGAGGTGAGAGACAAAACAAAGGGATTTTCTCGGGTGGAAAACATGCAGTCGAAACTAGCGGCACCGGCAAGCAAATGAAACTGTTGCGTATCAACACCGATTTCTTGCATACTTTTGTGAAGTGTTTCTAGCGATTCAATTTTCATGAGGATTAACCAATGTAGTTAAACTACTTTATTGAACTTGTGTACTCCTACCAAACATCTTTCGCAAAAGGTATTTAGTAGAATGTGATTCGTATATGATGAGAGCCGTTTTAAAATGCCTTGTTGGAATCAATGTCAAAGCCGAGGTTTTTTAGTTCTTTGATGAGATGGATTTTCCAGTCTTCGTTCTTGAATGGTACATACACAACACCCTGAAAATCTGATGGAACTTCCAGCGAGTCTCGAACAAGAGGGCAAACGTGTGATCGACCAAGCCGGCCAATGAAATAACCCAGCTCAAGAACTACATTTTGCCGAGCACGAGGTTTCAGGTTACTTGAATCTGTTTTGACAGCACCAACATCATCAGGACTGAGAAGAACAATAGAATATGAAACATCAGCATGACGTTCTAACTTTTCGATAATGGTATCGCCGCCGCTTGCTTGCTCGTGCAAAATTATAGGTTCGAAATCGATCCGTTCAAGAAATCGAGCAACTGATTCTTTCATTTCGTTGTCATGACCATGTACAACAAATATCTTGCGTGTATGCACTGCGATAGGCTCCTTATTTGACGTGATGGTCGTTTCAGATTGAATTTCGTAATCTTCGTACTCTTGAATTGCAGATCGAACGATAGCCATCGCTCTATTCATACCATCCACAAACGAACTATTCATATCAGCCGCAAACGACTCATCAGAAATATTTTCGTCTATCCCCAAGAAATACACGACCGGACTATAGTCAACGGAATTGAATTTTTTCAGTTTCTCACTATTGCCACTGAGTAGTCGGCTAAGAGCGGATTTCACATTTTCCGTCCACTCAACATGTTTGCCAGAATCCATCCATGCGTAAGATGAAGAATCGGCTTCAGTAAGAAGCTGTTTGAGACGTTCGTGGGCGATTTGCTTTGGAGTGGGCATTGGAAGTGAATATATTGATTGCTAAATATAGATATTTGTCAGATCGAAATACTTTTGCCCAGCGCACTTAAAAAGAAACATAGGTAGATCTAGACTAGCATCTTAAATTGATAAATAAATTCTGACAGCATTTAGCATAGTACTCAATTTACCTAATCAGCATAATATTATAGGAAATTGATAGTTTTTTGTGCGGAGCGGGTCGGAGAGGTTCATAATAGTAAAAAGTTCTTAGCGGTGTTCATCGTGTCTTACAGTAGCTTTACCCTCAGCGAAGTGCGTGAAAAATTTCAGCTAGAATTGCTGACGGATACCTTTTTCCCAGAGCTAGCACCCATTGCAGTCAGCATATTCCTCCAACAAGCCCTGGCAATAATGCTGCCGATCGCCACCGTCACAGGTTCTGAAAAAGCTCGCTCCGAATTTATTGTGGCTCCCATTCTTGCTGAACTCCGCGCCCTTAACCACAACACCATCAGCATTTTCTCTGGCGAAGAACTCACAGTCGATTCCCCTACAGGGACGCTACGCGAACGAGAACAAGGCTTAAACGGGATCTGTGATTTCATTATTGGCCACTCCCCCAGCCAGCTCCTTTTAGAAGCCCCCATCGTAACGATCGTGGAGGCCAAAAAAGGCTCCCTGCAAGACGGTTGGGGTCAACCTGCCACTCAAGGCTCGGAGGAAACCTCCGAGCAAAGTGTCGCAGTATGTATTGCCGAAATGGTCGCAGCCCAACGATTTAACACTGATCACGGGCGAACGCTCTCCACCATCTATGGCATTGTCACAAGTGGCACCCTATGGCAATTTATTCAGCTTGATGGTAAGTTAGCGATCATCGACCCTGAAGAGTACAAGCTTAATCCTGTCGAAAAACTTCTTGCCTATTTGCAATGGATGCTAAAGGATAGTTGTCGTGCTAATTGATCCTGTAAATTTGCGGTTTATGCCGGAGGCCACAATGTGATTGGTGCTTGATCGATGGCGATCTTTACAGGCTAGGGATATTTACAAATTGTTGCTTCTAGTCGGCATCACAAAATTAGCTGTCTATACTCACCATTAATAATTCCCACTTTGAGCCGGAGAAAGAACTTGGATGCTTCCAATAAGTGCCACAATAAACTAAGTAATGAAAAAAACTTTAAAAATCCAATTTTTGCTATGTCTGATCAAACAATACCAGAGCAAACTCTGCCCCCGGCTGCTGCGGTAGCGGTTGCTAAAACTATTTTGGTACAACCTGTCTTGGGTTCGCGTCGATTCAGCAATTACTTCTGGGCGGGCATCGTCACTCTAGGCGGTGGGGGCTTTTTGCTAGAAAGTTTATCTAGCTTTCTGCACACCGATTTGTTGCCCTTTATAGAGAACTCGATCGACCTGCCATTTTTCCCACAGGGAGTGGCGATGGGCTTTTATGGGGTGGCGGGCAGCCTGACTGCTTTGTATCTATGGGGTTCGATCGCCCTAGATATTGGCGGCGGTTACAATGAGTTCAACCAAGAAACCGGTGAATCAACTGTTTTCCGCTGGGGCTTCCCGGGCAAGAACCGCCAGATCGAAGTCAAAAATCCCCTGAAAGATATCCAAGCAGTGCGAGTAGATATCAAAGACGGCATCAATCCTCGCCGCACGCTATTTATTCGGGTCAAAGGTCGGCGAGAAATTCCTCTAACTCGGGTAGGAGAACCGATCGCCCTTACTGAGATCGAAACCCAGGGTGCTGAGCTAGCCAGATTCTTAAGTGTTCCCCTAGAAGGCTTATAACTTATTTGGAATGCAGTTCTATTCCCAAACCGGGTAAGTTGCTAGGCAGCAGCTTACCCTTTTGCATGGTTGCTCCTACAAAAGGATCTTCCAATAAGTTCAGGTGGCTATCCAAGTCCAAATAATCGGCCAAAGAACCCAATTGAGCCGCCGCAGTATTCGATAGACAGCTATCGGAATAGCAACCAATCATTACCTGCAAACCGTAAGCTCTCGCGGCATGAATGCTGCGCAGAGCTTCACTTAAGCCCCCACATTTCATTAGTTTGATATTAATGCCAGCCACTCGATCGGCTAATTTAGGCAAATCTTGGCTCACAAAAAAGCTCTCATCCACAAAAATCGGCAGGGGTGAAGCCTGCTGCAAATTCGGTAGATCAGCTTCTGCTCCTCTGGCCAAGGGTTGTTCCACATAGCTAACGCCCCGCTCATATAGCCAGTTTGTCATTAGTATTGCCTGTTCTAAGTCCCAGCCACCATTGGCATCGATGGTGAGCTTAGCTTTTGGCACAATTTCTTGTACAGCCTGAAACATTGCTTGATCGGCAGCAATACCTTCAGGGCTGCCCAGCTTTAACTTGAAAAAATTGCAATCAAAAATTTCTTGCCACTGACGTACTCTAGTTTGGGCACCAGCCGGAGAATTGATACCCACAGTGACCGAAATCGGCGGAGCTGTTTCTGGCTCTAAGCCCCACAGTTGCCACAAAGGCATTTTGGCTTTTTTACCGATCCAGTCGTGAATTGCTAAGTCGATCGCTGCTACCACTGAGGAAGGGATTCGCTGCCAATCCGATTCTCGCAGCATTTTGTCAATGCTTTGGTGCTGGAGAGGATGAAACTTGGCCAAGATCGGAGTTAGTTCCGTCAAAGCCGTCATGATTTCGGCAGTGGTTTGTTGGAGAGTGCCGATCGAAAAAGGAGTGGCCTCACCCCAGCCTTCAATACCGTCTGCCTCAATGCGTAGCCAAATATTAGTAGACTGGCTAGTAGTACCCCGACTAATTTTCAGAGGGACACGTTTGTTTACAGTAAAAGGCTGGATCTTAATTTGCATTTCTAAGCCGACATAAAGTTTGGGGAGATTTACTATTGATGATAGTGGTCACGGCAGCCTTCACAAAGCCCACTAGGGTTGACAGCACAGCGCATATAGGGCGATCGCGCATTGTATTTGCAAGAAACATCGCCAATGATGTAGCCAATCCCTTCTATATACTGTTCTTCTGGATCGCGAGGGATTCGTTTGTAGGTGTGAGGATATTGGGTCGCCAGTACCCGTCGTCGGCTAGATTGTTCTCGGCGGATTAGCTGCGAGACTAAAATCCAAAAACACAGGAGCAGAGCTAAGATCAATAATATTGGCAGCATGGCAATCTTCCTGACAGAAGTTCTTATAATGCTAACCAAGATCACCGCAGCTTAGTGATAAATTTTCTTTAAACAGAAGATGTGCTTTTATGAAGAAAGCTGTGAAATTATGAATTTCTGCGAACTTGTAAATCAATTAATAATGTATGTCTGCCCAAACTAATCTGGCTAATCTGGTAGAAATTTTTTCGGCAATCCAAGGAGAAGGGCTAAACGTAGGTACCCGGCAAATCTTTGTGCGGTTTGGGGGCTGCGATTTGCGCTGCACTTATTGTGACAGTGAGCATACTTGGGTGGCACAAAAAACCTGTGAGATCGAGCAAACTCCTGGCCAACGAGATTTTCAGGAATATGTCAACCCGGTATCGATAGATCAGATTTTGGGTTGGGTAAAAGATCAAAATACTCCCCATCTACATGACAGCATCAGCATTACCGGTGGTGAGCCGTTACTCCACGCCAAATTTTTGCAACAATTGCTGCCGTTACTGCGCTCTACTGACTTACCGATCTATCTAGAAACCGGTGGCCATCGCCCTCAGCAGCTAGCTTTGATCGTTGAATATCTAGATTTAGTGGGAATGGATATTAAGTTACCCAGCGTTAGCGGCGAATCACATTGGGCAGCGCACCAAGAATTTTTACGGATATGTGTGGAGCAGGGCTGTGGGGTGTTTGGCAAAATCATTGTAAGTCAAGCCACTTTGACAGAAGATTTGACTCAGGCTGCCGAGCTGATTGCGGTGGTCGATCGACAGATTCCCGTATTCTTGCAGCCAGTGAGTGCCCTAGAACAGCCCCATCACGGCAATCCGCTACCCCCTTTGCCCGAGCAAGTGCTGGAGTGGCAGGCTTTATTGAAGAAATCTTTAACCACTGTGCGGGTTGTACCCCAAACTCACAAGGCGATCGACCAAAAGTAAGCATTTAAGGCAAATCAGAGCGGAAAATAAGCTAAATGTGAAAAAATAGTTAAATATTGTTTTTACGTTACACTCTTTCTGATTTCACACTAAAATAAGGTTAAGCAGTTAATGCTGACTGTTTGCAGCAGCCACCGCCTTTTTTAGAAGATGGACTGCCCTAATTTTAAAAGTTTTCTTGCGGGAGCTGTTTTCATGGAATACATAGCAGGTTTAATTGATAGACTCATCGAGCTAGCTAATAGACTAGTTGAGTCTTTGTTTGGCCCTGAGCCACAGTGCGAACCAGAACTCATTCCTATCCCTGTACGCGACAGAAGATAGTAGTATCTAGAGCTTTTTATATATGCCAGAGTTCGCTCGACTGAAAATTTTAGTTCTGCATGGCCCTAATCTAAATTTGTTAGGTTCAAGGGAACCAGAAACTTATGGGAGCGATACTTTAGTAGAGATTAATCAGCATCTTGCCCAGCTCAGTACAGAATACGAGGCTGGGGTAACTTGTGAGCAATCCAATCACGAAGGGGTGCTGATCGACGCTATTCATGCTGCCCGTGGTCACTACGATGGTTTGTTAATTAATCCTGGTGGTTTGACCCATACTAGTGTGGCATTAAGAGATGCGATAGCTGGGGTAGCAATTCCCACGGTAGAAGTACATCTCAGCAACATTCACAAACGCGAAGAATTTCGCCACCATTCTTATGTAGCACCAGTGGCGATCGGGCAAATCAGTGGTTTTGGTGCCCGCAGCTATTATTTGGGTTTACGGGCGTTGATTGAAAGTTTAATATCTGTCTAAATTTTGATTGAGTGATGGCGATTACCACCCGCCAATAATTACGGATTTTGTTAGAGCAGTTGTAGAGTGGGCAGTGCCCACCCTACAACTGCTTTTTTGGGTTTACGAATTTGCTGTGATAGCATCCTGCAATCTTTGAATCACCATTGATCGATCTAGATAAGATAGCAAGGCTCCAGCCTTTGGCCCCTTATCTTTACCCATAAAGCAGCGATAAATTGCCTGAAAGGCGATCGGTTGAGTAATTTCTAATGACTTGTCTTTACTCACGGCAAACAAAGTGTTTTGCAGCGTCTCCCCATCCCAGGCAGTCATCGCATCTAATGCTCCAATCAGCTTTGCTAGATACTGAATTTGTTGGGGAGTTAGTTGATTCACTGTTTCTGGGACTGAATCTACATACAGAGTCAGCTTTTCTTCAGGGTCAGCATAATCGTCTAGCCACTTTTGAGCAACTTTAACCCGCAGATCGGCCATCTGTCGATCGAAATCACTAAAATCTGCTGGGCTGCGGGTCGCAATCTCGCTGTGGATGTCTAAGTGGGGTAACTGCAACAGAGAAATCAAAGTGCTAAAGTCAAACGGTTGGAAAGGTTTAATTTCCTCATCTGGCTGGGCATACAGCAAGGGCAATAGCTCCTCATTCAACTCTGGCTGTTCACGATATTTAGAGATTAAAGTATCGTAGTCACGATAGAGACGAGTAATGGTTTCGTAGTTTGGGGAAAAATTGATGGCGGTGCGTGGTTGGGTGCGCAGCATCAAAAAGCGCAGTAATTCTGATGGGAGTAGCTCTGCTACTTCTTTGGCGCTAGCACCCACCCCTTTAGAAGAACTCATTTTGGTGCCGTTGATCAAAATAAATTCGTAGGCTGAGTGCATGGGTGGCTGCTTATTCAGCACCTTGCGACAAATCGCATTGGCCACATCGCGAGATCCACCTTTTTGGGAGTGATCTTTGCCGGCCATTTCGATCGTCACACCCACAACTTCCCATTTGGCCACCCACTCTACTTTCCAAGGCAGCTTACCGTTGCCATCAAAAGGCGAAATCCAGCCGGAGTGACCGCAGCCCTTCACCCAGTCGGTGGCGTTGGGCTGGCAGGTATAAAAAACTTCTTTGCCGTTGTACTCAGTAACTGTAGTGGTGGCAATCTTTTGACATTTTTCACAAATTACCTGGAAGGGATACCAGTTATCGGCGCGTTGGGCTTTGCTGACTTGCAGGTAAGCTTCCCTTACTAAGTGAGCATTTTGCAAGAACCGATCGATGTGTTGATTCAGCTTACCTTTGCGATACAGGTCTCGCAGGTAATAAATTTCGGGTTTGACTCCTAAGTAATCAAAAACTTCCAAGAATTCGTTCATGAAGAACTTGGCATAATCAGTGGCTCCCTCGCCCGGTGCAGGCACGTTGCAGAGGGGTTCGCCTAAGTAAGGGGCAAATTTTTCTTGGTCGAGGTAATGGGGAACGGTGTCTAGAGCATCGTAATCGTCTACGCCATACATGAATTTTACCGGTTTCCCGGCCTGTTTCAAGGCTCGATAGATGACATCATGAATGACCACGCCTCGTAATGAGCCGACGTGAACCCGCCCAGAGGGAGTTTTGGAGTCGTTTACAATCTGTGCGCCTTGCGCTTCGGCAGCGATTTTATCAGCCCAAAACATGATGATTACGATGAACAGCAGGGTTCTATTCTACCGATAATGGGTTCGATCGATCCATGCTGATATTGGTGAGTCTTTATATAAAATGGCAGCTTGTTCGTAAGGCATAATGATGAATAGGACTTTTTGGAGAGAATTATTAATGGTTCAAACCCCAGTCAGACAAATGACACTCGAAGAGTTTTTAAAGCTACCCGAGACTAAGCCTGCCAGTGAATATATTGATGGTCAAGTTATCCAAAAGCCTATGCCCCAAGGTCATCACAGTATTATCCAAGTAGAACTTGGCATAGAGCTTAGTCTGGCACTAAGACGTAATGGTATTGCCACGACCTTTTCGGAGCTGCGCTGTACTTTTGGTGGCAAATCTATCGTGCCAGATCTTGCCGTATTTGAGAATCACCGGGTGCCAAGTAACAATGGCAAAATAGAAAATGTGTTTACTATTGCTCCTGACTGGACAATTGAGGTGCTTTCGCCAGGGCAAAGTGTGAGCAAGGTTTTGAAAAATATTAATCATTGTTTAGCTCATGGCTCACAAATGGGGTGGCTAATTGATCCAAACGAACAATCTGTAATTGTTAGCCGCATGAGTCACAACACTGAAGTTATTGATGAATCACAGATGATTTTGCCAGTTCCGGGTTTTGCTGCTGCGATCGAGCTGTCGATCGAGCAAATGTTTAAGTGGTTAGATGTGGTGTAGTTTTCTGAAAATCCAGCAAGCCACAACCTCTAGATGTTTAGCAACTTTCTTGTGATAGGATGAACCCTCGATATTCTTTGACAAGCGCTGTATGAACGTTGCCCCTCTCGCCACCGCCCCCAACTGGCAAAACCTAGCCGATCGAGCACTCCAGGGAGAGGCATTGGATAAAGCAACAGCCCTCGCCGTACTCCAAGCACCAGACAGCGAAATCTTAGACCAAGTCGCCGCCGCCTACAAAGTGCGCCGTCACTACTGGGACAACCGCGTCCGCCTGCACTTTTTGCTCAATGCCCAAAGCGGACTTTGCCCCGAAGACTGTCATTATTGCTCCCAGTCCAAAATATCCACCGCCGAGATTGAAAAATATCCTCTGATGGCCGAAGAGAAAATCTTAGCCGCCGCCGATCGAGCAGCTAGCTACAAAGCTGCTACATTTTGTATGGCTATTTCTGGTCGATCGCCCAACGAATCTACCTTTGAAAAAATTCTCTCGGCGATCCGCGCCGTCAAATCGCGCCATGACATGAAAGTCTGTACCACCTTAGGCTTACTTTCTGCCGAGCAAACCCGGCGCTTAGCCGAGGCCGGAGTCGATCGAGTAAACCACAACCTGAATACCGCCGAAGAACATCACAGTGATATCTGCACTACTCATACTTACCTCGATCGACTTACTACCGTTAAGAATGTCAAAGCAGCCGGAATTACCACCTGCTCTGGGGGCATTTTCGGCATGGGTGAAAATGATGAAGATATTGTCAGCCTTGCTTTTGCTTTACGAGAACTAGAAGTCACCAGCGTTCCCCTCAACTTCTTGATCCCTATTCCTGGCACTCCCTTTGGTGGCCGCACCGACTTGACCCCCCAACGCTGTCTGCGTATTCTATGTTTGTTCCGACTACTTTTGCCCAGCCAAGAAATTAGAATTGCTGGAGGGCGCGAAGTGCAACTTCGATCGCTTCAGCCATTGGGTTTGTATGTAGCCAACTCTATCTTTGTGGGTGATTACCTCACCACGCCGGGTCAGGCAGCACAGACTGACTGGCAAATGATTGCTGATGCAGGCTTTGTATTAGAAGCTGCTGATGGTTCGGCATTACCCTCAGACATTTTGGCTTCAATCTGTTAAAATCTAGTCCTACAGCCCAGTGCTGCTATAAGATCAGCAGCTCAGGCTGATCTGTCTAACTAGCCACCACCTATACCAAGTTTGACCATGCTGGACGATTTGCAAGTACTAGAATGTTCACTCCGAGACCAGCTTCATGCCCACATGGGTAGGGTATTGCCCTTCCAGGTGCAATGTATTTTTAAAGATGGAGTGTTGTGGGTGCTGGCTCAACATGCCCAAGAAGTCGTCATCGATACCCAAGAAACTTTTCGGGTGTTAGAAAAAACCTTGCAGGCTGAGCAGCCCGATCGACAGTTGCCTGTCAAGCTCTATTTGCGCAAAGCCGGGGATAAAAAGCCCTATAGCACCGAGAATTTTACGATCTATCCTTCTATTAAAGATGCCTTGCCGGGAGAGGCTGCGCCTTCGATCGACATCACCGAACTGCATGGCAATGAAGAAATTCCAGCGGAAGCTCCAATAATTAATGATTTTGCTAGTAATTCTGATCTAGTCACCAAGATTAATGCTCCAGCAGACTCTTTGCTGATCGATCCAGATTCCTCTATTCACACTGATTTTATCACTCCCCCAACTGACAATTCCTCTGGAAAAGATTCTGAAGCCGGACTCACATCTAATATTCAGACCGACTTAAAAGATTCAGCAAAAGAATCTGCTGATGCCGAAGAATTTGTAGATCCTGAAGTAAATCGTGCCAAAGAAATCTTAGACCGCTTGGCTTTAGGCACCATACCCACTGCTACTGCCGACCCCAACTATTTTGCAGAATCAGATGATGAAAGCTCTTTCTTTCATCAGCACAAAGCTGAAACAAATCTAGATTCTAGTACTAGTGACACTCCTTCGGATGGTTTTAACAATGCCGCAGATTTTGCTAACGATATTGAGAATTCTTTTGCCTATAGCAGAGTAGAGCCGCCAAAGTCTCGTTTTAAAGGGTTCCTAATTGCCAGTGGAATTGGAGCTGGTTTGCTAGCGGCTGGGGGCTATGGCTTGAGCCGTCCCTGTGTGATGGGTGCTTGCCCCCAACTGCAACAATCACAAGCGTTAGCCGAAAAATCCTTGAATGTATTGAATAGTGAAGCAACTGGTAAACAGATTTTAGATGCTCAAGAGAGTCTGCACCAAAGTTTAAACCAGTTTAAATCTGTGCCTTTTTGGTCAACTTCTCATGGCAAAGCTCAGGCTGATTTAAAACAATATGAACAGCAGGCCGTGATGTTAGATATCACTGTAGACGGCATGAAAAAAGCCGATCGAGCGTCACGGAAAACTTTTAAGCAACCAGTTTCGCAAGAAACCTGGAAAGAAAGCAAAAAATTGTGGGAAGGGGCAATTAGTGACTTGAGTAGGGTCACTCCTAGCAGTCGTGCCTATGCTTTAGCTCAACAAAAACTCGTAGAGTATCAAAAAAAATTAGAAAAGATCAATCAAAATATTACCAGCGAGGTTAGCTCTGACAAAGTTTTGGCTAATGTAAAGTCTTTAGGGACAAGTTTGACTGCCAAACAGGCTGAAAACAAAACCTTAGAAGACTGGCAATCTAGTCAGAAAAGTTGGGCATTATTTAACGAGCAAATTGCTGAAATACCACCAGACGTTACTGCTTATCCTGAAGCTCAAAAGCTGCTAAAAGACTATCAGCCCCAAATGGCCGGGGTGAATGAAAAGCTCAGCAAAGAGAAAAAGAACACTGAGATTTATGAAAAGGCTCAAGCCAATGCGGCAGAAGCAAAGAAGGCGGCAGAAGCAAAAAAGCCTGAGGAATCTTTAGCTAGTTGGAATCGAGCAATTTCTACTCTGCAAAATATTCCCCGTGAGAGCATCTATCTACCTAAGGCTGAGGCATTGATTGCAGAATATACCAAGGCGATGAAAAAAACCGAAGTGATAGTGGTGGGAGAAAAGAAAGCGCTTCAAGCTGCTGAGGCACTGAAAAAGGTTTGTGAAGGATCGCTCAAAGTTTGTAGCTATAAAGTAACAAATGATAAGATTTCGGTTACGCTGCTGTCAGAATATGCCAAAACTGTGCGGCAACGGGCTACCGATGCTAATAAAGAAGCCGATCGCAATGCTCAGATGGGTCTACGTAAGCACGTTGATAGTTTGGGCGATGCTTTAGAATCAGTCAGTAATACCTCCGAGATACCACTACAGCTATTTTCAGATAGTGGTAAGCTATTGCAAGTTTACTCCCCACCTAAAACTTGATCGGGGTTAGTCATAGCCAAAAATACATCTTCGAGGTTGGCACGTCGTCGCCGTACTTCGTGGACGGCAATGTTTTGGGCAACTAGCGCAGAGACTAGCTCAGAACCGATATCTTGGTCGGCAATGGCTTCGATCGCCAGCAGTGATTTTCCGGGAGTATTTGCTGGCAATATTTGTACTGAATTAACCATTGGTAATTCTTGCAATATTTTTTGAACATTGGTGGCTTCGCCGCTGCATTCTAGTTCGTAGCTGCTGTTGGTATTTAAAACCTGTGTGAGATGTTCTGGGGTATCGATCGCCAGTACTTTACCTTGATGAACAATAGTGACTCGCTGACAGGTCATTTGCACTTCTGCCAAGATATGACTAGAGAGCAAAATAGTATGGTCTTGAGCCAACTCTTGAATGAGGCTGCGAATGCTAATAATTTGGTTGGGGTCTAAGCCTCTGGTGGGTTCATCTAAAATAATTACTGGGGGGTTGTGGACGATCGCCTGGGCAATGCCTAGCCTTTGACGATAGCCTTGAGAAAGTTTGAAGATGGGGCTGTTTTGATATTCTTGGAGTCCGCAGCGATCGATCGCTCTTTGGGCATATTGTTTACGATGCCGCCCGGGGACTTGACCAAGTGCAGCGGTGAATTCTAAGAAATCTTGTACCTGCATTTCTTTATATAGCGGTACCGTCTCTGGTAAGTAACCAACTTGCTTGCGGGCAGCCAAGGTCTGAATATCGTAGCCAGCAATGGTGGCGGTGCCGCTGCTGGGGCGCAAGGCTCCGGCCAAGATCCGCATAATGGTAGTTTTACCGGCACCATTGACTCCTAGTAGCCCCATGACTTCGCCAGACTGGACGCTAAAGCTGATATCTTCGATTGCCTGTTTACTGCCGTATTTTTTGCCAAGCTGGCTTACTTCGATCGTCATGGTGCAAACTAGCAATAAATTACCTGAGACTAGCTTAGCCAATAAAAGCCCTCTCCCAAAACCAAATTAAGCTCATTACAATCACTCCAGCCGAAACCAGTTGGCGAACTTTCAAATCCCAAGCGGATTTGCGAAGAAACCAGAGGGCAGCATAGACTCCTAAGACGATCGCAAACTGCCCTATTTCAATCCCGACACTAAAGCTAGCTAAAGAAGTAATTAAATTAGTGCGGGGCAACTCCAATTCCTGCAAAGCTGAGGAAAAACCCAATCCATGGATGAGGCCAAAACCAAAAGCTAGCTGCCAGCGGGCTTTTACTTCCTTGCGCCAGATGTTTTCGGCGGCAATATAGGCGATCGACAAAGCAATCAAGATTTCTACCCAGCGACTGGGGAAAGAAACAATATTCAAGGCTGCCAAGGTCAGTGTAAAAGTATGCGAAAGACTAAAAGCTGTAACTACTTTGAGTAAATAGCGTAGTTTTCCACCTAGCATTAACAAACTAATTAAAAACAAAATATGGTCGTAGCCCGTCCAGATATGTTCAATGCCTAAACCAATGAAGCTAATGACTTTTTGACCCAGTGGGGCATCGATTAAAGCAACATTGTTGTTATTAGGGGTCAGCACTAAGTTATCTAGCTGATTACCTCGGCTTACCTGAACCAAGCAGCGAGCCGTATTTACGCCAGGAACAAACAAGTCATAGTTCATCTGCAATTGGTTGACAGGCTGTGGCCAATGATATGTTAATAGGAGGTTGCTATGAGTTCCAGGAGTAATGTTTAAATTACTGGGTAGATCACTGCTGGCACCAAAGCCAACTTGAGACTCTGTGGGCTTTTCGCCAGACACTTTCAGTTTAACTTTTTCATCTAAAAACTTTTGTAGTTCGGGCTGATGCTTGGTGATTTCGGCTGCTGATAATCGTTTGCTTTTGTCGTCATCAAACTGCTCTAATAATCCAGTGGGGATAGTGAGGTTGATTTCTACATCTTGAGCTTTAACTTGAATATTTGCTACGGCTAAATCTGCCCAATGTGCCTGACTAGGCAAGGCTAAAGATAAAACCAGCAATAGTCCTAACCCCCAGGATGTAATGATTTTCCAAGCTTTAGACGTTTGAGGGTGAAAAGATAATAAATTTCTGAACATAAAGTTATTTGTAGGCTGAGTTTGTAATTGATAAATACTAAATGGAACGAAATCCCTGAGCAGTAAGAATCATTTTATCGAGATCTAAGCCCATGCCCTTGGCTCCTTGGGCGATCGCTACTTTTACCTTGGCGAGTAAAGCCGGATCAGATTGGGCATTTTCTACGACGGCATCAATCAAAGCTGCCTGAATCAGCATAGCTTCTGCTAATTCTTGTTTTTGAGCATCAGTAGCCGAAGTAAAGGGCAGAGTTGCCAATAAAGCCTTGGCAGCTTGGTTTCGCACGGCAATCACCTGCGTATTTGTCAAATTATCAGTGCGTCCTTGAGAACCCAGCCAAGCATTAGCCCAATAGACGGTATAAGCATCAGCAACATTATTGGATCTTAGACCAAAAGCCATCAATTTTTTATCAATTATGCTTATCACATCAGTTGAAGCAAATAGTTTTTCCATTTTTGCTGCTCCATCGGGATCAACCTCACGAGTTTTGGCAACAAATTGAGCTAAATTACGACGACGAACTGTGCTAGAGACTTTGTATACGAGTAGCTTCGATGATGCAATAGATGTATTGCTATTTTTAGTATTTAATGATGCCGTTAAATTTTTCTTGATTCTATTACTATTTTGAGACTGTAACCCAAGCCCCCATTCTCTCCCAATATATAGTGGAGTCGCAAAGCTGGATCCATAGTTAAATATCTGCGCATAAGCAGAATTAAACAGGAAGGAAACCAGTATTGCAGTTACTAAACCGATAATCAGATTAACTTTGCTCATTATATTAGCCTCTTTAATTTAGTCCTGACAGACCTACACCTAGGCCCAGAGCTTGCTTAGCTCCAGTATCAAAAAGAGGATCGATCGACTTCACCAATTCTTGATACTTTTTGGCCTGAGCAACATCACCACGAGCTATGGCGATCGCTGCTGCTCGATCGGCGATACCTGGATCTAGAATACCAGATTTCAACGCTTTCTGCATAGCCTGTTCTGCTGCTGGTAACTGTTTCATCTGTAAGTATGCCATCGCCAAGGTATGCCAAGTTTCTGGATCTTGGCGAGTTTTAATTTCGGCTTGCATTAAAGCCAAAGCCTCGGTTAAATCTTTTTCCTTACCGCGTTCCATCAGCAATTGAGCTAGCTCCCGTCGATGTCCAAAGCCATCAAGATCCGATCGCAATCTGGCAACCGCTCGCTCCCAAGTTTTATCGGCTTGCGTTGTCTCTCCCTGCAAACGCTGGATACGGGCTAATCCGCGCAGGGCAACATGGTCATAGACTGTAGGGGCTTGCTGATTAGTCAAAAAAAACTGGCGATAGATCTCAGATGCCTGTTGCAGATGTTGGGTTTCTTTGGGATTGCTCTGCCATTTGCGCACCGCTAACTCTGCTGAATTTAATAGCGCGGGTGGATACTGGGGCAAAATTTGTAGCGCCGATCGATATAGATCATCAGCTTGCTGAAGCTGGCCACGCTTGTAATATAGTCGTCCTAATAATGTCCTAATCCAAGCTGAACTGCCCGCCTCATCAGATTCTTCGGCGGCGATCGCTGCTTTGAAATCTTGAATCGCTGCTTGATCTTGGCCTCGGGCAACTTCTGCTAACGCTTTGAGGGCATAGTTACCCATGGTGGGGACGCGCTGAACTAAGGTGTTAGCGGTCTGTTGGGCAGTGGGGGCATCACCTACTGCTAGTTGAATGGTGGTTAATAGTGCTAGCGATTCCGATTGAGGCGGAATTTGTTTGAGCAGCGATTTGGCCGTAGTAAAATCGTGTTTAGCGGCGGCGATCTTAGCTAATACTAAGATTGCGCCATAGTTGTTAACAGACAATTGGCTCAGTGATTGCTGGGCGGTTTGTTCGGCCAATAGATACCAGCTACTATCGCCAGTTGCCCGCGCCATTTTTAAATAAGAAGAAGCCAAAGATGCCCTTTCTAAGCCAGCGGTTGGTTGTTGTTGAATGCGCTGTTGATGAAAAGCAATTTCTTGTTGAATATTTTTGGTAACACTGCCTACTTCGGGGCGCTGAAAGCGATACTTCCAAGGATTAGGGCGAGAGAATGCCGTAGTAGCATAGTAGGCGATCGATAGACCAACAGCCAAAGACATCACCGCTGCAATCATTTTTTTTTGCGGCGATAAGGAAAAAGCATAATTTTGGATATTCATAACATTCATAGAGGCTAATAATTATTCTGACTATTTGAGTTCGATCGGTGGTGTATCTCCAGGAATGTCCACTGATGGACTATTAACTAAAGGTTTATTAGTAGTCGCCCTGACCGAAGTATTGCCAATATTGATAGTGCCTTCTTTTAGCTCAGCAATGAGCTGCTTTGGATCGGCATAATTTAATCTAGGGGCTAAAATGATGGCAATCCCCCGCGATAGTTCGGGTCTGTTTTGAGCGATCGATTCGGCCAAAGCAATAATTAGCGATCGGTTATCATCGAGCTTTTGTTTAACTCTTTCTGCTTCTTGTTGAATTACTTCTGGGGCATTGGGTCGCCAAGCAACACCAATCTGCCAACGAATACCGCCGTTACTATTGTTGTTTAGGCCGCTATTATTGAAGCCAAAAGAATCTACGCCACTGTTAGTAGAGGCTGATTGGACATCTAACTTGATGCAAAAATTGGCACAACTGTCTGATGAGCTACTAGGAAAAGTTGTAAACTGCGCATAACTAGGTGATGCACCAAACGATGCGGTGATTATTGCCCCCAGTGTCAAACCAAAGAGAATAAAGTATTTCATGACGATCTGCTGCAATATTTAATCTGGTAGGTTGAGCAATAAAGGAAGTTGAGAGTGAATAGTTGCCCTCAACTTCCGCATCACCCAAAGAATTCTGACTGAGAATCTTTGGGATGTTTAGCAATGATTGATGATTGACCCTAGCTATTAATCACCTAATTTGGCAAGGCTAGATAAGGAAAGCTTGGTTCCAATGGCTTATGACCTTGAGTCGGATTACCCGGAGAACCAGCATAAGAAACATTGTCAGCGGTGACTGCCCCGTTAGTTAACACGCTCAGAGTGGTATCGATAGTGTCATCTAACAGCATCCGTCCCCGAATTGGGCTACCCTTAGCATTTAAAGCATTTCCGTAGCCGCTGGTACCGGTGGTATCAATCCGCATGACATCAGGCAAAAAAGCATTCAACAAAACTTTCGTCCGTTCGTCACTATTGCCCAAAGCTTTTAGTGTGCGTGCTGCTTCGGCTCCGACCGGTGCTGCCGCTGGACTAGTATCAACAGTAGGTGGAACACTATTAAAGATATTCAACAAATTGTTACTAGTAATTAAGCCTTCATTAATTCCTGGACGACCTAACCTTTCTACTTGTTGAAATTTGCCAGTACCTGGGTCGCGGACTGAAATTGTTTCCCAAATATCAAAGGTAGTAGCATTAATGGCACCCTTAATAAAGGTTTGGGGAATGCGCAGGGCGATCGTATTGACGTTGTAACCCTTAGCAAAATCTACAGCTTGAGCAGGCGGACGGAAGCCTACCGCTGGACCAGTGCCTAAAGCACCTGCTCTTACTCGGAAGAATTGCTCCACATCAAAAAAGAAAGGATCTTCGCGTAAACCAGCAAAAATAGCGATTTTAGAGCCATTGGCGGCTAATTGATTAACAGCAGGTTTGCCGTTGAGGGGTGTAGTGCGCAGGTTGCTAGCAGAGATTTCTTTACCATCTTGAATGACCGTAAATTTAATTTGCTGCTGGTTGCGACTATCTGGGGCTGCAAACTCAAAGCGAAGAGTGACATCCTCTTGGCCAGTAGGTGTCGCATCTTTATCAGCTACCCGAGTCAGCTTAAACTCATAGCGAGCATTAGTGCTGAAAAAATATTGCTGACGTGCCACCGATCGAGGGTTAGTATTCATCACCAACACCAAGTCATCTGCCGAGGCGCTAGGGTTTTGATCTTTTTCGCGGAAGGCGTATAGGTCAGTTAGATTCAAGTTACGGCCTTTGGTATCTACTTCGCCATCGTCATGGTCAGAGGCCATTAGCGACTTTGGTAAACTGCTTGCTACCAGCAGAGCGGCGATCGTAACTCCACCTAAAACTAAAGATTTTTGCCAGTTCAGTTGGGCAAATTTAAATATCGAGACTAACATAGTGGATCCTTTTGCTAATTAGGCAGGTCTGCAATGTTGCAGATAAATGTGTTGATTCAAGGGGTTATACGTTGTTAGTTCTAAGATGGATCTCTCAACGGATAAGTTAGGCGAAAGTTGCTTTGATAATGAGATCATTGAAATCACGATCGCCACCACCAGCCAGGTCTTCAAAGCCAAAGGTATTGTCGCCGAGTAGTCGAATGTGATCGGCTTTGTCAGCGTTACCTAAGCTGTATGTCGTGTAGACATTACTGAAATCGGCATTGGCGGTAGCAGAGTTCGAGAACAATAGCGGTGCATACAGTGCTCCGCCCAAGAAATCACCACTGCTAGTGACAGTTTGGTTATTGGTGCCTACAATATCGATCCCAGCCAAACGTCCTTGCACAGCAGCTTGAAGATAGCCAGCATCACCTGGTTTGAGGGTGGTATTGCCGACTTTGATGCTGCCTTCGGCATCGTCTATTTTGTAAAAGCTAATGTGGTTGTTAAATCCGGCATCACGTTGAACTGTAAAGGTTGCTTTGGCCGTAGTGGCGACAGCAGTAAGGTCAAAAATCTCGCGCTTACCCTGTTGACTAATGCCGATCGGAGCAGCATCCGTCGCGGATTGAATTTGGAATACCAAATCATTAAAATCACGATCGCCGCCACCACTTGTCTCTTCAAAAACTATCTGAGTGATCCCGGCCTGATTAGTGGGCTGAGTAATTTGAGCATTTTGAAAACTATTAGTGCTGGATGGGAAAGAGAACAACACGTTTGCGGGGTTTGGATTGTCATCGATCGAGCCATTCACAGCCAAATAGAAACCAAAAGCAGAGTTTGCAGGCAGGTTAATTGTACGGCTATTCAAACCATCTAAAGCCGTATCGACCGCGTTGCCACTCAAAGCTGAAAATACTACCTGTGATCTCTTTAGTACCTCTGCTAAGTAGCCACTTTGGCCTGGAGTTACGCCATTGACAGTACCATCAATATTATCTACAGCAAATACACCTAGTTCATTACGACTAGTTGCCTGGTGACTAATTTTATTGACCGTTAGTCTACTAGTCCCAATACTAGGCGTGAGCTGAAGTAGACCGGCAGTGATCGGCATTAGGGCGGCTATCGGATTTAATGGTGAATCGGTTCCAGCCACTACCAAAATGTCGCTCAGTGCTGCGACCAAGGTGTTTTGCACGGTGGCAAGCTGGGTACCATTAAAGCTGATGGTGGCATCATTGCCAACTTGGGTGGTAGTTAAATCACTAAACTGACCGCCCGCTAAATCGATTTGAATGGTGTCATTGAGTGGGTCAAAGTCGGTAATGACGTTAAAAGTACGTGGTGATCCTAGACCAGCAAATTGAAATATGTCTTGGCCTAAACCACCGGTAAGAGTGTTGTTTCCAAGACGGGCAATTAATAAATCATCACCCGCACCACCAACCAAAGTATCATTTTGCACTCCAACGAGAGTATCGTTGCCATCTGTACCAATCTTGTTCCCGATCGCTGCTGTTTCTATTACAGGTGGTGCCGTTGAGGGGGGTGCAGGTGTAGCTCCGGTCATCTCACCTATTAAAACGTCATCGCCATTGTCTAACAAAATTAGGTCGTTCATATCATTCACTGCTTTAATCCTGTTTAAGAGTTCAAATTACCGACTGCTGATTTGAAGAGGTTAATTTGAATAGGTTGATTTGAATAGTGATACGCTATCAATTCTTAAACGGATCTCTGGATGCAGAAAAAATATCCATATCAAAATCCCCACTCGGCTGAAGCAGGGATTCTAGGAATATAAAATTTTGGTTAAAATTGCATTACTGATGAACTAAAGACTAGGCAGGCTCGGCCAAATCTCGGATCAGCATTATTTTGGAGTTTAAGTAGGTGTTGATGTTGCCGCACTGTTCTGCGTCGAGTGGTAAGCGGCAATTAACTTCCTGAATGATGTGCTGGGAAAGCTCAGCATCAGGCAAATTCAATAGGTCTTTATAGTGGATACTCGAAGCGATCGACCACAGCAGACGCAGGATGGAGGGGTCAATGAGAATATTGTTTAGCACAGCTCTCACTGGAAATTTAACATTTTCTTTATATTACCCCCTTTTCATTCAGATAGGCAATGGTGTACTAAATTTATTATTTGTATGCAGCAGCCGGAGTGCTTACCCCTCCGCTCTCATGGTGTAACCTACCGTAATTCAGCTCGCAAAAAGTCCACGAACTGCCGCGCAGTGCGACCTGAACGACCATTCTGTTGAGTAGCCCATTGTAATGCGCGAAAGTCTAGGTCAGCAGGATCGATTGAAATATCTGCTGTTAAGTGATGCACTATGTATAGATAAGTATCTTGATCGGCTGGCTGAAAAGTTAGAGTCAGACCAAATCGATCGCCAAAGGACAGCTTTTCTTGCACGGTATCCCACTGATGTACTTCATCATTGTCTTGAGGGCGAGGCCGATCGGCGAAAAATTCTCGAATCAAATGACGGCGATTGGAGGTGGCATAAACTGCAATATTCTTGGGTCTGTTGACTATACCGCCTTCTAGCACTACTTTGAGAGATTTAAAGGCAGCTTCATCGGCTTCAAAAGATAGGTCATCTACAAACACAATGAATTTTTGGGGCAGTCTGCGCAGTTGCTCTAAGATCTGGGGCAACTCGATGAGTTCTTGTTTGGGGACTTCAATGAGCCGCAAGCCTCGATCACCAAATTCTGGTAGCAAAGCTTTGATCAACGAAGACTTGCCGGTGCCACGACTACCATAGAGCAACACGTTCAGCGCTGGGTATCCAGCCACCAGAGCTGCGGTATTTTTCACTAGTGTCTGCTGCTGCCATGCGTAACCTACTAAATCGGTGAGTTCGATCGGGTCAGGATCAAGAATGCCTTGCAGTTGGCAGTTTTGCCAGCGAAAAGCCCTGAATTCAGCAAATATGCCAGTTCCCCATTGTCGGTAGTAGGTGATTAATGAGGGGATGAGTCTCACCCAGTCGCTGGTTTCATTTAATAATGCTCGAAGCTGAGCAGCAGCAGGCTTGGTTGGGAGGTTAATGGTGTTCTGCCAAGGGACTGTTTGGTTTTGACTAATGCTATTGCAGCCATGGAAGAAAAGTTCTTGAATCGATCGAATGTCTTGTTCTACCGCTTGCTGGAGCGCGCGCGGCATATCTAGCCAGTCAGTGGTTTGAATTTGACGGGTGAAGGGGTTATCGGCGGTGATTAGTCGATCAAATAAATAATCTTGCCAGCCCTGCTGCCGATCGGCTAGTTCGCAAAACCATTGACTGTAGGTGGCAGAATCATCAGAATTCAATAATGAGACGCTGAGCATTCCTGGTCGATCGGCAAAAATCTGGCGATACAGTATCAGGGATTTTGCCTGTTCAAAAAGTGTAGATTTATCTGCCATCTTGATAAATATGATAATTATACCAGCGTGACTTGGTACGATATTAGATACTAGATTATTTACTGTTTGACGATCGATCCAAAGTCTGCTAAGACCCTGGCATGATTTCGCAGAATGCCTAACATGTTCAAACGATTATTTTGAATCGCTAGATCATCATTCATTACCAACACGCTCTCATCACCATCAAAGAAATTAGTTAAAGCGGGCGTAATTTCAATTAAGCCATTGACTAATAGCTGATAATTAACATTTGCCAGAGCAGCTTGTGTTTGAGGCAACAGTTGAAGTAAACCATCATAAAAAGCCTGCTCTGATTTTTTCTGAAATAGTGATGGTTGCACTAATCCTCTAGGGTCAAGGGTCTGAGTATCTAAATTGCCCTTGACAGAGAGTTTGGCCGATCGATTAACTGTAGGGTAAATAGTTGCTAGTTGACCATTAACTCGTAGCTGCTGTAGAAACAATGCTCTTTCTTGTAGATCTAAAAGACCTGCTAATCCTCGTTTACCATACTCTGCATCGCTTTCGGGCAAGACTGCATTAACTAAGTCATAGTCGATTTTGCGATCTTCTTGGAGAGCTGTGCGTAGTCGTTTAAAGAAGAAATCTTGGAGCTGATCGATTAATTCTGGGGCAGGGAGTTTTGCTACTGTGCCATTGATGGCATGAAAATTAGTGACTAAAGTATTGATCAATTCACCCAAATCTAATTTTAGATCCTCTTGCCAAATCATATCGACTACTGCGTTGGCAGCGCGTCGGAGGGCAAAGGGATCAGAAGAGCCGGTGGGAATCATGCCCAGGCCAAAAATACAGACCAAAGTATCTAGGCGATCGGCGATGCCTACGACCCATCCAGTAAGGCTTGTGGGTAAATTGTCTTCAGAATTGCGCGGTAAATAATGTTCTCGAATGCCGATCGCTACTTCTGCTGGTTCGCCTTGGGCAAGAGCATATTTTTCGCCCATAATTCCTTGGAGTTCGGGAAACTCACCGACCATTTGGGTTACTAAGTCAGCTTTGCAGAGTTGGGTGGTGCGATCGATCTGCTGTTTTTGCTCAGGTGATAGGGATAGTCGATCGGCGATTAATTTGGTAATGGTGCGTAGTCGATCGACCTTTGTAGCTACTGAGCCTAAATCGGCCTGAAAAGTTACTGTTTCTAGCTTGGTCACATAGTCAGCAAGGGGGGTTTTTAGATCAGCCTCATAGAAATATTGACCGTCAGCTAGCCTAGCTCTCACTACCCGGCCATTTCCGGCAGCAATCATCGCTGATTTTGCTGGGTCGCCGTTGCTAACAGTAATAAAGTGGGGCAGCAGGTTTTCTTTGCTTTCGTCAGTAAACAGTGGAAAGTAGCGCTGGTGAGTGACCATCACTGTTGTAATTGCTTCGGCGGGGACTTTAAGAAATTCTGGCTCGAAGTCCCCAATAATTGCAGTAGGGAATTCTACTAAATCGGTGACTTCGGAGAGTAAATCTGGATATATTTCGGTGTGGCCGTTCATGCTGCTGGCAGCGGCCAAAATTTGCTGCTCGATTTCTTTTTGGCGAGCTGCCCGGTCAACTTTTACCGAAGCTGCTGCCATAGTGGCCACATAGGTTTCGGGGCTGGCAATTTGGACTGGCTCAGGATGGAGGACTCGATGGGCAAAGGACTGGCGATCGCTGACGACTTCGGCGACTCCATCTACTAGTTTTACGGGTAGTACCTCATTGCCCCACAAAGCAACCAGCCAGCGAATCGGTCGAGGGAATTTAAAATCCCCGTCAGCCCAACGCATCATGCGTTTGCCTTCTAGACTAAAAATCCACTGGGGAATCAGTTCTGTCAATATTTCGGTGGTGGGGCGGCCAAGAATTTCTTTGGTAACAAAGACAAAATCACCTTTATCGGTGGGTTTGATGGTTAAGGCGCTGGCTTCCACTGCCATTTTTTTGGCGAAGCCAGTGCCTGCACCAGTTAGCTGACCATCCTTGTATGCGGCGCTAGCCGGTGGGCCTTTAATTTCTTCGGTGCGATCGGCCTGTTTATCAATCAAGTCTGTAACCAAAATTGCCAGTCGGCGCGGGGTGCTATAAATCTGCACGCTTTTGTTGGTCAAATTATTTTCTGCCAAGCTGGCCGGAATTTTTTGCTGCCACTGCTGAGTGGCATCACCCACAAAGCCTGCGGGTAAATCTTCGGTTCCGACTTCGAGAAGAAAGTTAGGCATACAAGAGACGGGGCTGGAAGTTTTCGTACCGATCGATGATACACCAGAGCATCACCGTTAAACAGTCACCGAGTATTGATAACATCGGATTTTGCCTAATAAGCCCAATAAGAGGAGAATAATATAAACCTACCCTAGTCTATCTTTAATCGCTTAAGTTAGAAGATCTTAGAGTTACAAGACTATTAGAAAATTATCATGATAATCTATATCTCTATGAATTCGATCAATCTTTCTTTGCTGTTTTATAGGCATAAAAAAACCCGTGCTTTATGGTTGATCGAAGAATATTCCGTCTAATTACTGACAGTAAGAATACGTAAGGATTCAGGTCATCTAAGATCATTGTCAAGCAATGATTTCAGGATTTTACAGGTTTCAGAAAACTTTGTGTATTCTCAATAATTAACGAAAAAGGTGGCTTTCAGAAGACCTTATTGAGAATTGACTGATCAGCCAATTTTTATAGAAATACCTAGAAAGCCATGCCACCAAGAAGTTTATGGCTTTTGTCGAAGACCTGAATCCTTACAAGAATACTTGTATTTCTACGCTGTACATTAAAAATAATGCGTTTTTTTTTAGTTGTAAGTATTCCTCAGGAGTTTTCCCTGTCAGGGCTTTTTCCGCTGAGCTTTTTTTTGTGTTTTGAAATATTCAGGATCAACTATTTTAAATAGCGATCTTTGATTGTCATAAGGGTACTGTTAACTGTAGATACTCTATAAATTCTTACTTGAGGAGTTTGACCTTCTCAACTAGTGATTTGTGTATAATTACCGTACTTCCCATGCTTTCAGAGATCTATCCTTCTGTATTGCTCACACAGTTATCTGGTGATCAATCAACTGGCTGTTTAGAAATAGTTTACAACTCCACCACCTGGAATATATTTATTCGATTTGGCCAATTGCTGAAGGTCGATTGCTCGGTATTGTCTGTGAATCAACTTCTGCAACGTTTACATCAAATGGGGTGTGAAACCGCAGCTCAGGCAGTGAGCATCGATATACACAATAGTGCAGCACTTTCTACTGGTTTGTTGGTTGGCCAAGAAATAACCAGCTTGCTAGAACGAGGATTACTCGATCAAACCCAATTACGTTATCTATCTTTGGAAATGACCAAAGAAAGCTTAGAATCTCTACTTTGGCTCACTAAGGGCACCAGCACCTGGCATCCAAACTGGCTGATGCCAGCAACAGAAATCTCTAATTCTCCTAAAAGTTTGAAGATATCTAGCCTGCTTGAGTACTATCAACAGCGGCTAGCCATTTGGCAAAAATTCATTACAATTGTCCAGTCACCGCACCAGCGACCCTACTTAACCACCGAAAATTCGGCTGACAACATTGTGCCTAGAGGTACTTTATCACCCGCTGGTTTGCATCAAATATCTCAGTTAATGCGGGGGTTAAGCCTGCGAGAGTTGGCAATGTTGCTCAAGCAAGATGAATTAAAATTAGTTCAGCTTCTTAGTCCTTATATTCAGCATAATGTGATTTTTCTGCGTCAGCCATCGGTACCATTTAATGCGATGCCTAATATTCCTAAGCCGATTTCATCGCCAATTAATATTTTTAGAGAATTAATATCATCTGATTCTAGGGATTCCACAAAAAAAACCAAGGTCTATCAAATTGCTTGTATTGATGATAGCCCAATGATTCTTGATGAGATCGAAAGATTTTTAGGTAATAGTGGAAAATATCAACTCACTAAGCTAGAGGAACCAGTGAAAGCTTCAACAGCCATTTTTCGCTTAAAACCAGACTTGATTTTGATGGATATTACTATGCCAAATATCAATGGTTACAAGCTTTGCAGCTTATTTAGGAGTAGTGAAGCGTTGGCCGAAACTCCAATCATTATGGTAACAGGTAATAAGGGTTTAGTTGATCAAGTAAGAGCTAAATTGGTAGGAGCTACTGATTACCTGACGAAACCTTTTACCAAGGAAAAATTATTGGCAATAGTTGAGAAGTATTTAATGTAAAAATTGAATGTATTTAGTTGTCAAATGGGCATGATATTCTTATCACAGTCTTGGTTTGCAAGTCGGTCACAAATTATTTTTTAAATTGGGTTTTGAAGATGGCAAATATTTTAGTAGTAGATGATATGCAGGCTGAATTGGAACTGATCTGTCAGTATTTAACCAAAGCAGGACATGAAACTGTCACCGCTGTTAATGGTGAAGAAGCCCTGCATCAAGCGCAAACAACTCGACCAGATCTGATTATCACTGATTGGATGATGCCAGTGATGGGTGGTTTGGATCTAGTTCGTCAGCTAAAAAAGCAGCCAGAAACAGCCGGTATTCCTATTATTGCCTGCACCGCTAAAAATCGAGAAGTTGATCGTATGTGGGCGATGAAGCAAGGAGTCAAAGTTTATCTGACCAAGCCATATACTGCCGAAGAGTTAGCAGCGGCTGTTCAGACAGTTATCGGCTAAAAAAATGACAAATAATACCACTCTGGCACGTCTTCAACAGCTTTTACCTGAACTATTTCAACCTGTCCAAGTTATTGGTAATCCCTATCTCCGTTTCCAACTAACATCAGAAATTCCAGTGCTGCTATCGATGGAAAGAGTACAAGAAGCATTAGTTGTTCCGGCTGACTCTATTTCCCCCTTGCCCAACTTGCCAGCTTTTTCGATCGGTCTGATGAATGCCCGCGATCGAGTATTTTTAGTCATCGATTTGGCACAGATTTTGGGTTTACCACCCTTGCCGATCAACCCACGCAATTATCAAGTAATCATAATTCAGTCATCTGAGATAGCGACTGATAGCAGCGAATCTAGGAAGTATATAGGTCTATCGGTGCAGAGAGTACGCGGAGTTGCCCGTTTTGAAACAGGACAGATGCAATCTTTAACTCACGATTTTCCGAGCTGTTTAGCCCCTTACTTGCTGGGCAGCCTTGGCACAGATGCAGAAAATTTTTTGGTGTTGGATGCTGACTCGATCGTTAATTCTCCAGCCTTGCTTAAGAATCCGTTTGTTCCAACAAAACCAACTTAGCTGAACCATGCAAATTTATTGACCAGTTTATACCAATAGGATTGAAACTAATGACTAGCAACTTGCCCCCTGAACACCACGATCACGATTTATCTTCTGTCACCAACATATTAGAAGTTACACCCAGTTCTATTAAATGGTGGCAGCAGCCAACAAAGATCTGGAATAATCTTTCTATCCGGTCGAAAATCACCACCTTGTTAGTAACAGGTGCGATAGTGCCCGTGGTGATTGTTACTCAAGGGATTGTAGGTCTATCTAGAGAAACAGCATTGGGTGATCTGAAAGATAGTTTAAAGACTAAGTTGCTGGTACTGGAAAAGTCAGTAAAATCTGAAACCCGCCAAATTGAAGATAGTTCCAATGGTTTGGCGCAGTCGGTGGTGGCTGCTGATATTAACTTAGATGATGCTGTGGTAGTCACAGCTCAGCAAGCTAAACTTGCCACTTTTATTCAGGCTGCTCAAAACCAAAAATCTAACGCTAGCTTCTATTTAATTACTAATAGCAAGGGGCAAACCATTGCTCAATCTGTACAAGTAGTAAAAGATGATTTTTCGAAATATTCATTAATACCCACCGATAAAGCGATGTCCACACAGTTTACTCCTGTCGCTAGTCAAGCTGGTATGGAGTTAAGCGAAATTGGAATTGTCCAAGCTGCATTGGCTAACTCTCGATCGCTCTCGGGTGTAGAATTACTCAAAAGTCAATCGCTGCAAAAATTAGGATTATCTCAACAAGCTAACATCGGGATCCGTACTCAAGCTACTGCTGGCTTATCGGAAGCGAAGAAACCCTATCCAGAAGGCACGTTTAATGTGGATGGTGGTAAGGCTGGTTTGGTGTTGATGTCGGTGCAGCCCATTAAGCTCAATGGCAAGCAAGTGGGCACGGCTATTGTCGGCACCTTAGTTAATCGCAACTATGATATTGTCGATAAACTTAAGAGTGAGACGGGTGTTTCTACCGCCACCCTGTTTGCCGAAGATTGGCGGGTTAGCACCAATGTTCCATATAGCGATAAAACCACCCGAGCTGTGGGCACCAGAGTGTCTAAAGCTGTGGCTGATACTGTTTTAAAAGAAGGTAAAGTCTTTTTAGGCGATGCCAATATTATTGGGGTTAACTATGTAACAGGTTACTCCCCGCTTTACGATTTTCACCAACAGCTCAATCCGGCTACTGCTAAGCCAATTGGGATTGCTTATGTGGGCGAACCAGAAACTAATGTAGATAAAAACCTGCAAAGAATTACCTGGACAGGATATGCAATCGGCGGCGGAATTTTGCTCCTGGCAATTTTGTTATTAGCACCTTCTCACCGATCAATCTCTCGCCCAATTCGCCGCTTAACAGAGTTTGCCGATTTGATTGCCTCTGGTGACGCTAGCGTGCGGTTAGAAATAAATGATCGCCAAGATGAAGTAGGAATTCTTAGTCGAAATTTGAATATCATGGCACAAAATATTGACCTAAATATTCAAGCCCGTGAACAAGAAGCCTTGCAGCAGCGTCAGCAGCGGGAAAATTTGGAGATGGAAATTTTTAATTTGGTAGAAGAAATCGAAGGTGCTACTAATGGTGATTTGACGGTGCGAGCTAGTTTAAGCTCGATGGAATTAAGTACAGTTGCCGATTTATTTAATGCGGTAATTGATAGTTTGCGTGATATTGCGATCGAGGTAAAACAAGGCAGTGGTCAGGTAAGTGTTTCATTAAGTTCTAACGAACAAGATATTCGCCAGCTATCTGAAAAAGCTACCACTGAAGCTGCCGAAATTCGCGGTACTTTGAATTCATTTGAGCAAATGACTAATTCCATTCAGTCCGTAGCAACTAATGCCAGTCAAGCATCAGCGATTGCCAACGATGCTTACTCCGTAGTTCAAGCCGGTTCGGCAGCAATGGATCAGACAGTAACTAGCATTCTCAGCTTGCGTACCACTGTAGGCGAAACGACCAAAAAAATGAAACGTTTGGGTGAATCTTCTCAGAAAATTTCTCAAGTAGTTACCCTGATTGAAGAAATCGCCCTCAAAACCAACCTCTTGGCCATCAATGCCAGTGTAGAAGCCAGTCGTGCTGGAGAGCAAGGACATGGTTTTACGGTAGTTGCCGAACAAGTTGGAGCATTGGCTGAACAATCTGCTACTGCTACGCGAGAAATTGCTCAAATTGTAGCGGCTATCCAGGCCGAAACACAGGATGTAGCGGCGGTAATGGAGCTGGGGACAGCTCAGGTGGTGGATGGCACGCGATCGGTAGAAATGACCAAGCAAAAACTAAATGAAGTACTGCAAAAGTCACAAGAAATCAATACTTTGATGAATACTATTTCTACAGCGACTGTTTCTCAGGCTGAAACCGCCAAGGTGGTAACGCTCCTAATGCAGCAGGTGACAGAGGCTTCGGAAGCTCGATCGGTTTTCTCTAGCCAAATGGCTACCTCTATGCAGTCTACTTCCCAAGTAGCCAAAAAGCTCGAAGAAAAAGTCGCTCAATTTCAAGTGTAGTATTATGGATAACAATAGACAGATCTCCCTGAAATTCTTGGATGAAGCAGCAGATTGTTGCGATCGAATGGAGTCTACAGTCCTCGGTTTAACCAACAAAATCCTTAATCCTCAAGAACTAGATCAAGCCCTGCGAGCTGCTCACTCCATCAAGGGTGGGGCGGGTATGATGGGATTTATGCCCCTGAGCCAAGTGGCACATCAACTCGAAGATTTTTTCAAAATACTCAGAGTTCGTTATCATTCCAAATCGATCAATACCGAAGTTGAAACTTTGCTTTTGCAAGGTATTGATTTTCTGCGGCAGGTGAGTGATTTGCATCGCCAAGGACAAGTAATAGACGAAGCTTGGCTGGTTATACAATCTCAACCTATTTTTGACCGACTGCGCCAACAGTTAGGCGATTTGCGACCCGAGGATGAAGATGCTCTGCTCTCTCAAGAAGGCGATGCAGATCCAGCAATGTTAATGTTGGAAAGTGCTCTGAAAGAATCGATCGATCTGCTATCTACTCAATCAACTACGCTATCTTCTGATGATCTGCTAGAATCACTCCGATCCATCGCAGAAGAATTGACTGATTTTGGCCGGATGGCTAAGTTAGAGAAGTTTGTGGATCTCTGTCGATCAGTGAAAAATCACTGTCAAAATATTGATTCCTCTCAGGCGCCCCAGCTTGCTCAGCAGTCGTTGAAAGCTTGGCGCAAATCTCATTCGGTAGTGTTATTGGGTCGCTTCGAGAAAATACCGACAAAAATTGTTGGGTTTGCTGCAACCATATCAGATAATTTGGTGATCGATCAATTCAATCCTGAACTGTCTGAGATAGATAATCTAACAGAATCGATCAATTTAGCACTTTTACAATCTGAGATCGCCAACTTTGACTTAGATAACTTCAGCGAACTATCATCTAGCTTCAATGAAATATCGCCAATCTCCAAACCACCATCAGCCCTACTTACAGAATTAGCTGCCTTTGACTTGCCAGAAATGCCCTCTGCCTTCAGTCCTAACTGGAATGAATCAGAAACAATAGCAGATATAAGCAATTTATTTAACCAGAATGAGCAGTCTGTGGGATTGCTCACAGAGTTAGCTGCTATCAAATTGCCAGAACTTCTGACTGATTGGAGTGAAGATGATCGAGCAACTGCTCCAGTGCTCACTACAACTTTTCCAATTTCAACTCCAGCGAGTACGTCTGCCACTATCTCGGACACCAGCAATCAGCAATGGCAAACTGTGCGGGTGCCAGTAGAATATCTCAAGCAATTTAACACCGCCTTTGAACAATTAATTTTAGAGCGCAACGCAATCAATCTGAGACTAGGCAAAATCCAAAATTACACTGGCCTGCTGCGGAAGCGCATGAGGCATTTAGATTTGTCGAATAAAAAGCTACGTCAATGGTACGACCAAGCATCCACAGCAGGCATAATTCATAGCCCGCAATTAGAATCACCTGCATCGATGGCAGTAACATCTGTAAAGACATCAGACATTGCTGAGTTCGATTCCCTGGAAATGGATCAATACAACGATCTACATTTAGTTTCACAAGATCAAATGGAAACGATCGTCCAGTTACAAGAAGTAACTACCGATATTGAGCTGAGTCTGCAAGATCTGACTCAATCTGTGCGTGGTCTTAATCAAACTACTCGCAGCTTACAGAAAAATCTGACCCGTACTCAAATGTCGCCCTTTGCTGATGTGGTCAAACGCTTTCCACGTCTGATCCGAGATTTATCAGTGCAATTTGGCAAATCGGTGAATTTAAAAATTGTGGGTGAACATACTGGGATTGATCGAGCAATTTTAGATAGTCTTAGCGATCCACTAATTCATTTACTCCGCAACGCTTTCGACCACGGCATCGAAGATGTTGCCACTCGCCTAGCTGCTAGTAAATCTACCACCGGTAATATTACCCTAGAAGCCATTCATCGCGGTGGTGAAACAATCATTACTATTGCTGATGATGGTGGTGGTATTAAAATTAACCGTATCCGCGATCGATTACAGCAAATGGGCTTACCCACCGAGGAAATAGCAAAAATATCTGAAGCTGATTTGCTAAATACTATTTTTGAACCCGGTTTTAGTACTGCCAGCAGCTTGACCGAACTCTCTGGGCGCGGTGTGGGCATGGATGTGGTGCGTACAAATATTGAGGAAATCAGAGGCAGAATTCAGGTCAAAACAGAATTAGGAGTTGGTACAACTTTCACGATCCGAATACCTTTTGCTTCGTCGATCGTGCGGGTAATGTTGATAGAAAGAACCGGTTTTATCTTTGCCGTGTTGGTAGATAGCGTCAAAGAAATTTTGCGCTTTCAGCCTGATTTATTGACCGCTGATGGTACTCAAATCGCTTGGCAGTCACAGGTAATTCCATTGTTAGCATTGGAGCAAGCAATGACTTTTGGTGGCAATCATCGACCTTTTGAGCTACCCGGCACTCCAACTATTGATCAGCTTACAATGTTGGTCGTGGGTGAAGATGAACTATCCGCTGCTTTTTATATTGATCGGTTTTGGGGGGAAAAAGAATTTACATTGCGTTTGATCGATAGTCCGATACCCTTGACTCCTGGTTTTGGCAATTCAATTATTTTGGGTGATGGCCGAGTAGTACCTTTGGTTAATTTGGTGGAGTTGGCTTGTTGGATGTCGGTGAATGCGGAGTTTGCGACTACGAGGCAAAATGTTGGACTGACTGTGATTGCTACCGAGAAAACCCAGCCACCACGGATTTTAGTTATTGATGATTCAATCAATGTCCGACGCTATTTGGCTGCGATGTTAGAGAAGGCAGGTTACGAGGTGGATCAGGCCAGAGATGGTCAGGAGGCTGTAGAAAAACTGGTCGGTGGTTTGGTGGTGCAAGCGGCAATTTGTGATGTGGAAATGCCCAGACTGGATGGCTATGGGGTTTTGGAAGCTTTGCGAGCCGATGAAACTTTCGAAAATCTGCCGATCGTGATGCTGACTTCCCGCAGTAGCGAGAAGCACCGAACATTAGCCATGAATTTGGGAGCTTCGGCCTATTTCTCTAAACCCTATACCGAACTCGAGTTACTAGGAGCCTTAAAATCCTTGATTGAAATTGGCTCACGGTAGTCTGATCATGACTCCAGCGTTTAAAATCTAAAGAAGTTCCCTATGAGGTATTTTTTCTCATGTCCGATTCTGGAAATCCGGTAGTGTTGGTTCATGGTTTGACTGATACTGGTAACAAGATGCGCTACGTCTCCGATCGGCTCCGCGCTGCCGGACGCAAAACCTACAGTATCGATCTGCAACCGGGCACTGGTGAAGCTCCCTTAGAATTGTTGGCTAAGCAGCTAGAGGGCTTTATTAATAGACATTTGGGTGAAGCCACTTTAGATCTAGTGGGTTTTAGTATGGGTGGCCTGGTAACTCGTTACTACATGCAGCGGTTGGGCGGCATCGATCGGGTGGAACACTATGTGACTTTATCAGCACCACACCGAGGGACGATCGCAGCCTATTTTACGGGTAAAGCAGGCTGTGTGCAAATGCGACCTAACAGTAAATTTCTGCGCGATTTGCAAAGCGATGTAGCGATGTTGGCCAAGGTGAAATTCACTTCGATTTGGACGGCTTGGGATGGAATTATTTTGCCTGCTCAAAGTTCCTGTTTGCCGGTGGGTAAAGATGTACAGATTCCGGTGCTAGCACATCCTTTAATGGTGGTCGATTACCGATCGCTAGATGCAATAGTAAAAGGATTGGGCATGGATGCTTAATGATTTAGATTAACCGTAGGGTGGGCAGTGCCCGCCCCACAGCTAGATAAGAGATCTGCTTCCAGTAAGGTCGTTGCTAGCGTACAATTTCAGTCAACCCCAAGTTTTTTCGGACTTTCTATGAATTTTCAATCTGTTGTTGCCACCCTGAACCAGTTTTGGAGCGAGCGGGGCTGTACGATCGTTCAACCCTACGATACTGAAAAAGGCGCAGCAACTAAGAGCCACCATACTTTTTTGCGCTCTTTGGGGCCAGAGCCTTGGTCGGTGGCCTATATTGAACCCTGTCGTCGTCCGGGGGATGGGCGCTATGGGCAGAACCCTAACCGCTACCAGCATTACTACCAATACCAAGTTTTAATTAAGCCTTCGCCAGATTGGATTCAAGAGATTTATTTAGATTCCCTGCGGGCTTTGGGCATCGAACCGGGCGATCACGATATTCGGTTTGTGGAAGACAACTGGGAAGATGCCGCTATGGGTGCCTGGGGCGTGGGCTGGGAAGTATGGCTCGATGGAATGGAGATTACTCAGTTTACTTACTTTCAACAGTGCGGGGGAATTGACTGTCGGCCAGTGTCGATCGAGATAACTTATGGCCTAGAAAGGCTTTGCATGTATTTACAAGGAGTGGATTCGATCGCTGAAATTCAATGGAGCGATACGATAAGCTACGCCGATATTTTCTTACAGGGGGAGATTGAACAATCTACTTATAACTTTGAGGCTTCTAATCCAGAACTATTGTTTACGCTCTTTGGCCTGTACAAGCAAGAAGCTGAGCAGTTGTTAGAAAAACAGTTGGTAATACCCAGCTTAGACTATGTGTTGAAATGTTCACACACTTTTAACTTGCTAGATGCGCGGGGCGTAATCTCAGTAACTGAGCGAACACGCTACATTGGCACTGTCCGCAACCTGGCTAGGCAGGTTGCCCAAGCTTACGTGGTTCAACGTGAGGGCTTAGGCTTCCCACTGTTAGCTAAATCCAGAGTTGGCTAGTCACATTTTTTTCATCAGGTGTTTGACAATATTTTCTTTGACCATTAGTTGGCGCATTACTTCTAGTAGAAAGGTTTGGGATTGTTCGGCGCTCATGTTTCGCACCTGCTCTTCGTAAAGTTTCAGGTTAAACTGCTGCTCTAAACTCAGTGTCATCGGTAAATCCATGATTCTCCTCCAGGGAAGTCTATATTTGCTATGTTAACGAAAGTAAAGATGGTTTGACAAGTATCCAAAAATACAATACTGGTTCTTGAGTTTGCCCAAATGATCAGCAGCGCTGTTTGTAAAGATATAAAAACTTGTGAAGAGAAAGGATCGAACGATATAGTATAAAAAGACAATAGTAAAAAAGCAGCCACCGATACAGGTTGTCGGGAAGTTGTTAAAAAGGGCTAAAACCCGTAAAATCTAATACTCAAGACACAAATATATTAAGGAGATTGAGTTCATGTTTGACGCATTTGCAAAAGTAGTATCCCAAGCAGACGCTCGCGGTGAATACCTAAGTACCGGCCAACTTGATGCCCTTACCTCTATGGTATCCGAAGGCAATAAGCGCATGGACACTGTCAACCGGATTACTAGCAACTCTTCGGCGATTGTTGCTAACGCCGCTCGCGCTTTGTTTGCTGAGCAGCCTCAATTGATCGCTCCCGGTGGAAACGCTTACACCAGCCGTCGGATGGCAGCTTGCCTCCGTGACATGGAAATTATCTTGCGCTACATCACCTATGCTACTTTCGCTGGCGATGCTTCTGTGTTGGACGATCGTTGTTTGAATGGCTTACGCGAAACTTATTTGGCACTAGGTACTCCTGGTACTTCTGTGGCAATCGGCGTTAAGAAAATGAAAGAAGCTGCTATGGCGATCGTTAACGATACTAATGGCATTACTCGCGGTGACTGTGCGGCGATCGCTTCTGAAGTAGGTAGCTACTTCGATAAGGCTGCTGCCGCTGTTGCTTAAGCAACGTATTTGTAGTTCACGTAAAATATCTGGAGATAAATACCAATGAAAACCCCATTAACCGAAGCAGTAGCAGCAGCCGATTCACAAGGTCGCTTTCTTAGCTCTACCGAAATGCAAACAGCTTTCGGTCGTTTCCGCCAAGCTTCTGCTAGCATGGAAGCCGCTCGTGGCTTAACTGACAAAGCTTCTGCTCTCTGCTCAGGCGCTGCTAACGCAGTTTATGCAAAATTTCCTTACACCACTTCCATGCAGGGGCCAGCTTATGCTGCTAACCAAGTTGGTAAAGACAAGTGTGTGCGTGACATCGGCTACTACCTGCGCATGGTTACTTACTGCTGTGTAGTTGGCGGTACTGGCCCTATGGATGACTACCTCATCGGCGGTTTGGCTGAAATCAACCGTACTTTTGAATTGTCTCCAAGCTGGTACGTTGAAGCTCTGAAGTACATCAAAGCTAACCACGGCCTTAGCGGTGACGCTTCCGTAGAAGCTAACTCTTACCTTGATTATGCAATCAACGCATTGAGCTAAGTTTGGCTGAATAATTGCAAAAACCCCAGAAGATAATATCTTCTGGGGTTTTTGATTAGCAAATAATTTTATGCATCAATCACAACTCGCCCTTGAGGGAATGATACACAAGTTAGAATAAAGCCTTCTTCCTGTTCACTCTCTTCTAAGGCTTTAAATGGTACATAAGTTCGTTCCTATTTCTAAATTTCTGGCATAGAATATGCACATAAATAGATTCTCGACTGCTTAATACCAAGCCAGAGGAATTGTGATGCGCAAGTTTTTCGGGGTGTGGCTGTTCTGTCCGGTGTTTACGATCTCAAACTTAGCTTCGATGCCAGTGATACAGCGGTTTGCAGGTTTATGAGGGACAATAACAGCAGTGAGCAAACCAGTTACGGAGATGCTCAGAATCGATCAAATCCATTGCTGTAGCAATTAAAACATCAACCGTTGCGGAGGTCTTCGGTGAAAACTGTCGGAGAAAAGCCTTTAACTGAGACCACCAATGCTCAATAGGGTTAAATTCTGGAGAATAAGGAGATAAATAAACAACCCTTGCTCCCACAGCTTCAATCAATGGTGCGATCGCTGTCACTTTATGAGCAGGTAGATTATCCATTACGACTACTGCTCCTGGCCAAAGCTGAGGGACTAAAAAATGAGAGATGTAAACCTCAAAAGCTTTAGCGTTCATTGAATCGTCCATAGTCATCACAGCTAGTACTTTGGAGCTTGTTATAGCACCAATAACACTAACTTTTTTCCCACGATAAAATGGCTTAAAATCATAAGCTCTTTCGCCAGGTGCTGCACGAGCATTGGCTCTTGTTAGCCCCAGCAGAATTCCCATCTCGTCAAGAAATACCAAATCTTCAAGCTTTACATCTCTGACCTCCTCCCAATAATCTTTTCTTAATAATTGAACTCGTTCACTCAGCGCTTGACTACTACGAAAGGTTTTTTTTATTGGTAGATCTAGCTTCTGGAAAGTTCGACACATTGTGGCTTCGCTGACCCACAGCTCAGTTTTGTCAGCAAGTAGTTCACAGTACTCTTTCAGCGTAGCATCAGGCTTACTTTTGTAGATGGCAAGTAACTGAGCTTTGTGTTCCATAACAGGACTAGTTGCTGTACCACCCTGCTTCCCAGGAACTATGTGGCCTTTTGTTCGCTTTTGCGTGATCAATTTCTGGACAAAGTTTTTGCCTACAGCAAAGCGTTCTGCCACTTTTCTAATGGAGCTACCATTTTCAACGGCATTGACGATTCTTTCTCTTAAATCTATGGAATATGGCTTCATTCCTTCCCTCATCTTGTAATCTTTACATGCAAACCGCTGTAAGCTTAAAGAACTGGTACTTGCGTAACAAAGAAAATTATCGGGGCTTGCATATTTACTTTAAAAACAAAAGCAACTTTTACTTCCCTTGGGAGCTGCAAATTTGGGATGCAGAAGATATTCAAAGCAATATTCAAAACCACGAGAAATTCAAACGAAACTTTATCTAATACCCAAGACAGACATATGGTCTCTTGGATCGAAATACTATTGCGCTGGAGAATAAGCTAGTGGAATTATATGTCATTAACACTAGCTTGGTCTTATGAATCATATGATTAGCACAAAAGCCTACTGAACATGAATCCTGTCCAATGCCACTTAAGGAGCCTTTCGATCGATGTGTTTGCCCAGATCTAATACCAAATCCAAAATCAATGCGACAGATCAGATCTTCCCTGTGTGCGCTATAATGTTAATGTGGATATAAACTCAATATTTTTGATATTAAACCGATGACGATCGCCACCAGCCTTCCCAGCGAAAGTGATATTTATCTCGCCCGTAGTAGCAGTCAGATTCTCACCCAAGCACAGACTGATCGATCAACTATAATTATCAAACAATCGGATGGTGGCGAACAAGAACTGCGATTACCTGCGATCGCGTTCGAGGCATTAAACGAAATATTGATTGCGATTAGCCAAGGACAAGCAGTTCAAGTTCTTAGTATTAATTCCGAATTAACGATTCCTGCAACCGCAGAGTTACTGAATGTTTCGCCATCCTATTTAATTACTTTATTAGACGAAGGACAAATTCCAGCCGACGGTGTTGGAGATTGTAGACAGATTCGTTATCAAGACGCAATTAACTATCGAACCAGTATTGACATTGCTAGAAGAAAAGTATTAGATGAACTCGTTGCTGAAGCTCAAGAATTAAATTTGGGGTATGAATAAATTGTGGTGGCTCCCATTGAAATTATTTATGATGCCTGTGTTCTCTACCCTGCGCCTCTACGAGACTTACTAATGGAAATGGCTTTGACAGATCTAGTTCATGCTCGATGGACAGAAGAAATTCAGACAGAATGGATAGAAAACTTATTGATAAAACGACCTGATTTAACTCGATCAAGGCTAGAACGAACTATTTCATTGATGAATCAGTATGTTCGCGACGCGCTAATTAAAGATTATCAACAATTGATACCAGAGTTGGAATTACCAGATCCTGAAGATCGCCACGTTTTAGCTGCGGCTATTCATGGTGGAGTCAAGGTAATTATTACATTTAATCTAAAAGATTTTCCTGACAGGCTTTTAGAAAAATACAATATCGTAGCTAAACATCCCGATCCATTTTTGGCTAATTTGATGGTCAGTTATCCGAATGAAATGATTAAAGTTATTTCTTGCTGTCAAGAACGTTTGAAAAATCCACCCAAAACTATAAATGAATATTTAACTACTCTAGAAAACCAAGGTCTGCCTAAAACCGTGTCAATTATTAAGGCAGTGATCGCGGATCCGCTTTTTAGGATTTAAGGGGGGTTACCATGTGTAACAATTAAAGATTGATTTGGTATGAAAATCATCTACAAACAAAGGAAGCCAAATCATGACTAACTACACCCCCATCGCCGAATCTAATAACTTCATCATACTTGACGAATACAGCAAAAACGGGAGAGTTAGCGAAAGCTACCAAACCGAATACGACTTGGAGAGCGAATTCATTAATGACTTAGCCCAGCAAGGCTATCAATACCTGCCCAGCGTAACCACCCCACAAGCCCTGCTCGCCAACGTGCGCGAGCAACTGCAAACACTCAACAAAGTGCAGTTTTTAGAAACCGAGTGGCAGCGCTTTGTAGAAACCTACCTAAATAAACCCAGCGACAGCATCATCGATGCTACCCGCAAAATCCATGATGACTACATCCATGACTTTGTATTTGATGACGGTCGGATTCAAAATATTTACCTACTCGATAAAAAGAACCTTGCCCACAACAAGCTACAAGTCATCAAACAGTTTCAACAAAAGGGCACACAAGCCAACCGCTACGACGTAACCATTTTGGTCAACGGCTTGCCGCTGGTGCAAATCGAACTAAAAAAGCGCGGCGTAGCAATTCGAGAAGCCTTTAACCAAGTGCATCGCTACAGTAAAGAGAGCTTTAACGCCGAGCATTCGCTATTTAAATATTTGCAGCTATTCGTCATTTCTAACGGCACCGATACCCGCTACTTTGCCAACACCACCCAGCGCAGTAAAAACAGCTTCGACTTTACGATGAACTGGGCGAAAGCCGATAACAACCTGATCAAAGACCTAAAAGACTTTACCGCAACCTTTTTCCAGAAAAATACCCTGCTCAATGTACTGCTTCAGTATTCGGTGTTTGATGTAAACGACACCTTACTAGTAATGCGCCCCTACCAAATCGCCGCCACCGAGCGCATTCTGTGGAAAATCAACAGCGCCTATCAAGCCAAGCACTGGAGACAAATTGAGGGCGGCGGCTATATTTGGCACACCACCGGCTCAGGTAAAACCTTAACCAGCTTCAAAGCGGCGCGGCTGGCCACCGAGCTAGATTTTATCGACAAAGTGTTTTTTGTAGTCGATCGCAAAGACCTCGATTACCAAACCATGAAAGAATATCAGCGCTTTTCGCCCGACAGCGTAAATGGCTCTGACAGCACCGCAGGGCTAAAGCACAATCTGGATAAAGACGACAACAAAATCATTGTCACCACCATCCAAAAGTTCAATAACCTCATGAAAACCGAAAGCGATTTAGCTATTTACAACAAGCAAGTGGTGTTTATTTTTGATGAATGCCACCGCAGTCAATTTGGCGAAGCGCAAAAAAACTTACAGAAAAAATTTAAGCGGTTTTATCAGTTTGGATTCACCGGCACACCCATTTTCCCGCAAAACGCCTTGGGTGCAGACACCACCGCTAGCGTGTTTGGCCGTGAGCTGCATTCCTACGTGATCACCGACGCAATCCGTGATGAAAAAGTACTGAAGTTCAAGGTGGACTATAACGATGTCCGTCCACAGTTCAAAGCCATTGAAACCGAGCCAGATGAGAAAAAGCTCAACGCCGCCGAAAACCAGCAAGCCCTGCTACACCCCGATCGCATTCGCGAGATTTCTCAATACATCCTGCATAACTTTCGCCAAAAAACCCACCGCTTACAAGCAGGCGGTAAAGGCTTCAATGCCATGTTTGCCGTGAGCAGCGTAGATGCTGCCAAGCTGTATTACGAAACATTCAAGCAGTTGCAGAAAGACCGCGATCAACCCCTAAAAATCGCCACTATTTTCTCCTTTGCAGCCAACGAAGAACAAGAAACCGTGGGCGAAATCTTGGATGAAGGCTTTGATGTCTCAGCCATGAACAGCAGCGCCAAAGAATTTTTAAGTGTGGCGATCGCCGACTATAACGCCCTGTTTAAAACTAACTTCAGCACAGACAGCAACGGTTTTCAAAACTACTACCGCGATCTTGCCAAGCAGGTAAAAGCCAAAGAAATCGACCTGCTGATCGTGGTGGGCATGTTTCTCACCGGCTTTGATGCGCCTACGCTCAATACGCTGTTTGTAGACAAAAACCTGCGCTATCACGGTTTACTGCAATCCTATTCACGCACTAACCGCATTTACGATGCCACCAAAACCTTTGGCAATATCGTTACCTTCCGCGATTTGGAACAAGCCACCATTGATGCCATTACTCTGTTTGGCGACAAAAACACCAAAAACGTGGTGCTAGAAAAAAGCTACAAAGAATATATGGAAGGCTTTACCGACGTGACTACTGGCGAAGCCCGACGCGGCTTTATGGAAGTAGTCACAGAATTAGAGCAGCGCTTTCCCGACCCCGACCAGATTGTGTTGGAAAAAGACAAAAAAGACTTTGCCAAGCTGTTTGGTGAATATTTGCGCGTGGAAAACGTGCTGCAAAACTACGATGAATTCGCCAGCCTGAAAGCCCTGCAAAGCGTTGACATGAGCGACCCAGCGGTAGTTGAAGCCTTCAAAGCCGAGCACTATTTAAGTGATGAAGATCTAACAGTACTGCAAACAATTTCGATGCCTGCCGATCGCACCATTCAAGATTACCGCTCCACCTACAACGATATTCGTGATTGGTTGCGTCGTGAAAAAGCAGGCAGTGAAAAAGAAGAATCCACCATCAATTGGGACGATGTGGTGTTTGAAGTAGATCTGCTGAAATCCCAAGAGATCAACCTTGACTACATCCTTGAGTTGATTTTTGATCAGCATAAAAAGAATAAAAATAAAGGTGAATTAATCGAAGAAGTGCGCCGCCTGATCCGTGCCAGTCTGGGTAATCGAGCCAAAGAAAGCCTGATTGTAGATTTTATTAACCAAACAGATCTGGATAAGCAGGCAGATAAAGCGAGCGTTATTGATGCGTTCTTTACATTTGCCCAAGCCGAGCAAGCCCGCGAAGCAGATGAGTTAATTCGCTCAGAGGGCTTGAATGAAGAGGCCGCTAAGCGCTACATTAGCGCCTCACTGAAACGGGAGTTCGCCAGCGAGAATGGTACTGAGCTAAATTCAGCACTGCCTAAAATGAGTCCGCTTAATCCACAATACAAAACCAAAAAGCAGAGCGTTTTCCAGAAAATTGCGGCGTTTGTTGAGAAGTTTAAAGGCGTAGGCGGACAGATTTAGACTTACGCTAAACCTTTTAAATAGTTGAATCGTGCTAATAAACCTAAAAGAAAGGGAAGTACCGCATTACGATACTTCCCCCAGCATGAGCATAACAGTGGTTTTTATGCTTTCTTGTTAATGTTCAGTTGGATAACTGCATCGTTGTAGTCCATGTCGCCACCACCAAACAGATCCTCAAAGCCGAACTTGTTGTCGCCGAGCAAACGAACGTGCTCTACCTTGTCGGTATTGGCTCCCACATAGTTGAAGTAGGCAGTTGGCAGATTACCGGTGCCACCATTAGCCGAATTGGTTGCTAGGAAGCTAGCTGCATCACCATTGGCGATGAGGAACGGTGCGTAGATCTTGCCGCCGGTCAGATCTCGATCTGCCGTGACGTTTTTGCCCAAAGTCCAAACGGCATTCTGGACAGCCTGTTTGGCGTAGTCCGCCGCCCCTACTTTTGTACCGTTGGCCAGGGTACCGGCTTCATCGATCACCTCATAGAAACCGACGTTGTTGTTGAAGGCTGCCGAAGACTTCACTACCGTGTTACTGGTGAAAGTGCCGGTTTGATCTCGGAGATCTACTACCCGGCCTTCAATTTTACTTTGTAGCCCCGTACCGAGGAGGGCTACAGCACTACCAGCAGCAGCCTCCACCTTCACAATCAGATCACTGCCCCAAGCTAGCTTATAGGCATCAATAGTATCTGCCGTAATCTGTACCGGGCTGCTGCCACCGTTAGCAGTAGGATTAGCAAAGGTAATCTTGGGCTGAGTAGTCTTATCAGCGATCGACTTCAGAAGCTGGTTAGTTGTGCTATCTTGGATGGAGTAAAACTGCACCCGATCGCCGTAGTTAAAGCTTAGCTGGCGGGAGCTAGCGGTATCAAAGAAGTCACCCGTGAGGTTAGAGGATACCACTTGAGCACGCTTGAGAGCAGCTTGCAGGTAGCCAGCAGTACCGGGCAACAATCCATCGATCGATCCCTTTTCATCGTCCACCTTAAAGGCTCCGATTTCGTGAATGCCCTGACCAGAGCGGCTGAGCGCCGAAATCTTCAGCAACTGGTCGCGTCCGGCCTCAAACAGGTTGTCCTTGTAAGCCTTGAGGGCATTGCTGGTGGCGATCGGCGTAGGAGCCGAGGAATTGAGAGACTTATTTAAGGAAATCAGTCCCAGTTTAACGGGGGCATCGACTAGAGACACCGTACCATCACCAGGAACGGCAGCAAGAGTCACCCCAAAGTCGTTGTCATTGATCACGGCCAAGGTGTTGTTATCTACTACTGTTAGCCCTTCCAACTTTTCTACTCCGGTGTAGCCCAAGGCGGTGGCGTTAGCGATCAGCTTCTTGGTAACGGGAGTGATTTTAGCGGTAGTCAGCTCGGCAGTTGTAAGCTGGTCGGCGGTCTTACCGGCGGGAATACTCGCTAGGTTAGCAGCTACAGCGAGATTAGTGGCCTTGCTAATATCAATTTCAAAAATACCTTTGTAGGAATCAACACTGCTGTCGCTATCGCGTTCAGCAACTAGGAAGCGACCATTGCCCAGAGCAGTAGCATCGCCAATTTTATCAGCTAGCTTGAGATCGTTGAGCTGGTAAATATATTCACCGGTCACAGCCTTGGTTACAGTATCGTATTCCAAAATCCGCAGGTTGCTAATGGCCTTAGAGTTGGCATCATTGGCCACATCAGGAATATCCAAACCGCTCTGCATAAAGGCATAGACCTTGTTGCCATCGATCGCAATACCCTCAAAGCCCCGGTTGCTACGGCGCTGGGCATAAATTTCTGGCAGGATGGGCGTACCGAAGCCGGTGGCCGTTGGTGTACCCTTGGGAATAAGACGCTCTATTAGGCGACCCGTAGCATCAAAGTGGTAGATGGCTGGGCGATATTCATCACTCATCCAGAAGCTACCATCCTTAGCAATAGCGATGCCTTCCAAGTCAGCCCCAAAGGGATCGTTATTCAATCGGTTGCCAAACAGATCTACCGGTACTTGGTCGGTGTAGGCCAAGCCTTGAGCAGCATTTTGCAGGTTGGGGCGACCGGTGAGGGGTTTGCCATCCAAGCCTGTTAATTTGATACGCTGGGTAAGAGCGAATTTGCCGGTGGCGGCATTCAACTCAAAGCGATCGACCTCCGGCTGAAAATCAGGAAGTATCATGGGCAGCTCGTTGCCAGCCACATCTTTCAGTAGATCTGCGGGTTCGGCATTAGGTCCGCGATCGGTGACGGTAACAAAGCGCAGGTTGCCATTGGCCGATACACCTTCAAAGCGCAGGCCAGAAAAGCCGCCCAACTTCACATCTTGGCCAGCAGTGGTCTTGTTAGGATCTTTAGGGTTGACCTTGGCCGTAGTCCCAATGGTTGGGCGATTATCCCAGTTATAGGTAGTCAAAACCCCCACATCGCTAGCCAGCTTGTTCACTCCGACGGTCTGGGCACGATAGATGGTGGTCTGGTCAATCAGGCCAGGGATGCCAGGAACATTTACCCCATAGTTTTGGTAGCCCTTGCCCACACCGTCGGCTAAGATTTGAGTGTCAGCTCCTTGGTAATAGACTGGTACCGGGCGATTGCTATGGTTTCCCCAGCCATACTTGCCCGATTCGGGGTCATCAATTTGCTTGGTGGCATCAGCAGGATCAGGAATTTTGGCTACGGTGGGCTTAGATCCCCAGTAGTGGCCAGCTTCTACTGAAGTATCTATTTCTGTGAGCTTCTCGGCTCCTTTCTCGCGCAGCAGCTTAGGAAAATCGTCATTTAGAGTCAAGTAGTGGTCGTGGTCGGCAGTAATAATCAGCTCATTCTGATCCCAGCCGCCATTGGCATTGATCCAACTGACCACCTCGCCCACAGCCTTATCGAAGTCCAAAGTTGCTCCGATCGCATTATCAATACTGTTGTCATGCAGACCCCAGTCAATGTCGCCGCCTTCCACCATCATCCAAAAACCATCTTGGTCTTTACCCAGTACTTCTAAAGAAGCCTTGGTCAAATCGGCGAGAGTGGGGTTTTCGTTGCGCTCCCTGGCAATAAAGCTAGCATCGGTCTCTCCTGGTAGTAGGGGACGAATAGTGTCTTGCTTTAGCCCCTTACTGCTGTTGATAGAGAACATATCCAAGCCGGTGGTGCTATAGTCACCATTGGCTGAACTCACTGGCAAGTTGCCATTCTGACCCCTTGCTCCATATAGACCTAACAGCCGCCCACCTTTGGTAGGATCGATGGTTTTAGCTGTGCTAGCCAAAACCGTGGCAGCATCCTTGCCCCGCTCTAAAAAGGTGTAGCCATAGCGGTTGGTAGTGGGTTTGGTGCTCAGCTCTGTGTAGGTCTCGGCTTTGATGTAGGTGTTGTCCCGGTTCGGTTCTACACCAGCAGGCAACAGATCACCTGGTGCCGACAGGGGATGACCACCACCTAACAGTACGTCTGGCTGGTAGGTGCGCAGCTCTTGCTGCAAAATATTGTCTAGAGCTGGATAAATGTCGTCGTACTTACTACGGCGATTGACATTGGCAGCAGCAGCCGCTGGAGTGGCGTGGTCGATCGGCACAGATGTGACCAAACCCGTAGATTTACCAGCACGAGCCGCTTGAGCCAAAATGGTATCCAGGCTCTGCTCAAAAATATCTACTGCAATGGCGTTGTTGTAGCTTTTTACGCCGGTGTACAGAGTGGTAGCGGTGTTAGCTGAGTCGGGATAGCTTCTTTTGATGTATTCCTTGTCCGATCCGGCCAGCCATGGTAGGTCTCCACCCTTCGCTGGGTCGTAGCCCACTAAGTTGCCCTTGGCTCCCGCTGCTGTGGTGCCCCCACCAGCGCCAGTGGTGCCGGGGTTAAAGGTTGGATCAAAGGTAAATCCGGGTCGCAGAGGACTGACTCCGGTGGCGGTAGCAGTCCCATCAAGGGCATCATTACCAGTGCTGAAGACTCCTTTGCTATCGGCCACGGTAGTCCCATAGGTAGTAGCTACGCCATAACCGGTGAGCTTCTGGATATTCAGCCCGGTGCCGGCTCCGCTGGTGTAGAAATCGCTGAGCTTGTCACCGGTCTTACCTTCATTAATTTGCTTCTGGATGGCAGCAGCACGGGCAATTTCCCAGCCCATACCATCGCCAATCATTAGAATCGTGTTCTTAGCCATGGGTACATACCACTTTTAGTATTTTATTAAATTTAAGTAGACCAGTCGGCTTTCTCTTAGAAATATCTGTAACGTTTACCGACAAAGCTTCTAGCATTTCTCTCGAAAATTCCTGTAAGCATTGCCAGTAAAAACTTTCAAGGATTTCTTAGCATTACTTAACGACAGGTCTTACTTTTGAAAAATTATCAGTGCCTTATTAAGCAGAGGTAAACTCCACACTAAGCCTTGGTTTAATGTATTCCTAAATACAAAGAAACATGTCACCAGGTTTTAGTGCTTTTCCCAGGGCATCAATTTGTGTCAATAGTTTACGTAAAAAATGGCTCAAAAATGCGATCAATGACCTTATGTCAACTTCTATATCAGTTGGAGACGATCGCCCGGTTGACAAATCTGTCGATCGAAGAAGTCGAGGAAATTCAGTGTTTGGAATGAATTGCCGCCAAGCTGTAAAATAGGGCAAACTTCGGAAGCTGGAGATAGCTAAATGTTTGATTGCATCATCGTAGGCGCTGGCCCCGCTGGCGGCGCAGCCGCTTACCATTTGGCCAAACAGGGTCACAGCGTAGTTATTCTAGAAAAAGAAACATTGCCGCGCTATAAGCCTTGTGGTGGTGGAGTATCGCCGATCGTGGGTAAATGGTTTGACTTTGATTTTAGTCCGGCAATCTCGATGAAAGTGGATACTCTGCATTACACCTGGGAAATGGGTGATGATGTAGAAGCCAAGGTAGAAGGCATTGAGCCAATTTGGATGGTGCGTCGTGATATTTTTGATCATTTTTTGGTGCAGCAAGCCCAAAGTAAAGGCGCTGAACTTCGCGATGGTACAGAAGTAAAAGGAATTGAATTAGTCGGAGACACCTGGCAAGTGACTACCAGCAATGGCACAGTTGCTGGCAAGTATCTAATTGCTGCCGACGGAGCCAAGGGACCGATGGCCAAGATGTTGGGCTTTAAAGATCGCAAACGTCGCTTGGCTGGGGCATTGGAAGTAGAAACTGCGGCAACCAATGTGCCACCAGTAGTCAGCTTTGAGTTTGGCATGGTGAAAAATGGCTATATTTGGAATTTCCCCAAGGCTGATGGCTACTCGATCGGCATTGGTACTTTCCGAGGCGGTGAAGGTCAAGATTTTAAGAAGATTTTGGATGAGTATGCTCAAGGGCTATTTAAAATAGATATCAACAGCGTTAAGCAATATGGTCACCCGATTTGTCTGTGGGATGGTGACCAGAAGCTGCACACCGATCGAGCTTTACTAGCAGGCGAAGCAGCCTGTGTGGTAGACCCCATGACGGCTGAGGGCATTAGACCTTCGATTTTCTCAGGAATTAAGGCTTCTGAGGCAATTCATGGGGCTTTGACTGGAGACAGTGGGGCGATCGCCAAGTATTCTGAAGTAATGGCCGATGAATGGGGGTCAGATATGAAGTGGTCACAGCGAATGGCTGCGGCGTTCTATCAATTTCCTAAAGTAGGTTATAAGGTGGGTGTGAAGCGCCCCGCAGCGACGGTGATTATGGCAAAGATTTTAGCTGGAGAGTTGCGCTATTCGGATGTGGCCGGTAAAGCAATTAAGAAAATGACTAGTGGCCTGCTTCCAGGTTTCGGTAAATAGTCAGCATCAGTTGGCTGATCAACAAAATCACAAATTCTTGGCTGCGACCCAACGCAGCTTAGCCGATCGCGCACGGGGATTTAGCTTAACCTCTGCTTCCTGAGCAATAATCGGTTTTTTGGTCAACACTGTCAAGCCCGCAGTTTCTCGCCAGGTATGTTTTACCATGCGGTCTTCTAGGCTATGGAAGCTGATAATACCGATGCGACCATTGGGTGCTAGCCAATTCGGTGAAATTGCCAAGAATTTTTCTAGGGAGCCAAGTTCGTTGTTCACCGCAATGCGCAGACCCTGAAAAGTGCGGGTGGCAGGGTGAATGCGGCCATAGCGGTAGGCTTTGGGTACGGCACCACTAATGATTTCGGCAAGGGCAGTGGTGGTGTTGATCGGGCGATTTTCCACAATCCTTTTGGCAATTTGGCGCGAGAGCCGTTCTTCGCCATAGCGAAAAATTACATCGGCGATGTCTTTTTCTTTCCAGTAATTTACAATTTCGGCGGCGGTTAGTTCCTGACTGGTATCCATGCGCATATCTAGGGGCGCTTCGCTGCGAAAACTAAATCCTCGATCGGCCACATCTAGATGGACAGAGCTAACTCCTAAGTCGGCGATGATGCCATCAAATTTTTGAGTAGGCTGATAATCGGCGTAGTTGCCCTGCCAAAAACTGACTCGATCTCCGTAGGCTGCTAGTCTTTCTCTGGCGGCATCGATCGCCTGTTGGTCTCGATCAATTCCCACCAGCTTTACATCTGGCGCAGCCTGCAAAATCAGTTCGCTATGACCACCCCCACCCCAGGTAGCATCTAAATAACAGCCGTTGGGATGCACTTGCAGTCCCTCAATAATTTCGGTGGCGAGGACGGAGATATGATGAAACAAGGTGCAGCTCAGACGGTGAAAGCTTTAATCCTACTACCGAATCACGCTGAATTGATCTCTAGAGATCCAGATGAATTTTTCTGGCGTATATCAATACAAGTAAACGGAGCAAACTTTTTGAGAGATATGCTGGGAGTAATTAATGACAACTAATTTATTTTTGATAAATGAACATATTTTTGGGTATGCTTTGGGCATCCTAGAAGCACCAGCAGAATTTGCAATTCTCTTCGAGTAGATCGGGATGGTTTTTCCCTGCGGATTCTATTTAATTTTAAGCATTACTTCTGGTGCTGATATAATAAGACTGTAGCTTACATGTCTTCTATGTCCAGTGACGACTCTTTTTCTGTTCCAGCATACACAACTGAGAAGTTAACTCAACCAGATTCTTTCCTCATTCAGCAAATTATCAATCAAAATAAAGCTGCTCTGTCGGCGCTATATGATCGATATGCGCGGGTGGTTTATTCTGTGGCTTACCGCAGTCTAAATTCGGTGGAAGAAAGCGAAGAGGTGGTAATGGACGTATTTGCCAAGATTTGGACGACGGCTGCATCTTATGACTCGATCAAAGCGCGGGTCGATACTTGGATTTTTATGATGGCTCGTAGTCGGGTGCTCGATCGATTGCGTTCTAAACAGCGACGGGGCAAAGTGACTACAGCAATCACAGTTTTTGATACTCCTACAATTGCTGATGCCAGCTTAGATCTAGAAGTCGCCGAGCGGCGAAAGGTGGTGCTAACTGCTTTGGCCAGTTTACCTGCCGAGCAGCGACAAGTATTAGAGCTAGCCTACTATCAGGGCTGGAGTCAGCGAGAGATTGCCGAACATACCGGTACTGCTCTAGGTACTGTCAAAACCCGAATTAGGCTAGGACTAGAAAAACTGCGATCGATTCCTCAATTACTTGATTCTCTCTAATGGCCGGAGCAATTTGTGACTAATTCATCCTCACCTCAAAATTATTTTCAAGATGGCAGTTATCCAGATACTGTCGCTGCTGCTTTCGATATTTTAGAAGAGCAGGCTGCATTTGATCGAGAACTGGCCGCATCGGCTGTCCTGCAAACAGAATTAGCGGAGTTTCAGGCTGCTGCTAATGATTTGGCTTATGGCGTGCCCTTAGAGCCATTACCTACCGGTTTGAAAAATAAATTATTCGCGCGGCTGGATCGGACTACAGCTAGGCCAGTAAACTTATTAGATTTAATGGATTGGTCGATCGCAGAGCTACAGCAAGTAGCGATGGATTTACTTAATTGGGAACTATTTCCTATGCCGGTAAGTGCCGAGATGGTAGTTTGGCAGGTAGATGAATTTAGTGCCCAGCTAGCCTATTTTCTGCGGATTAGAGAAGCAGGGAAGCTGCCCCAACATTGGCACGCCACGGGGGAATCGATTTTGGTTTTGGAAGGTAATTTTATTGATGAAAATGGCAAGGTATATGAGGTGGGCGATCGATCTTTTGCTGCTGCAAACACCAGTCATCAGCCCACGACTACTATGGGCTGCTTGATTTTAGCGATCACCTCTACTAATGACAAAATTCTTGCCTTAGTCTAAATTCTTGATGATCAGCTTTGACTTGCTGGACATATTCTGTGGCATATTCCAGAATGATTGAACACCACTCTTCGCCTGCTGCATAATTTAAGATCTCTGATAGTTTATCAGTTTGCAAATGACTCCAGGCCGTTACCTGACCCACTGTCTGCACCAACTGCTGCAAGTCATGTCTATTGATATTTTCTGCATCGCAGGTAATTTTGTCTTGGCTAGGTTGCAGCTCCCGCAGTGTGAAAGATTTTTGATTGATAGCTCTGCTGGCGCTAAAGGCGATCGATAACTCTCCTAATAAAGCTGGCGCTGGTGACTGACGCAGAGATTGCACCATTAATACTTGCTGGGCAGAGCTATTAGACCAAAGACTTGTTGATGCAGCAGGCTGCTCCTTTAAATCAAGCAAATAGCGCTGATGTTTACCCTTACCTGCAATTAGTAACAGATATCGATCGACTCCTAAGCTACCCAAGCCAGCCAACCGCTGCTTAATATCTAAACATTCATAAAAATCTGGCTTGGACTGCTGCTTTGCCCAATCGCTATAAACTGCTAAAACTAGCTCTCTCTGACTGTCTGCAATCGTCAAGATTTTATCTTCTTTCTCTTGTAACTGATCGCTATTTACATCACCCAAATATTTTTTCAGCAAATCTAAACGCGATCGATTAGTCGATTTCATCAGCAAATCTCTGACTATTCCCTGGGCTTCTCGTAAGTTTTGACGGTGCCCAGTTAACAAAGTCTGACGATAGTTGTGTAACAGATTCGTGACCAATGCAAATCGATCAACTTTCTCTAACTCCAGCATTTCACCCACCAATAACACGCTCACAGCTAAACGGGTGATATCCCGAGTCAGTGACGCATACATCCCTTCATCAAAATCGTTGATGCCAAAATATACTTGGCGACCGCCAAAGGTATCGGCTCCTTTGTAAGTGCCAAAATTTTCTAGGTGTAAATCACCACAGATGAACAGTTCGGGCGCTCGATTAATCTTGGCATCTACTGGCCAATCTTCATGAAAAAGGTGACAACTCCCCCGAAAGAAGCTAAAGGGGTCTTTCTTCATCTTGTCATACTTAATCTTTTGCAGCTCCACGGGACGCTCGCTGTTGAATTGTTCAATGCGTTGGCAAATATTTCTAAAGCTCATAACAATACTTCGAACAGATTTATAGCGATAGGAGGAGAGGGATTGACGAAAAGCAGCTTATTGCATAAGGTACAAGTATAAAGAAAGCACCTAAACAAGCCGCCCAATGAAAGATATTATACACACTCTTCTGACAAAAGTGGGTCATTTAGCAAACCTCAGAAACAGTTTATCGCTAGTGTTTTGATGATAGTGAAGCAGAGATCAAGCTTTGTTTTGCTAAACATCTTTTGATTCTTGGTGAAGACCTTTTACTCCAGGCATTTTTAGTCCTTCTTTACTAGCGTTGATTCCCATATACACTAGTTGCCCGTTGAGCCGACGTGTCAGAGAGTGCTTTTCTAGGTCGTAGAGTGCTGGTCGAGCATTTCAGTAATAAACTGCTGCCACACAGCATTCGGAGTCCAAATTTTATGCAGATCTGTGATGGCATCATCCGCTCCCCAGACCAAATAGATGCGACGGTAAAGATACATAAAAGCCGAAACCCGAAAATTCGCAGCGCAGTGAATCAGCAGCGGCTGCTCGCCATTTTCTTGTAGCAGATTACAGAACCGATCGAAGTCTTCAACAGTAGGTTGATCGAACTTTACCGGCATATGGACGTACCGCATTCCCAAAGATTCCACCGTCGATCGCTCATCAGTCAAAGCATTATGAGCTGAACCCAAAGCCAAATTCACCACTGTTGGATAGCCACTATTTTTGACTGTTACCAACTGCTGCTCAGTTGGCTGTCCAGCCGTAATTACTGTTTCGGAAAGTACCAAAAAATTGAATATGCTCTCTAACGATTCGCTCACAAGCTGAATTCCGGTATTGTGATGAATGGATAATTTAGTATAGTCCCAAACCGTTCGCAGTAAACCGACTATTCTGGTAATGATTCCAACACCAAAGTATAGCGATAGAGAGCAACTGGACGTTGC
>JANYHM010000079.1 GCA_025359065.1 Synechococcales cyanobacterium GL140_1_metabinner_5_sub | reverse complement strand
AGTTAATCTCTGTAGATGGTTTAGAGCTTTTGAGCACAAGCATCAACCTCAGAAGTAATGGTATTCTGCTCAACTTTAGCAGCCTTTTCACTAAACTGATTCAGCAGCTATTTAATATTTTTTTTGATGCGTTTGCCCTGGGATAATCTGTTGCCGAACTTGTGCAGAAATAGCCACATATTCAACCTGGAATTCCTTGCAGTGTGGGAATTCTATAACCGCGCCACCGCAAGATTGACCAAGCATAAGCTTTACAAAACATTTGTTGATCGACCTCTAATCGCAATCTCATCAATTCTTCTCTTTCATCGTTGCCAAGATTATCACTGGCATTTTTTGCCAACAATTCTTCATGGTAGCTTTGCTGCTCAGCAGCCACAACAGCCTGAGCGATCTCTAGCAGAGCTGTATCAGGCAAAAACTGCATTCGCAATAATTCTGGACGCAGTTCCAATGAAGATTTATCAATTTCTGGAGGTAAATTGCTTACAACACTTTGAGCCACAATTTCAGCCAAAGGTCTAGCCGTCGTCTCTGCTAGCAGTGAGAGCTGCTGAAAAATATGTTCGGGTAGCTCGATCGTTACGGAGTGATTGGTCATTTGCTTAGCCTCATACAAAGTGGCAAAAGATGATTTGGGGTATCGCATAACGGTGACGCTTACCCTTCAGGTTAACATTTTCAATATTAGTACAGCAAAATCCCGAATAGGCGATCGAGGTAATTTCTGCCTCTATTGATCGAACCCGCTCTATAATGGCAAACTAGTAACTACGCCATCCTTATGTCTTTTTGCGCTCTTGTCCGCACCCTGAGTCAATCACAGCTTACTTATGAACTAGTGAGCAAACTTCAGCATCAGCGAATGCTGCATCTCAATGGCGCGGCGCGGCTTCCTCGGGGCTTAGTGGCCACCGCGATCGCCCAAGTTGCCGAGCAGCATCTGTGGGTAGTGGCTTCTACCAACGAAGAAGCCAGCCGCTGGACAGCCCAGCTCGAAGCAATGAATTGGTCACAGGTGCATTTTTACCCCGAAGCCAACAGCGATGTGGAGTCCGAAGTGGTGTGGGGACAGATGCAGGCACTCACGGCGATTCGGGTGGCCACTCAACCGGTGGCGATAGTTTGCACCACAGCGGCTTTAACCGCTCATTTACCGCCGGTCGATCAGTTTCAGCAAACTTGCTTGGCACTGGCTCCCAAACTAGAAATGGATTTGAGTGAAATCGGTGAACAGTTGGCGCGGCTGGGCTACGAGCGGGTGCCGCTGGTCGAAAGCGAAGGCCAATGGAGTCAGCGCGGCGACATTATTGACCTGTTTCCAGTAGCAGCCGAGCTGCCAGTGCGACTGGAGTGGTTTGGTGATGAACTAGAAAAAATGCGGGAATTTGATCCCACTACTCAAAGATCGATGGATGCGATCGAGCGTCTGTTACTCACTCCCACTAACTGGAAAACTCTTAGTGAGCACGGCTTGACCTGTACATTGGCTGATTATTTACCCGAGCAAACTCTGTTGACAGTAGACGACTTCGATCGCTGTGTCGCCCATGCCCATTTGCCTTTTGCAGAAACTATTGCAGGGCTGAATGAAAGCTTTTTGTTTCTAAAACTTTCGGAGATCGCAGTAGATGGCGAAGGCTTAAATTTGGCTAGTCGCCCTTTACCGCTGATGCCTCACCAGTTTGCCAAGTTAGGAGAAAGCCTGCGAGAATATCAAAACAAATACTCAACCTGGGTAGTATCAGCTCAGCCTTCTCGATCGGCGGCGCTACTCCAAGAGCATGATTGCACTACCCAGTTTGTGCCCAACCCGCGAGATTTTGGTTCGATCGACAAACTTCAGACTCAGCATGTCACGGTCGCCATCAAATATTCTGGGATCGCAGAACTAGAAGGGTTCATTCTACCCACATTTCGGATGATGGTGTTGACCGATCGAGAGTTTTTTGGTCAGCAGTCTTTGGTTAGCTATAACTATGTGCGCAAAAAGCGACAGGCGGCCTCCAAGAAAGTAGACCCTAATAAGCTCCAAGTAGGAGACTTTGTGGTGCATCGTCACTATGGCTTGGGTCGATTTGTAGGGCTAGAAAATGTCTCGATCGACGATGACAGCCGCGATTATTTAACGTTGCAATATGCCGACGGCATCCTGCGAGTCGCCGCAGATCAAGTGGGAGTGCTCTCGCGTTTTCGGAATACTGATACCAAAAAACCAGATCTAAATAAAATGTCTGGTCAAGCCTGGGCAAAGACTAAGGCCAAGGTGCAAAAATCAATTAAAAAACTGGCGTTCGATTTGCTCAAGCTCTATGCCGAGCGCGCTGACAATCAGGGATTTGCTTACCCGTTAGATTCTCCTTGGCAGCAGGAGCTAGAAGATTCTTTTCGGTTTCAGCCTACCCCCGATCAGGTTAAGGCAGTCCAAGATGTCAAACGAGATATGGAAAGCGATCGGCCAATGGATCGATTAATTTGTGGCGACGTAGGTTTTGGTAAAACTGAGGTAGCGATTCGAGCAATTTTCAAAGCCGTAACTAGTGGCCAAAAGCAGGTGATCTTTTTGGCTCCTACGACAATTTTGACCCAGCAACACTATCACACTCTATTAGAGCGCTTCGCAGCTTACCCAGTTAACGTGGGACTCCTGAACCGTTTTCGCACTGCCGAAGAGCGAAAAGATATTCTTCGTCGTTTAGCTACCGGTGAACTCGATGTAGTGGTAGGGACTCATCAGGTGCTCAGTAAAGATATTAGACCTCGCAATTTAGGATTATTAGTTATCGATGAAGAACAGCGGTTTGGGGTGAATCAAAAAGAAAAAATCAAAACTATGAAGAGCCAGGTAGATGTGCTGACACTCTCGGCTACGCCGATTCCTAGAACTCTCTATATGTCTTTGTCTGGAGTGCGGGAAATGAGCTTAATCACTACACCACCGCCTTCCCGCCGAGCTATTCAAACCCATCTTTCGCCCTATAAAACCGAAGTAATTAGCGCGGCGATCCGTCAGGAGTTAGAGCGGGGTGGACAGGTCTTTTATGTAGTGCCCAGAGTTGAAGGCATCGAAGAGATCGCTGCTACTATTCGAGAGTTAGTACCTAGCTGTCGTACCGCGATCGCCCATGGTCAAATGGATGAAGGACAGCTAGAGGCCACTATGCTGGCGTTTGGATCAGGGGAAGCCGATTTATTGCTTTGTACAACGATTGTGGAGTCTGGTCTAGATATTCCTCGGGTAAATACAATTTTAATTGAAGATGCTCAGCGCTTTGGTCTATCTCAGCTTTATCAACTGCGGGGACGAGTAGGCCGTGCCGGGATTCAGGCACATGCTTGGTTGTTATATCCCAAAGAAGAAAAATTGACAGACCAAGCACGACAAAGATTGCGGGCAATCCAAGAATTTGCTCAGCTTGGCTCAGGATATCAATTAGCCACCAGAGACATGGAAATTCGGGGAGTGGGGAATTTACTGGGAGCGGAGCAGTCCGGTCAAATGGAAACGATCGGCTTTGATCTGTACATGGAAATGCTCCAAACCGCGATTCAAGAAATTCGCGGCCAAGAAATTCCCCAAGTGGATGATACCCAGATTGATCTCCATGTAACGGCGCTGATTCCAGCAGACTATATTACTGATTTAGACCAAAAGATGAGTGCTTACCGGGCAGTAGCGGCAGCGATCGATCGGCAGGAGCTGGTTTTGATCGCAGCGGAATGGGTCGATCGCTATGGGGCAATTCCCAAACCTGCTCAGCAGTTATTTAGGATTGTAGAACTGAAGCAGATTGCCAAGCAGCTCGGCTTTAGCCGCATCAAACCCGATGGCAAGCAGCATGTGGTGCTAGAAACACCAATGGCAGAACCTGCCTGGAATTTGTTAGCAGGCAATTTACCTGACAGTATGCGATCGCGCTTTGTATATTCTTCTGGCAAAGTAACAGCAAGAGGTCTAGGCGTATTCAAAGCCGCAGAACAAGTAGAAACATTAATCAACACCTTAAGTAAAATGCAGTCAGTATTATTAAACGCCAGCGATCCCCAATAGAAATCTATGTACACAGCCAAAATCACCAACGTTGATATCTATTACCCATGATTTTCTGGGTGCGTTAAACTGTTGGAGTTTATGGGGGTTATGATGGCGATCTTTTGGTTAGTCTGGGCAGCATTTTCTGGCTACGCTTTTTTCTTCGCTCCTCCAGATAGTCCTAGCACCTTGCAATTAATCATTGATCTTTCTACTGGCAAATGGACTGGCATTAATCCGGCGATAATTTCTCTGTTTAATTTAATGGGGGTCTGGCCTGCCATCTATGCTGCTGTGATGTTATTTGATGGTAAACCGCAGAAATTCAAGCCTGGTTGGTTTTTTGGGGCTTCTTTTGGAGTGGGAGCATTTGCTATTCTGCCATATCTGGCTTTGCGTCAGCCGAATCCCAATACCAATCCTGCTCCGAGCAAATTATTGAAAGTTCTAGATTCTCGTTGGTTTGCCCTATTGCTCACTGCCGGTGCTGGAACCTTACTATTTTATGGACTTAGCCAAGGCGACTGGACAGATTTTGTTCAGCAATGGCAAACCAAGCGCTTCATTCATGTAATGAGTCTAGATTTTTTAATGCTCTCAGCGATCTTCCCGGTATTAGCCAAAGATGATTTAGCTAGACGAAGTGGAGCTAATTGGCTGTGGAGCCTCTGCTTTGTACCTTTAGTGGGAGCATTAGCTTATTTATGTCTGCGTCCTACTTTGAATTTAGCGGCAGTGAAACCAACTATGGCAGGCTCTAATTAGAACTGAGCGTTAGATACAATAACTATAGTATATTTTTAGCTAGAACCATGAAATCATTACACCGTCCTGATCTATATTGCTGGTCTGAGTTTGATGCCGATCGCAACGTAGATTTTCACAGCATTCTCTGGGTTTGCCCCGAGGGCAATATCCTCATCGACCCTTTGCCTCTCACTGAACATAACTGGCTACACCTAGAATCTTTGGGCGGTGTCCAATGGATTGTGATCACCAACTCCGACCATTTGCGGGCTAGTCAAGAAATCGCAGCCAAAACTGGTGCCCAGATTGCTGCGCCCCGGGGAGAGCAAGATTCTTTTCCGATTCCAGTACAGCGGTGGTTAAGTGATGGTGACGAGATTGTGTCTGGTTTAGAGGCGATCGAGCTGCATGGCTCCAAAACTCCTGGTGAGTTGGCGCTATTGCTTCAGGGTACAACTTTAATTACTGGTGACTTGGTGCGGGCACATCAGGCTGGCTCACTAATGATGTTACCCGATGCTAAGTTGATGGATAAATCTCAGGCGATCGCTTCGGTGCAACGATTAGCAGCATTAAACCAAGTTTCAGCGGTGCTAGTCGGCGATGGTTGGCAGGTTTTTCGTGATGGGCATCAACTGCTCCAAAAGCTGGCGATTCACTAAGATTCTCTCAAAATAGAGCTTGGGATATCGAGCAAATTCAATCACTTTAGCTAACTAAACCTTTAAAGTGAATTTGTCCAATTAAATCTAATAATTTAACTCCGTTGAAGATAGCGGTAGAAAAACTTTTGCAAGCATCTGGCGATGCTGAAAAACAATGAGTCTAAAGCTTCTTGCACATCAAGGCATCTCATCTATTACAATGCTAAATGGCTTGACGGCCACCCGACATCAGCAAAGGAACCTATGGCATCTATACGCGAGTTACATCAACAGCTCACCAGCAAACAGCGATCGGCAGTAGAAATCACCCAGGCTGCGCTCGATCGACTGCAAACCCTTGAGCCACAGCTCAAAAGCTTTCTTTGCATCACCCCCGAAGTCGCTTTAAACCGGGCTAGAGCCGTTGATGCCCAAATCGCCGCCGGAGAAACCATCGGCATGATGGCCGGGATCCCGATCGCCCTCAAAGATAATCTCTGCACCAAAGGCATCCCCACCACCTGCGCTTCCCGCATTTTGGAAGGCTTTGTGCCTCCTTATGAATCCACCGTTACTGGCAAACTGCAAGCCGCTGGTGCTGTGGCTCTAGGCAAAACCAACATGGACGAATTTGCCATGGGTAGCTCCACCGAAAACTCTGGCTACCAAGTAACAGCCAATCCCTGGGATATCAGCCGGGTTCCGGGTGGCTCTTCTGGTGGCTCTGCTGCTGCCGTATCTGCCGATCAGGTCGTTGTTTCTTTGGGTTCCGATACTGGTGGCTCTATTCGGCAGCCTGCGGCTTTTTGTGGTGTGGTTGGTTTAAAACCTACCTATGGATTGGTTTCTCGGTTTGGATTAGTCGCTTATGCTTCTTCGTTAGATCAAGTTGGCCCCTTTGGCCGCACAGTGGAAGATGCGGCGATTTTGTTGGAGGCGATCGCTGGTTACGACCCCCAAGATTCCACTAGCCTGAAAGTAGAAATTCCCAAATACTCTGAACTCCTGAAGCCCGAACTACCCAAAGGTCTGCGAGTCGGCATTATTACCGAAACCTTCGGCGAAGGTTTAGATCCGGTTGTTGCTGCTGCTGTCCAAACAGCCGTCGCTCACTTTCAATCGTTGGGCGCAACAGTGCAAGAAATTTCTTGTCCCCGTTTCCGCTATGGCTTGCCTACCTACTATGTCCTTGCTCCTTCGGAAGCCTCGGCTAACTTGGCGCGCTACGATGGCGTAAAGTATGGCATCCGGGCGCAGACTGATAACTTAATGTCTATGTATACCAAAACCCGTGCGGGGGGCTTTGGGACAGAAGTTAAACGCCGGATTATGCTGGGAACCTATGCTCTGTCGGCGGGTTACTATGATGCTTATTATTTGAAAGCGCAGAAAGTACGGACGCTGATCAAAAATGACTTTGAAGCGGCTTTTGGCAAAGTTGATATTTTAATTACGCCCACCACTCCTACTACCGCTTTTAAAGCTGGTGAAAAAACCTCTGATCCTTTGAGCATGTATCTCTCAGACTTAATGACTATTCCAGTAAATCTGGCTGGTCTACCGGGAATTAGTATTCCCTGTGGTTTTGACGAGCAAGGAATGCCGATCGGGATCCAAATCATTGCTAATGTCCTGCGAGAAGATCTATTACTCCAGGCCGCTCATGCCTATGAACAATCCACCACTTGGCACCAGCAGCTTCCCAACATCTAGTGAGCGATTATGCACATTACACAGAGCCAATAAACTCCGCAAATTCGATTTCTTTCGGCGTAAACGGCAGATCTTGGTTAATAGCCTCAATTTCTTGGCGCTCCATTTTGTTCACTTCTCGAATGTAAGGTAGGATAATTTGCGCCAACCGAGGATTATAAAAACGGTGCATACTATAGTTCGGCGTAGCCGGAAACCCTCGCCGCTTCTTGTGTCTACCACCAGCACCAGGATCGAATAGCTGGATTCCTTTACCGATCGACCACTCAATAGGCGAATAATAGCAAGCATCAAAATGCAAACAGTCTATTTCTTGTTTGCTTCCCCAATAACGCCCATATAACCGCTCATCTTTGTAGATACAAAAAGACATTCCCACCGGATCCTCTATACCCTCCTGAAAAGCCGCCATCAACATTACCCGATGTTGATAGTTAGGATATAGTGATGCAAAAAACTCCGGGGTGAGATATTTACTACCCCAATACCCAAATTTATCGCAGGTATCCGCATAAAACTCGTACATTAGCGGCAACATTTTGCCCCCCAGCTCCTCACCAGTCAGCGGCTTTAACATTAATCCTGCCTCTGCGACCGCCTTGCGTTCGCGCTTAATATTGCGACGCTGATTGGCATTGAAATTCTTGAGATAACAATCAAAATCTTGGTGACTATCGTTCTGCCAAATATAGTTGTGGTGTAGCCATGGCGTAAAACCCTGTTGCTCGATCGCCCCTTGCCAAGTAGGGTCTACATACAAAAAGTGGCAGCCAGAAATACTATTGGCAATGCAAAATTTATCGATTTCTCCCATCATCAGCGATGTCATTTCTAACTGATCGATGCCCTCAGCCATCAAAAAGCGATATCCCTCTGCCGGGGTAATAGGAGTCATCCCGACTAATTTGGGATAGTAGCGGATGCCCAATCTTTGAGATACATCTGCCCACTGTTGGTCGAAGACAAACTCTCCGTAGCTGTGTCCTTTCAAATACAGCGGTGCCGCAGCGACCAGTGTAGTTCCGTCCCAGACCGTCAAGTGCCGAGGTAGCCAGCCAGTTTCTGCCCGTACACTGCCCGAGGTTTCTAAGTTATTGAGCCATTCCCACTCTAAAAACGGTGTTTTTAGCGGTAGGGCAAGGGCATCCCAGGCCAATTGGGGAACTTGCTGCAAGCGATCGAGCCACTGTAATTGATAGTTAGACATAGTGTAGATTTTGTTGTCAGATCAGCACAGACAAACAGTTGTAGAGGGCTTTTCGCGCCTGATTGTCACAGAAGAAACCGGGCTAGGCGGATCCTAACACAAGCCGCTGATATTATCTTGGCTGAAGCGCGTATCCCTGAAAATACACTGCAATACCTTGAGCGTCTGAGTAGGTAAACCCACCAGAGTTTTTCTGCACAAGCGAGAGATTACCACAACCACATAGCGGTTAGTTACCAACGTATACAGATTCCCTTGATGAGGATAGCTCTGATTTAGCGTATGGAGGAATGAGATACAATGATCATGAAGAAATTAGCAGGAGCTAATTTAGATGACAAGTTCGCCACTGGTCAAAAGCGCAAAATCCATTGCTGCCAAAGAATTGAATGTCAAAAAGCGGAATCCTGTAATAGAGGACTTCTGCTTTCCTGATGGGCTGCCGACGGCGGACGAGTTACCCTGTTCGGATGGTGCCCCAGTGGATAGTGAGTTACAAGAGTTGATACCGGGATTGTTGAAAACAATTCTGATGGATATATGGAGCGATCGAAAGAATTGGCTATTCAGCATTGACATGGCCTTTTACTATGACCCAGCTCAGCCAAGAGCGGGGATCGCTCCTGATGGAATGCTGAGTCTGGGGGTAGCCGATGCCCAGAGCGAAAATTTACGCTCTAGCTTTGTACTGTGGCAGGAAAAAGTAATTCCCTTGTTTGCAGTGGAAATAGTTTCTAAATCTCCTGGCGGGGAGAAAGCGAAGAAATTTGAGATATACCAATCAGTGGGGATTTTGTACTACTTAGTTTATTCACCGTTACTGAAGAGAAAAGCTAAATTTCAACTGTACAAGTTGATTGAAGGAAAATACGTGTTGCAAAGTTCTGGTCAGCAGCCCTACTGGATGCCTGAAATTGGTCTGGCGATTGGAGCAGAGCAACAAGTTTATGGAAACACAGAGCGGGAGTGGCTTTATTGGTATGACGAGAATGAAGTGAGATACCCTACTCCGATGGAAAGGTCTGAGATGGCAGATAGAAGAGCAGATATTGAAGCTCAACGGGCGGATGCGGAAACTCAAAAGGTCAAGCTTGAGGCTCAACGAGCGGATGCTGAAGCTCAAAAGGCCAAACTTGAGGCTCAACGAGCAGATGCTGAGAGTCAACGAGCGGATGCTGAAGCTCAAAAGGTCAAACTTGAGAACCAACGGGCTGAAAGTGAATTGGCTGGGAGAGTTGCAGCGGAACAGAAAGTTAATGAGCTGTTGGAGAAAATGAAGAAACTGGGAGTAGACCCAGATTCGTAGTGTCTTCGGAGAAGAATCGAATAATTATTAGTGAAGCCCTAGTCTTTCTCTATGAATTGATCTCTCGTAAAATGCTGGCTCTCCGGTCAGCTATGCGCACCAATGTTTCTAAGTAACTCAGTTTAAAAACTCCTAGATTCTTAATTTCTTTATTTACCGCGCATTTCCAGTCACTAGGATCTAGTAGTTCAATCATAAACCCAGAAACTTGATCAGCATCATCATCGCCTAAACAGCAAGTGGGCACCTGATCTCCTTCAAGCAATCCCCGGAGACCCGGTTCATTTTTCAACCAATGAAAATTATCAATATCCGATCGAACTTTGCCGTGGTGAGCAGCAACAATATAGGCAAACAAAAAGCTCTTACCATTTAAGAGAGCACCGATCGCGCTAGCCAACTCATGACGAAAACCCTGTCGTTGATAACGGCTCATGCTAGGAGCCTTAGCCCAAATGTCTTTGGGGTTGTGGATGGCATTTTGAAATTGGGGGTGGGCTTTGCCTAAGTCATGCCACTGGGCGCACTCAGCAACTAAATCCCAAAAATTACCTAAATCTAAATGCTGTAAATTTTTTGCTATTTTTAGTAGTTCACTACGAGCATCGATCGAGTGTTGCTGCAAAGTCACAAAATCTGTTTTGCCATAAATAGAGCCTTTAGATTTTCCGGTGGCCTGTTCCGGAAGAAGAGGAGGAATATGACTAGAGTTACCAGTGAAACCCAATCGAGAATTGTACCCGCCAACAGATCGAGGTAACAGTACAATTTCATTTGCTTGGGGTGCTTTGCTTGCCCAGACTTCTTTCCCATCATGCCAAACCCAAGCTGCATCACTATAAAACCTGTAAAATCTTTTAACTGTAATGCGACAGAGTTCTTCTTGGTGATAGCGCCAATTTTGCTCAGGCTCTCCGGCAAAATCTCGCCACATGATAGATAGAGCTGGCTCTGTTTCACCACGGATAAATTTACTTACATCTTCACCGCTATTATCTAGTTTTGGGTGGGAGTCAAATAATCCTTCTAGAAATCCAGCTTTCAAAACATCACCTTTGATTGACTGTCTTGGTGGAATGATTTCTAGTAGCGTCGCAATTTTGATATCTGGTAATTGTTCAAAACATTGCCAAAACGCCTTTAGCTCATGAGGTTCATAGGGTAAATGGTTTAGTTCTTGCACGTTTAGCAAATAAACATCACATTCATCGTAAGTGCCATTTCTTCCCCCGCGTCCGCAGCGTTGCACAAAAGAAGCCCAAGGACAGGGCATTGTAAAGAGCTTCCGAGCATCTAGGTCAATGCCAGCTTCAATTACCTGAGTGGCAACGACCACCCCCTTAAAACTCGATAGGCCATTGGCAAGCTGTTCTCTTTCGTAGCCTCGAAATCTGGCATGGAGTAGCTTAACGGGTATTTTAGAATCAGCCAGCAAAGCCATCAACTGAATTGCGTCATCAACTTTGTTGACAATGCACAGAGACAAAGTATCTGGGATGTGCTCTGTGCTGATCGTTTGAGCAATTAGCTCGATATAGCCTTGGCTAGGAATATTCAGTCTATGCAGTTGTTTGGGAAAGTTGATTTTTTTAGCCGCTGCTGAATTAGTCGCCCGATCGGCTTCTCCTAGTGCGATCGATTGATAATTTAATTCATGTTCGCGGAGCAGTGTGGGGTCTAGCGTAGCGCTGCATAAAATCAATTCGCGTTGCCCAAAATGACCATACTTGTTCGCAAATTTCTGGAGCAAAACCGAAGTCCGGTAGCCCACTCCTTGTATTTGAGTCTCATCGACCACAATGCGCACGTCATTATTTAGTAAAGCGGCGTGAATTGGCCAGTCCCAGCGGCTGGTAGCGTATCCTTTAAACAGTTGCCGGGAAAGGATTTGATCTTGAGTACCGATGATAATGGCGGGTCGATCGATGTAATTGCACCAAGAGCGATCTATGACTTCTCCGGTGCCACCCACTAGTTTATGGCAACTGACCGTTGCGCCTAAGTCTAGCTTCTTTAAGATTTCGCTTACTCGATCGAATGTTTGATGAGTTAGCGTGCGCATGGGTAAAGAAATAACCAAGCGTGATGGGGTTTTTGCTCGATCGTGGCAAATGCCCCACAGCCAATCTACGGTAAAGCATTCTGTTTTGCCTAACCCGGTTGGAGCAATGAGGGTATGAATTGTATGGTTGCGTTCACGCTGATGAAATTGGGATTGATAGGGATAGGGCTTAAACCCATTAGCCAGCTCAAAGAATTTTTCGTAGCTCTTGGGTAAAGAGGCTGTGGGTTTGCTGTTTGTTGGGGATTTGTGACTGGGAAGGCTCATTATTATTTCTCCAGTATGTTAAACCTTAAGATTTGTATTTTTAGTTTATTTAGTCTTGCACATTATCTAACAAATATGCTAGTACTATAAGCTGAGTTAGCAAACTTAAAACAAGGCTATGGTATTAAAAATTCCAACATCAACCGCACCAACGAGCCGTTATGCTTACCGGTTGAAGGGCATTAGCGATCGGCCAATGGGATCTTACCTGGCAGCCTTGGGAATAATGCGAGTCATTGAACGCCATGTTGATGAAAAAGCAGAGTTTTACTGGCAGGGATCAGATTTTTATATTAGTACTAACGATGTACCAGAGTCGGAGCTAATTGAGCGATTATTAGCGAGTTACGAGGCGATGGTTGCTTTTAATCCTTGGAACAAGTCATCGGGGATCGAAATTAATAAAAAAACTGGGACTTTAAGCTATGTGGGATCGATCGCGCAGATTGCGAACTCCAAATCTCGACGCACGCAGAAAATCAGGGAGCTGCTGCCAGAGTTTTGGCAACTGATCGATGAATATAAAATTCAGGGTGCTAATTTTTCTTATCCTGAAAAAGCCGAAAAGCTATCTTTTATGCAGCAGTGTATCAGTCGCATCACTCATCCAGCTTGGCGAAAATGGGCTGATGCTACGGTAATTTTGATGGAAATTACTGACAAAAAAGGAGCTACCTCGATCAAACCCAAATATCCGGCGCTGCTGGGTAGTGGTGGCAATGTGGGCGCAGTTGATATCGCCGAAAATTATTACAGTGCCGTGAATGTGCTGTTCGATCCCCAGACTGGCGAACCAGCAGCTAATGCGACAGCTTGTTTCGCAAAAGCTATTTTTGGCACAAATTCTGGGGAAGTAACAGAAAGCAAGGAAGTAAAAGCGCTGCATTTATTCCCTCACCAAGACTATAAATTAGATTTTGCCCTAGCAAAAAATTATGACTATGCGCCATCCGGTGGCAGTTCGGCTAGTACGGTGAATCCGGCCATGATGCTGTTAGCTTCCGAAGGTCTGGTTACATTTAGTGGCCATGCTGCTGGCGGTGGTGGTGAGACTGATACCGGGAAGCCGCTGTTGGGTCGTGAGTTGGCGAAGTATTCTTTAATTGTGGCCACCAGTGGAGCTTCTACCGATTTAGTTTCATTGGATGAACGTAAGAGCTTTGCAGAAGAATATTTTCTGCCGCTCTGGACAGAACCACAGACTTACGACAGGTTACAAATAAGTTTGTTTAATTCGCCGCTGACCAGCGAAGCACAATTCTTTTTGCCTAGACAGGTTAGTGACGGCACCGATTTTATTCAGATCTTGCAAGAATGGGCTATTAAAAACAAGATCAGCGGCAAATTTGCCCGATACTCGATGCTACCGCGCAAAGGCCAATCTAATTTTGCTGTGATGTTAGAAACAGTTCATGTGGGAGCAGAATCTCAACGGCTGGATTTGGCTGCTGATTTAGAAGAATATCGGCGTAACTTGAGGGGTTTTGCAAAGTCCGATGATTGTCCAGCCATGGTGCAGGGGTCAATTTATCACTTCGATCGAATCTTTGGTCAATTTATTCAGGGTAAATGCTCGCACAGTGATTTATTAATGGTTTTGGGCAAGCTGGCTCCAGTGCGCTGGCCGAAGTCTTTGCGGTACAACTGGGTAGCACCATTACTTGCTGAGTCGAATTATCCGGAGTTTCGGTTGGCTTTATCGATTGCTAGCTGCGGGATCAAGTTTTATCTTCATGGTGAGAATAAGATTTTTGCCGTGGGCAACCCGATCGATTCTTTGATTCGTTTACAGCAGCGCTGGGGATTAGCAGCAGAAAAAAACAAGCCTTTCTATGCCACCTCCTATCGTATTTTGGCTCAATTTGCAGATATTAACGCATTCATTAACAGTCCTAATTTTGATGATCGGCTGTTTGAGTGCTGGGTCTGGGCACTGAGCCTAATTGACTTTAAGGGCTTAACTGAGAACATTTTAGCTGAAGATCAATCGTCGGCAATTTTAAAGCTGCCGCCAACCTATCGCTTGGGCTTGGTGCATGTTAAAACCTTTGAACGTAAAAAATCACCCGTGGCAGCGATCGCCTACAGCGGCGACGTTAAATCGGTTATTTCTCAATTGATGGGTGCAAATATTTATCTCCGAACTGGCAAATCGCCGCCAGCTTGCAGTGCTGATCTCAGAATTGCTGCTGCTTTGGCTTTTCCGGTGGGTTATGCACAGCAATCCAAAATTTTGAACCGGTTCTTTGTGCAAGAATCTGATTCACTTATTTCGACAACAGACATTACAACTACAGTGAACGTGGCTTAACAGCTTGCAGTCTCAACTCTTCACAATAACTAGGATATTTTCATGAAACTTGATCTTACTCACGTAACTACCGGCAATACTTCGATCGACATTAATTTTGCAGTTAAAGGGGCGTTTAATCCGAGTATTTTTCCTAATGTTGGTCGGCTCACTTTTCGACACCAGGAAAAAGATTGTTTAATTATGGATTCTTTTGCTTCGGTCTCTAATATGCTAGAAGGTACAGTACAGCTTCCGGGTACTAATACTCCTATTTTTGCGGAGCTGCCTTACATTCGGATGGTCGATCAAGCCGGAGTATATCGAGCTACTTCGCTAACTTTGCCGCATCGCATTGCTTCTGGCTATCTGTTAAAGAATAAAAGCGCGATGCTAAATGGCAAAAAATTTGGTGAGCAGATTAAAGCCGAAATTATTGCTCATGGCCTACACCAAACTCTGCTGAAATACTGCCCCATGAGCTTGTTGCATGGAGTTTGGTTTTCACAATTAGAAGGCGGTAACTACAAAATTTCTAAATCAATTACCGGTTCACTGCTGGCCATAGATGTTACAGAGGCGATCGTTGGTGGCGTAGCGATGGATGGAGTATGGAAAAGCGCAGAAACTTTAGATCTTGGCGACTTTGCTGACAGTCCTAAAAAGGCTTCAGAAGCAGGCGTAGGAATGATTCCTCATTCTACAACTCGCTATGTGTGCGATCGGGTGGTGGGGTCATTTCAAATCGGTGATCTACAAATTGAGTCTTACCCAATTCCGACAGAGGGCAAACGGTTGCTGAAGGCTTTGGCGGTCTATGAAATTTTGTCATTTATTGAGACTGTACCAATGCACCGGACAGATTGTAATTTGCAGGTGATAGATGTAGAAATTAATAAACCGTTAAATGTTGGTGGGCAGAATATATCAAAATCTACAGAGGCTAAAGCGGCTGTGGAGAAAGCTCTGGAAGATTGCCAGAAATTAGGCATCTTGGGTACTGTGCAGGAAGTCAGCGTTACTTTAAAGGAAAAAGTGGAGAAAGAAAAACCAGCAAAAGACAAGCCTACAGCAGCTTCGGCAAAGTCTGAGGAGAATGAATAATGTTGACAATTGCGATTCAGTTAACTAACCGTACTTATGGTGCTTGTCCTTGGGATCGGGCACATATTGAAGGAGCGATCGAAAATATTCCATCTCCAACTCGAATTTTGCGGGCGATCGTCTCTGGGGCTTTTATGGCGGGCTTTGGAGAGAGTCCGGCGATGAAAGCTATTTTGCAGCAATTAGCTGGGGCTGCTCCGGTTTACTATATTCCCCGGGGGGAGTATGTGGCGCTTCAGACTTTTCGGAAGGATGAAACTGGTGAACAAGGGCTGTTGTATAAGTCGGGCAAAATGAATGTGGAGCCTTACTATTCTTATGATGCTGATGATGACACGTTTTTACTACGGTGGTCGGCGGAGTTATCTGAGGCTGAACTGGAGCTGTTGCGATTAGCTTTGCAGCAGGTGCATTATTTGGGTCGTTCTGAGCATCGGGCTGTTTGGACGGTTTATTTGTCTTCGGTGGATGATGAGGTGTTTAATTGTCGTCCTCATCAAAATGGAGATGAGCGAGTACAAATGGTGGAGGTGGATTCGATCGATTCTTTGTATCTTGCGCCCGGTGTGAGTAACTCGAAACTGAAATCTGGGGTTCCGGGTTTTTATACAATTAGCTATAAAATTGATCGATCGCAGCGGTCTCGATCAGCGGTAGAAGATGTGGTGGAGGTGGATTCGGTGATCTTGAAGATTGTGCTGAGTTATCTTTTACCAGCTCAGAATGCGGTGTATTGGTGCAATAAGCTGCATAAGGCTTTGGTGCAAAAATCTCCTGAGACAGAGAAGTTTCGGAATGGTAGTTTGACTATTGCTCCGCTGTATAAAGATCTGCATTTTCAAGAAATATCGTTGTATTGTTCGGAGGGCTTTACTGATGATGATCTGCATATTATAGATTCTGTGCGACGTTTACGGAGTAATTCTGGGGATGTGGAGTTGTTTGTAGAGCAGGCTTTTAAGGCTCCAGAGCAGGGTGCCACGCGATGGGTTAGTGCGTCGCCGTTTTTTCTGGCGTTGGCTCCTGCTTTGAAGTATGGTCGGGGTGGCCGGATTCGGAATACGGGGTTCAGGTTGTTGACTGGCACTACGTTTATTAAGAATGGCTGTGAGCATCAGGCTCTGAAGTATTTTTTGCGGCGGTGCAATGTTAGTGAGGGGGTAGTTTACCAAGAAGTAGATGGATTTTTGGGTGCTTTTCGGGATGATGATCTGTTGGCTGTTTGTGAGAAGGTGGAGGAATGGCTTGGTTATTGGCAATGGGAAACGCGGCGTTTTAGTGGGGGTGAGCAAAAGGAGGTGGCTCCGGCTAGCCCGATCGGCTATCGAGTTTGGATTAGGAGTGAGTTGCCGGTGAGGGGAAGTGTTACTATTGGCTATGGGAAAAATTTTGGTCTAGGGGTATTGTGCGCGGCTGGGTAGGTGTGCAAAGGGTGGTTTTGGTTTATGGGGTTGAAATGGTTGCATGGCAAGCTTTTCAGCTCTTTGAACTTAGGATGTAGCCGCGCACCTTATGGTGTAAGGGTTTCAGCTCTTTTGCCTCTACTCTATCTCTAGATCTGATGGCCAAAAAGGGTCAGCCGCGCAAACGTACCTTGAAAACCAGATATAGTAGGAAGTTGAGAGCACAGCTATCGCAATCCCTTGGTAACGAGGGAATTTATTGAAACTCGCCATTGACTAGGAGCTGTACTGCTGCCTCGAATGGCTTCGTATCGCAATCCCTTGGTAACGAGGGAATTTATTGAAACAACTTGGCTCGAAAGCATTTCCAATCACCAAACTTTTGGAATCGCAATCCCTTGGTAACGAGGGAATTTATTGAAACGGGTATCGATCGAGGCTAAAAAATGGAATTTAATTTCATCGCAATCCCTTGGTAACGAGGGAATTTATTGAAACATTTCCAATAGATCAGAGCTGATGGACTGCTGGATGCTTGGCGAATCGCAATCCCTTGGTAACGAGGGAATTTATTGAAACCAGAAGCTGCATAAATTCAGCTTCTAATGGGGGCATAATCGCAATCCCTTGGTAACGAGGGAATTTATTGAAACTTTTGGTTGATACCAGCGGGTACGGTTTTTTGTATTAACCGATCGCAATCCCTTGGTAACGAGGGAATTTATTGAAACAGTTTTCACTGCTTTTTTAGGAGTAAACTCTTCTTATCGCAATCCCTTGGTAACGAGGGAATTTATTGAAACTTGGGTAAGAGCGGCGCGGATGGCAACTAGGACTTGATCGCAATCCCTTGGTAACGAGGGAATTTATTGAAACTTTCTTATAACCGTTTTCAGGTTTCTGAGATACCGTTTAGAGATCGCAATCCCTTGGTAACGAGGGAATTTATTGAAACGCTCATCAAGAAATTTTTGCATAAGATTACTCATCGCAATCCCTTGGTAACGAGGGAATTTATTGAAACCGGCTAAAACTTCCGGATCTAAATTATACGGATCGAAATCGCAATCCCTTGGTAACGAGGGAATTTATTGAAACGATGGCTGCACTCGATCGGCTTCTTCTTTCTTGGGATCTGTCGAATCGCAATCCCTTGGTAACGAGGGAATTTATTGAAACGGCTACCTGCCCAACTAATTTCCAATAGCCAGTAACATCGCAATCCCTTGGTAACGAGGGAATTTATTGAAACTTCAGTTGATCGCATGAGAATTTCAATTGACCCTGATCGAGTATCGCAATCCCTTGGTAACGAGGGAATTTATTGAAACTAACAGTACCAGGCCAGAATCTGATGGAGCAGTGGCTAGAAATATCGCAATCCCTTGGTAACGAGGGAATTTATTGAAACTCTTTGCCTACCATGAGTTGCGCGAGTTGGGCAAGGGTAATCGCAATCCCTTGGTAACGAGGGAATTTATTGAAACACAATTCAAGCAATCGAGCTGGTAATATAGAGTGTATCGGATATCGCAATCCCTTGGTAACGAGGGAATTTATTGAAACGTATTAATGGGTTTACTTATATTACAGCCACCAGTATCGCAATCCCTTGGTAACGAGGGAATTTATTGAAACTTGTAGTGAGCTTCGTTGATTCCAAGTTCATGCGTATTGTCATCGCAATCCCTTGGTAACGAGGGAATCTATTAAAACTTCAGCGTTGCTGATTTTTGGTATGAACTAAAAACACCCATAATGTCAGGTCAGTCTTTGACTTACACCTTCATACTCTGATTCAGCAATGCCTTTTAAGTTTTTTGTATCCTACCAAACCAAGTAAAGATCGAAGGTGCGCCTCGAAAATACCACAGCGCCATAATAGGGTCAGAAATAGCGCATCCAAGCGACGACAGCGGCACAAATGGCACGATGGGAGTACCGTACAAGTGATGAACTGCATCCCACGCAGTGTGCAGTAGCCAGCCAATCCCGATGAATCGATAATCCTTCAATCCAAAATAGGCAACACCAGTCATCACACTACAGAAAGCAAACTCCCAGCTTAGTAAACCACCATTGAGGTATGCCGCTCCAGCTCCGGCAATCAACAGAGCACTGAAATTTTGACGGTTTGGCTCTCTAAATAAAGAGCAAAGGATAATAAAAATTAAAGCTATAGCTAATGGTGCAATTATCTCGATAATTGTTATTTCGGGTCTAGATTGAATTAACATAGTATTCTTCTAAAGTTTTTCTAGTTTACTGTAACTGGAGTGGGCATCATTCCCTGCATAAATAACATTGCCTTCTCAACTAACTCTGATCCCGCTTTTTCCGGCGATCCGGTATCAAATGGCGGCGCGGGATTGTATTCAATTAATAGTTGAGTAATCTTAGCAACTTCTTCACCATAGAGAATACTAGCAAGCGTCAGCCCAAAATCGATGCCTGCCGTCACGCCACCGCCCGTAATCCGATTGCGATCGACTACCACCCGATCGGTGCCAACTTCCACACCCAATGCAGCGAGCTGGGGGCGTGCTGCCCAATGAGTAGCCGCTCGATAGCCTTCGAGCAGTCCCGCCTTCGCCAGAAACTGCGAGCCGCCGCAGACAGAAGTGATAAATTTAGCAGTGCCGCATTGCTTGCGTAAAAATGTCAATAGCTCTAGATCATCTTCGACTGCCGCCTGTCCCATGCCACCACCGATACAAATCACATCCAAACGGGGGCAATTGTCAAAAGTAGTATCGGGTAACACCACCATGCCATCGTCGGTTTTAACTAAATCTAGCGTCTTCCAGATCCGATGAATCTTCACCCCAGGCAACCCACTAAAAACCTGCTGTGGCCCAATAATGTCTAGTGATGTCATGCCGGGATAAAAGACCAAACCAATGACGTGCTGCTGTGAATCAAACATAAATCGATTTCCTAATGCTGAGAGGAATAAAGCTGATGTGTCTATAATAAAAGTGGAAATCGATCGCGTACAGTACTCGATCGGGTAGTCTTTCTGACACTATGGTTGCCTCTTTACAGCCTCTATTTACCGCCATCGATGCGGTAAACGACGAACAAGATTTAAAAACAGATGTCACGTCAAAACTGGGGGAACACTTCGCCGCTAATCGATCGGGTATTTTTTTCTTCGACCAATTTTCCCAGCTAGATCCCAGCCTGCGGAAAATTTTTAAAGTTGCCCTCTCGATCGAACGTAATCCGATCGCCCGTTATCTCACCGAGCGTCATGCACCCGTACACGAAGGATTGGTGACATCCGCCAAGGTTTGGCAGATGATTTGCCCCCGTCCCGACCATTGGCATGTGATGGCGGGGCCGATTGTCGTTCGCGGTCAACTGGTAGGTGCAGTGGGCTGCACTCGCGACAAATCGATGCCTGCTTTCGATTCGCAGCATCTAGCCGATTTGAGTGGGATCTGTTTGCACTTATCGATGTGGGCGGCAACCAGATCTTCACCCCCATCGCTCAAATCCGCGCTATTGACAGCGCGTGAATTGCAAATTGTCGAACTAGTTGCGCTAGGACGCACAAATGCTGAGATTGGTACCCAATTGTGGATTACCGAAAATACTGTCAAGCAGGCTCTAAAGCGCATGTTTCGGAAGCTGGAAGTCTCATCTCGTGCCGAAATGGTGGCACAGCTTTCTGCTGGTTAGAACGCTATCTAAGTTTCTGAAGCTGGCGATCGATACTGGTAGTGCTTAATCTGCATTGGGAGTGCTGCCTGAACTATGACAAGCGGTTGCCCACTGGCTATCCCATTATGTAATGCCCCCGCAGAATCTTAATTTAACTGTTTTCATCTTAGGGTGTACAGTGCAATCGATTAAATTTACCTGAAACCCTTGCCTGGAGGTAGAAAGACAATAGCCATAAAAAGCAAAACGCAAAAATACAAAAATGCGTTTTGCTTCTTGGAAAACTGATATAATGGGCTTATCCACCCCTTATAACGACTGCTTATGCCCAGGATTAGAGTCCCTAAACCTTTTGGAGAGTTAATAAAAGAGATAACTCCCGAAACTTTTTTGTTACTGGTTAAGTACCAGGCAACTAACTCCCAAGGAAAGTATCTGCATTGGGATGAGTTTAAATGGCGCGTGGAGAAGGGTGATGACGAAGTAGCCGCATGGGTAGCCGCTAAGATAGCTCGTCGGGGCATTGCCAAAAACTTAGTAACATTACAAGCAGAAGGAGATCGATGCTTTAGCTACTGCGTACCTAATTCGTTAGCTGCTAAATTGCATTCGATCGACAGAATAACTGGTGGCGGTCATAAAAATAGTGACGGTTTATTGATATCTACTGATGATAAAAATCGATATCTGGTCAAGAGCTTAATGCTTGAGGAAGCAATAACTTCTGCACAACTAGAAGGTGCTTCAACCACAAGAGAAATCGCTAAAGAAATGCTTCAGAAAGACTTACAGCCACAGGACAAATCTCAGCGAATGATTTTAAATAATTATTTGCTAATGAAAAAAGTACTAGAGAAACAAGAAGATGATTTGTCGATTAAGTTTATTTTGGAACTACATGAAATTGCTACTTATCGAGCAATTGAAAATAATGCAACAGCCGGAGAACTGAGGCAAAATGATAATATTGTAATCACCAATCTTTATAATGAAAATCCTTTTTATCCACCAGCAGCAAGCACTCTACTCTCCAGACTTAATGATTTATGTGATTTTGCTAATACTGATCATAGCGATCAAGATCCCAATAATTTTATTCATCCAATCATCAAAGCAATTATCCTACATTTTATGATTGGGTACATTCACCCTTTTGGCGATGGCAATGGCAGAACAGCAAGAGCAATTTTTTATTGGAGTATCGTTAGATCTGGCTATTGGCTGTTTGAGTATGTTTCAATTAGCAAGCTAATTCAAGAGAAGCGTGGCAATTATGATAAATCTTTTATCTACACAGAGACCGATGATTTTGACATGACTTATTTTATTTACAACCAAGTTGATACTATTAGTAAAGCAGTTCAGCTATTAAATGAATATGTAGATAAAAAACAGAAGGATTTTTCCCAGTTCATGGATTGGGTAAAGAAAAGTCCGGTATCACAAAAACTAAATCGCGAACAATTAGAAATATTAAAAGAAGCAGTAAGATCGCCAGGTCGAGAGTTTACAGCTAGACAAATGAGTAATGATTTTAGCATTACGAGTAATACCGCGAGGAAATACTTGAACGAACTAGTAGAGCTTGATTTATTAGTACAATCGACGAAAAAAATGGGTAAAGCAGTAGTCTACTTGTCTCCAGCTAACTTAAAGTCAAAATTAAGTAAGTCTTGAGAAATTCAGTTGAATCTCTTCTGACTCCACTGGCTCACTACAATAATCCCAAAATCAGGAATGTGGGCTTATGGCACCGCAGTTTCGTGTAAAACAGCGTCTACAATTTGGCTACTGCGTTTGCTGCTGTTCGTCACAATGCGGTGGGTCAAAACATAAGGAGCCAAGAACTTCACATCGTCTGGGGTGGCGTAGTCACGACCTTGAATCAGGGCGCGAGCCTGTACGGCTTGATGGAGGGCGATCGAACCACGGGGGCTGACTCCTAGCAAAACATCGGGGTGACGACGAGTGGCTTGTACCAGGTTGACAATATATTGCTGTAAAACAGTTTCTACCCTGATCGATCGGGCTTGGGCAGAAAGTTCAGCTAACTGATGAGCAGTTAAACAAGGTGCTACGCTCTTGCCAGATTCCCGTTGGTTAATGCCTTGCAGCATCTGCACTTCTTCGGCGGCGTTGGGATAACCCAGGCTCAAGCAAATCATAAATCGATCCATTTGGGCTTCGGGTAACGGAAAAGTCCCTTGATATTCCACTGGGTTTTGGGTTGCTACCACAAAGAAAGGGCGGGCAATGGGGTGAGTGCGGCCATCGATCGTAGCTTGCTGCTCGGCCATTACTTCTAACAGTGCAGACTGGGTGCGAGGAGTGGCGCGGTTGACTTCATCGGCCAATAAAATATTGGTAAAAATTGGGCCAGCGAGGAATTCAAATTCCCGGTTGCCGGGGTTCCAAATATTGGTGCCGGTGATATCGGTAGGTAACAGGTCGGGGGTACATTGAATCCGCTGATAGCGGCCATCAATGAGTTTGGCTAAGGATTTGGCTAGAACTGTTTTGCCCACCCCTGGTACGTCTTCTAGTAAAACGTGGCCGCCAGCTAATAGGGCGATCAAAACGAGTTCGATCGGTTTTTCTTTGCCGATGACCACTTGGCTGAGTTCTGATTGGAGCTGTTGTAAAGGATTAACGGTTTTAGCGTATGGCTTGGCGGGAGGGGCGATAGTCATAATTACCAGGGCTTGCTGAACTCTAGAGTTAGTATTCCCTGTTTCATACAACAAATTTCATGGAAAGATGTAGAGCGATAGTGGAAAGGGAAAAGACTGAAACTCACTAAAACTCGATGTTCAAGTTGTTAAGCTCTGGCTCAACGATTGAGATAGGGAGTAATCGCAGCAGACAACGTGGATCAATTATTAAAGGCTTTGGCAGTTTAGCAACAAAAAGGCGGCCTGCAAGCAGGTCGCCTTTAAAATAGAACATCTTTACCTTCGGAAAAAACTAGTCGAGCTGCACAGCGTTGATATCGATCGGCTCGGGGGTACCACCGGTCTTAGCTGTATCATTCACTCTGGTACTGCGCTCTTTCAGCTTCGCACTGATTACCTGAGACAGTTCAGCAACCAAAAGACCAATCACAACGCTGTCATCAATCCAGCCGATAACCGGGAAAATATCCGGTGCGATATCGATCGGACTGACGATGTAAGCCACAGATGCCAAGACTACCCACCAACGATACTTCGGATTTTGTAACAGACCGCGATACCAGTTGTAGAGAGATTGGATGGAAAAGTTCATTTCTTTAAACCTGTTTGGTTGGTTCGACATTTACAATCATGCCAGACCTCCTCCCAAAAAAAGTGAGGTTTGCTACACTCTCAAAGTCGTATATTCCGAATGTTGAGCCAGAAGCTGGGAACGAAAGAATTTTGCCGCTAGAATTTAATACAGCACTTAAAAAGTGCCTAAAAAATGTTGAATGGTACGGTGTCCTGCCCACCTCTATCAGCAAAATTAGTCAAAATTTAAAAAGACATTCGAGCAGCAACCCCATGAATATTTCCCGATTGACTCGTTTCTTTGCAGCTTTGCTTTGTGCCTGCCTGTGGTGGGTGCCACTCGCTGTTGCTGAAGTGCCTCCCAGCGCATCAGCACCTTCGCAGCTAGCTATTAGCCCACCGCTTAGCACCTTAATCAAAACCAGCAGTAATGACGGCAGTAGCTTTGTCGCAGCAGCAGTGCGCAAAGTTGGGGCAGCGGTAGTAAGGATCGATACTGAAAAAACAGTTAGTCAGAAGATCGACCCAGCCTTAGAAGACTTTATGTTTGGGATGCCCATGCAGCCTCAACAGCAAAAAATGCGTGGTCAAGGCTCTGGTTTTATTATTGATAGCCAGGGCATTTTGCTCACCAACGCTCATGTGGTTAATGAAGCCGATCGAGTAACCGTAACTCTCAAAGACGGTCGCACTTTTGAGGGCAAAGTCCAAGGTGTAGATCCGGTAACTGACTTAGCCGTAGTCAAAATTAGCGGAGCCAAAAACTTGCCCGTAGCAACCTTGGGTAAATCGGATGATGTGCAGGTCGGAGACTGGGCGATCGCAGTTGGCAACCCATTGGGCTTGGACAACACGGTAACTTTGGGCATCGTCAGCACCCTGAAACGTTCCAGCGCCACGATCGGCATGGGCGATAAGCGCATTGAATTCATTCAAACCGATGCAGCCATTAATCCTGGCAACTCTGGCGGGCCATTGTTGAACGGTCAAGGTGAAGTGATTGGCATTAACACTGCCATTCGGGCAGATGCTACTGGCATTGGATTTGCGATTCCGATCGACAAGGCCAAGACCATTTCGATCCAGTTGGCCAAGGGCGAGAAAGTGTCTCATCCCTACTTAGGAATCCAAATGGCTACGGTAACTCCCCAGTTAGCGATCGAAAACAACACTGACCCCAATTCGGCTTTCCGAGTACCAGAAGTCAATGGAGTTTTGGTAGTACGAGTGTTACCAAATACGGCTGCGGCCAGCGCTGGAATGCGACGTGGCGATGTAATTTTGGATGTAGACGGTACACCTGTTGCTAGTTCTGAGGAGCTGCAAAACTTGGTGGAAAATAGCCAGGTCAGCAAACGATTAAATCTGACGATCGAGCGTCGAGGCAAAAGCAAACAAATCGTGATTAAGCCTGGAGAGTTGAATTCCTAGGCATGTCAATCTTGGGATAAAGCCAGCGCTAAAATGCTGGCTTTTTTTGTGTAAGTTGCGCAGTGCATTCAGCCAATTTGCTGATTTATTAACTATAGTATAAATTCATTTTTTAGATAAAAAAACAGATCACAAATTTTGCTTGGCTTATGGCGTAAAGCTCTTGCTGTGGATTGTTGGCTGTACTAACTTATGTTGCAGATCTCAATCTAATACATTTTATGGTTGTTAATCACTGACTGGGTATGTCACTATGATTCTCTGAATGCCCGGTTGGGTGCGATCGTTGATACATCGATAAATTTTGCGGAGATAATACAGTGAACAATAAACCTTTGAGCCTACCAACTTTAGAAATCAAAGATTTTTCAGTAAAGGAAGGACAAGATGCCATATTTACGATCGGCACTAGCTCAGCAGCTTACAAAGGAAATAAGCTCAAGCTGACCGTGGCAAATGGTACGGCTATTGCACCTGGCGATTACTTGCTAGATAGTCTGCAATATTCTGTAGACGGCACTAACTATCAACCCTTTACCAATGGCAGTGAAATTAGCTTTGAGCCAGGTACTGATTGCTTATACTTAAAAGTCAAGACGGTTGATGACAACGTGGTAGATGCCAATTTAGCACCGGGCAATATTTTCACCGATCGGGAAAATTTCACCCTCACTGCTACCCCTGTATCTGGATTTGGCGGTGGTGTAGTAATTGGTAACGCTTCAATCATAGACAATGATGTCCAGAAGATTTCAGTAGTGTCCAACGGCGATAAGTTTGAGGGTGATTTTGCTTCTTGGACAGTGTCTGTAGACAAGAACAGTGATTATAAGTGGAGTTGGGCAAAGTTCAACTTGGTTGATGGCACTACCGATCGGGCAACTGATTATGATCCAAACACCTTGCAGGTTTCGATCGACAATGGTGGAACTTGGACAAAGCTGAACGAAGATGACAATTTTGGTTTTGCTTTCAAGCCCGGTGTAACTTCTGCTCAAGTACGGGTTAAAACCAACACAGACAACCGGACAGAAGGTTCTGAATCGCTTATTCTCAAAGTATCTCCTAACAACGAAGGTCTGGGACATTTAGACCCCACCATGGTACAGGCTGCTTTGAATATCAAGGATCCTATTGGTGGAACACCAACTCCTCCAATAACTCCAATTCCTCCAGTAACGCCAATTCCTCCAGTAACTCCAACTCCTCCAGTAACTCCAACTCCGCCGGTAACGCCAACTCCTCCGGTAACACCGACTCCACCGGTAACACCAACTCCGCCGGTAACACCAACTCCACCGGTAACGCCAACTCCGCCGGTAACTCCAACTCCTTCTGCACCAACATTAATGGTCAAGGACTTCTCTGTTGTAGAAGGCCAAGAGGCAGTGTTTACCATCATGTCTAGCACTCCTGTTTCTGGAGTAAACAAAGTTAAGCTCAGCCTAAACGATGGCACCGCGATCGCTCCTGGTGACTACACTAAAACTGGTTTACAGATTTCTACCGATGGTGGAGCTACCTTTAAGCCTTTCACCAATGGTGACGAAATCAGCTTTGATGCTGGTAAAGACAAGCTCTTGTTGAAAGTTCCTACTGTCGATGACAATGTGGTGGATGCCAATTTGGCACCGGGCAATATTTTCACCGATCGGGAAAACTTTACTCTTACCGTTACACCAGTTACCGGATTCTCTGGCGGCAACGTCATCGAAACAGCCTTTGTTTTGGACAATGATGTGCAAAAAATTGGCGTGGTTTCTAATGGCGACAAGTTTGAAGGAGATTTTGCTTCTTGGACTGTCTCTGTAGACAAAAACAGCGACTATAAGTGGAGCTGGGCGAAATTCAACTTGGTTGATGGCACTACCGATCGGGCGACTGATTATGATCCAAATACCTTACAGGTCTCGATCGACAATGGCGCAAACTGGGAAAAACTGGTTGAAGATGATAACTTCGGTTTTGCTTTCAAGCCCGGTGTAACTTCTGCTCAAGTACGAGTTAAAACCAATACAGATAACCGGACAGAAGGTTCTGAATCACTAATTCTCAAAGTATCTCCTAACAACGAGGGTCTGGGACATTTAGACCCCACCATGGTACAGGCTGCTTTGAATATCAAAGATCCTATTGTCGGAACACCGACTCCGCCGGTTACTCCGACTCCACCGGTAACTCCAACTCCTCCAGTAACTCCGACTCCACCAGTAACTCCGACTCCACCAGTAACACCGACTCCGCCGGTAACACCAATTCCACCCGCAACTCCAACTCCGCCGGTAACACCAACTCCTCCCGTAACACCAACTCCGCCGGTAACACCAACTCCTCCAGTAACTCCAACTCCACCGGTAACTCCAACTCCACCGGTAACTCCAGCTCCGCCAGTTACTCCAACTCCACCAGTTACTCCAACACCTGGTGTCACACCTAAAGCGAAACTTGTTGGCGACAACATGATCACTGAAGGTGGTGCTGGTAGCTACAAAGTTGAATTAGATACTGTTAGCGATAAAGATCGGACTTTTACTATCACGATCGCCAACGGCACTGCCAACCGCATTGATGCCAACAAGGGCACCAGACTGGGCAACGCTACTCAGCCAACCTTTACTGGCAACCCTGACAGCACCCTAGAAAATCAGCAAGTAGCTAAAGACTTCGCTAAGTGGGGCGACATCTACTGGAAAAACATCAACACTGAGCCAAATGGCTATCAGGTCAGAGATGACAAAGACTTCACTGTTTCTAAGAGCGATGGTTCCCTGAACACAGGTAACACCATCACTGTCACAGTCAAAGCTGGCCAAAAAACTTCTGATGCCTTTAAGGTTGATGCTTGGAAAGAAAACGTGATCTCTCCTTGGGCACTGTTACCAACTCAGCTCAATGCCAACGAGTCTCTATACCGCTTCTACGATCAAGAGAACCGTTACATCGGCACTGGTTTGAACTCTCCAGAAGCTAGCAAACAGCGTGAAGGCGACGAAACCTTCTCTGTTACCCTGACTAGCGCCACCGATGCTAACATCCACGCCGCTGATAGCAAAATCGATGTCACCATCAAGGATGCTAGCAAAATCAACTACATCAGCCCGATCGCCCTTGACCTCAACGACGACGGTGTTCAAACTGTGAGCGTTGATGCCGGCGTGAAGTTTGACATTCTAAACAGCGGTCAAGCAGTGAATACCGGCTGGATCTCTGGTGAAGACGGCTTCTTGGCAATCGATCGCAATGGTAACGGCTCGATCGACAATCGCAGTGAGCTATTTGGTGGCGCAGTAGGCGAAGGCTTCGGCACACTGGCTAGCTTCGATTCCAACAGTGATGGTGTGGTTGATGCTAACGATGAGTTCTTCAGCTCTTTGGGTGTTTGGCGCGATGCTAATGTCAACGGTGTGACAGATGCTGGTGAGCTTACTTCCTTGGCAGATGCTGGCATTGCTAAGCTGAACACTGCTTATAGCAGTAACTTCAGCACCGATGCTCAGGGCAATATCTTGGGTGAGAAGAGTAATGCAATTACTAACAATGGCAACTCGATCGACACTGTTGATGTTTACTTTAAACTTGGCTAAATCGATCGATTAGTTAAACCGAAAACCCGTGCTTTGCAGCACGGGTTTTTTCTACATGACCCATATGTTTACATTGTCCCAGTCCTCATCCAAACCTCATCGGTCATCCAGCAAGCTATAGATAGGAATTTTACCCTTCAGCTTATTCATGGTTTTCTTTCCATCGGCTCGGCTCACTGCATTACTAACCAGTACCGGACTGTTCTTGTTGCACCTCTCTTTGTCGCAATGGCCTGTGGTAGCCCATAGTGGTCACTCTGAAACATTTAAAAGCAGCGGCAGCAGTCCATCAATAGTGGTAGATACGGCCACAGCACAGCAATTGGGCATCAAAACCGAAGTGATTACAGCTCGGCTGCTAGCAGTCAGTCTAAAAGCAACCGGCGTTATTGAAATGGCTCCCAACCGTCAGGCTCTAGTTACAGCTCCGGTGCGCGGCAAACTTGTGGCGCTAATGGTAGAGCCAGGTAGCTCAGTACAAGCAGGTCAGCCGATCGCCACTCTCACTAGCGCTGAATTAACCGATCTCCGCGTAACTGCCCAAGAGAAGCGGGCTGAACTAGGAGCCACAGTGCAACAGGCTCAAACTAACCTGCAATTAGCCCAAGCCAACTATCAACGCTATCGGATCATTGCCGCCGCTGAGATTAACCGTGCCCGAGACAGTCTGACGGCAGCACAAGCTCAGTTTGAGCGAGATAAAACCCTCGTGCGCGATCAGTCGGTGGTGCGGGCAGCTCGCGACAAGTACCAGCGGCAACTGACCATAGCCAAGACAGATATTGAACTAGCCCGCACAGAACTCGCTGTGGCTCAGGAGCGATACAGCCAAGACCAACGTTTGGCCAATGGTGGAGCGTTACCTCGGCGACAGGTGTTGGATTCTCGGGCGCAGTGGCTGGCCGCTCAATCCAAACTGGCCAAGGCACAGCAGCAAATAGAAGTAATCACTGCCGACACCGAACTCCGTAAAGCCGAAACAGAACTTCCCTTCCGCAGTCAGCAAGAATCGGCAGCCAAGCTGGCTGAAGCCAGGGCCAGCCTCACCACGGCATCAACCCAGAAAGACGTGGCGGCGGCCACAGCAGAATTAGAGCGATCGCAGGCTGCCCTCACAGCGGCTAAAACCAAGTTAGATCTGGTCGATCGCCACTACCTACTGCGCCTAAAACAGTTGGGTCTTTCGGCCAACGAACAGGGAGTCGTAACCATCACCGCGCCGATCAATGGCACCGTGACGGCTCGACCAGCCACCGTTGGCCAAACGGTGGTGGAGGGAGAAACTCAGATTATGACCCTAGGGAACGATCGCCAAGTGGTGGCCACCGCTAACCTCTATGAAGGCGATCTGGCCAAGGTAGCCGTGGGTCAAACCGTCTATGCCAGGGTGGCATCGGGGCAAGTCCTGACCGGCACAGTAAGCCGCATTGGAACAGGCGTAGGCGAAAAGCGCACGGTGCCAGTGCAGACCTTGTTAGACAACACTGATGGTCAACTAAAGGCAGGAATGTTCGCTGAGCTAGAAGTAGCGACTGGTAACAGCGCCTCAGCAGTACTCTCGGTGCCCAGCTCGGCACTGGTAGAAGCGAATGGCAAAAAACTGCTCTATGTTCAAAGCGGCGACACCTTTCAGGCGATCGAAGTCAAGACCGGCAGAACAACGGCTGAGCGACTGGAAATTACTCAAGGTCTGTTTGCGGGCGATCGAGTCGTGACCCAAAATGCTCTGTCTCTCTATGCCCAATCCTTACGGGGAGACCATCCAGAATCGCCAGCAGCCCAGCAGAGTGCTGCATCCAATACAGCAGCTTTGCCGATCGGACTATGGCCAGTGGCCAGTGGCGCTGTAGCGTTGAGTTTAGGAGCTCTCTTTTTCCGCCGCCGTCGGGGGGCAAGTTCGGCATCCACTCAAGACCTGAATGCGGAGATTGATCGGGTCATTACCGCAACCTTACTGGAATCAGAAGAACCGGCTCAGCCTCAATTACCAGACTCCTTGGCGCTAGATGATCAGCCAGCACAGCCCATCGCCGAGTCTAGCACCAGTCAACTTTAGGAAACACATGCTAAACGACATTGTACGCTGGGTCATCGATCGCCGCTGGCTAACGCTTTTAGGAACAGTGGGGTTAGTGCTATGGACAGTCTATGCCATCCCTCAAATGCCCCTAGATGTGCTGCCGGCCTTTGCCCCACCCCAAGTAGAAATTCAAACCGAAGCCCCCGGTTTGGCTCCTGAAGAAGTGGAATCCCTGGTGACGGTACCCCTAGAAAGTGCCCTCAATGGCACACCCGGTATTAGCGCTGTCCGCTCTAGCTCAGCCGCAGGGATATCCTCAATCCGCACGGTTTTCGACTGGAGCGTTGATCCCTACCAAGCCCGTCAACGGGTATCCGAGCGGCTCCAGCAAGCAATTACAAAACTTCCACCGGGCAGCAGCCCACCCCAGATCTCGCCCCAGAGTTCGCCCGTGGGCTTGGTTTTGCAATATGCCTTTACGCTGGCTCCCAACAGTAGCCAAAGTCTCATGGACGTGCGGCGAATTGTAGACTGGCAAGTGAACAATCGCCTGCTGGCCGTGCCGGGTGTGAGTCAAGTGCTGGTTTTTGGGGGAGAGCAGCGGCAGTATCAGGTATTGGTAGATCCGGCTAAGCTAGCCGCTACTAATGTCACCCTTGAACAGGTTGCGACTGCGGCGAAGGGGGCTAATCTGAATGCGGCTGGGGGCTATTTGATTACGCCCGATCGAGAGCAGTTGGTGCGGGGTCTTGGTCGCATTGAGTCCCTCGACGATCTGCGTCAATCTACAGTTACGGCCAGCAATGGCATCCCTATCAAACTCCAAGATGTTGCCGATATTCAACTCGGTGGAGCCATTAAACGGGGAGATGGCAGCTTTAATGGGCAACCTGCGGTCATTGTGATGGTGAATAAGCAGCCTGCGGTAGATACCCCCAAGGTTTCCAGGGCTGTGGAGAAGGCCATGGCCGATATCCAGAAAACCCTGCCTAACACCATGCAGGTAACAACCACTTTTCGGCAGCGTAGTTATATCGATTCTTCAGTGCAGAATGTGGTATCTTCCCTCGCCCAAGGCAGCTTGATTGCCAGCTTAGTATTGATTCCTTTTCTGATGAATTGGCGGACATTGACAGTCTGCTTGCTAGATTTTGTGCTGACATTAGTGTTTAGCTTGCTCATACTCTCGGTGCTCGGTGTGGGGCTAAATACCATGACTTTAGGTGGGCTGACCGTAGCTATTGGGACAGCCATTGATGATGCTATTGTCTATGGCGAAAATACCTATCGCCGCCTGCGGGAAAACCACTATCGGGAGCAGCCATTACCCGTATTGGAAGTGATTTTTCAAGGAGCCGAAGAGGTGCGAGAATCTTTAATTGGAGCCACTATTATTGGCATAGTGGTCTTTTCGCCTATTTTTACGCTGCCCGGTGTAGATGGACGCATTTTCTCGGCCATGGGTGTTGCTTATCTGGTAGTAGTGGTAGTGTCTAGCGTTGAGTCTTTGTTGGTTTCGCCTGCTCTCTGCGCCCTGTTATTACCAGCCGCTAAAATTAGTCGGCGTGAACCTTGGCTGGCTCGTGCCTGTCAGCAGCTATATGGGCAATGTCTCAAGATGGCTTTTCAGGGTGCAGGGTCAGTAATGGCTACATCCATAGTCTTGCTGCTAGTAGCTATTTTAATGATTCCTAGTTTCGGACGCATTTTCTTGCCAGAATTTCAAGAGCAAACCATGGTCAACACCCTCACTCTCTATCCAGGTGTGTCTCTATCGGCTACCGCCCAGGCTGGATCATTACTAGAAAAGGTTCTGAAGAAAGATCCTCGCTTTAAATTTATTCAAACCCGATCGGGACGAGCCGCTGGCGATGCCGACGCGGCCAGTGTGAATTTGGCTCATGTGGATATTGAACTCAGTGCGGCTGGTATGCGTAACCGACCAGCCACCATTGCTAAACTGCGGGAAGAATTTGCCAAGGTGCCCGGTGCAGCACCTAATGTTGGCGGCTTTTTATCCCATCGGATGGATGAGGTGTTGTCCGGTGTGCGCAGTGCGATCGCCGTTAAAATTGCGGGGTCAGATCTAGCTGAACTGCGTCGTCTGGGAGAGCAGGTGGAGGCAGAAATGAAGACCGTACCGGGCATTGTAGATTTGGTGCTGGAGCAACAAATTCCTATTCCCCAGATCCAAATCAAGTTCAATCGATCGGCAGCCAGCCGCTATGGTCTCTCGGTAGCCGACATGGCTAAGGTGATCGAGACAGCTCTCAGTGGCCAAGTGGTCTCTCAGGTGCTAGAAAAACAGCAATCTTTTGATTTAGTAGTATGGCTAAAACCAGCGGCGCGCAGCGATATGCAGGGCATTCGCAACCTGTTAGTTAGTACCCCCAGCGGAGTCAATATCCCCCTCAGCAGCATAGCCGATATTGAGATGGGTCAAGGGCCAAATACGATTAACCACGAAGATATTTCGCGCATGGTAGTGGTGGCAGCGAATACTAAAGATCGAGATTTGCGATCGGTTGTGACGGAGCTAGAAGCCAAGATCAAGAGCAATGTAGCTCTGCCACAAGGGTATTACATAAACTACGCTGGTCAGTATGAAGCCGAGGAGCGATCGACCAACAACATTCTAGTCTTTGGCGCTTTGGCCTTCATTGGTGTCACCCTATTAATGTATTTGTCAGTAAAGTCTGTTCCTTCGACTATTGCTATTATGATCAATCTACCCATCGGCTTAATTGGGGGTGTTCTGGCTGTAGCCCTGACCGGTGGCATCTTGTCGATCGCTTCGCTCGTGGGGTTTGTATCACTGTTTGGCTTAGCTACTCGCAATGGCTTGCTGCTCGTGAATAACTATAATAGTAAACATGCCGCAGGTTTGCCTTTGATTGATGTGGTGGTCAAAGGCTCTATGGAGCGGCTGAATGCAATTTTGATGACGGCGCTGACTTCTGCTCTCGGCTTAGTGCCCACCATTCTGCAAGGAGGGTCGGGGCAAGAACTATTGCAGCCTCTGTCGATCGTGGTCTTTGGCGGACTGTTTACATCCACCGCGATCACCTTGGTTGTTTTACCAGCCATCTATATTAAATTCGGCAAGTATTTACTTCCCAATGAGTTAGAATGACTCAAAACCTGAAAGAATGCTAGAAAAAGACTTCCATTTACCCCGCTCAATACGTAAGATTTTCAAATGTATTAAACTGGGTAAATGAGGAGGCTTAATGTAAAGCGTATAGAAATGAGAAATGTCAAATTGAAGTCGCACCTCTTCCACAATACCCACCAGAAACCAGTCTGTAGAAGTTGCACAAGTTGTTTTTATAAGGCTACTTAATGCCTAGTAAAGCTCCAAAGCCGCCACTCTACATCACTGAGATATTGTCGATCACTTCTGATTCGTAGTGGCAGATCACCCATGGTAATAGCAGCCTCTACTATAGTATCTGCTGTGATTCTTCCCCAGCGCGTTTGCTGCTTAAGAGAAGCAAAGCCATTAACGCCTTGTGAAGAGTAACGTCCTTGGTAAGCTCGATGACTCAGCTCAAAGGGAGTAATAACTGAACCATTACTGACACTAACGACACTTTCTGAGGTCGGATTTCTGGGTAATGAGGCTGCTATTGCAGTATTCATCACTAGGCTATTCAACAGAAAAATGGCCAAAGTACTTTTTAGCATAAATAGAGCCATCAATATGGAGTACACCATATAAAATAACTGAGCGCCAATGAAGTTCAGGTGAGTTTGCAGCTTCATAAAAAGATCATCTAAAACTCATCCCATTTGCGTTAACGTCTTAAATAATGTTCAGCACCCTTCTCCCATGCGTCCTTTTGTATTCAGCATCTCTGCGCTTTTAGTTTTGTCTAGCCTGAGCGCCTGTAGCTCAAAGGCTTCCACCCCCCTGCCCGCAGCAGCCGTCGCTCAAAACTCTGGTCATCATGGCAGAGCAAGTTCTGATCATGGCAACAGCCACAACATGGATCTTGGGCCAGCTAATGCTAACTATGACCTGCGGTTTATCGATGCTATGGTGCCACACCACCAAGGAGCCGTCGTTATGGCCAAAGAAGTCTTAGCTAAGTCTAAGCGGCCTGAGCTAATTCAGTTTGCCAGAAGCATTATTGCCGCCCAGAGTACTGAAGTAGCCCAAATGCAAAAATGGCGCAAGCAATGGTATCCCAAAGCTGCGGACACCGCCATGATGTGGCATAGCGAAGCCAATCATGAAATGCCGATGACCGCTGAGTACAAAAAAATGATGCAGATGGATATGGATTTGGGTGCTGCAAATAGTGGCTTCGACAAACGATTCTTAGATGCCATGATCCCCCATCATCAAGGCGCAGTCACTATGGCGCAAGATCTAAATAAAAAGTCCCAGCGTCCCGAAATGAAACAGCTCGCTAACAGCATTATTGCTTCTCAGCAAAAAGAAATTGACCAAATGAAGCGCTGGCGCAGTCAGTGGTATCTAAGCAAATAACCTTCACTAATAATTAGCCATGCGTTTTCTTCGACCTGCTGCTTTGCTCTTCGCCACCACTGTTTTAGCCTCACTCGTGGCTTGTAGCAACCCTAAGCCCTCAATAGAGACATCGCCCAGCACCACGACAACGATGACCAGCACATCACAAGCAAGTATTGATCATGGGGCTAAAAGTGGTATGGTGGTAGAGTCCCAAGGAATTCACTTAGAATTTATTTCTGACCCAGAAGCCAATCAAACCCACATGGATTTGCTGGTGCAAAAAAGCGATACGCACGCTAGCGTCCCCACTGCTAAAGCAGTACTTCAAGTACAGACTCCTAGCGGCAAGACTGAGACGGTGAATCTGAAGTATGATGTGGCCGGACAGCATTTTGCCGGGGTTCTTCCTGGTACAGAGCAGGGGCAGTATCAAGTCAAGGCAACAGCTAACATCAATGGTATTGTGGTTGATGGTCGATTTAGCTTCAAACGATAGCGCCATGGAACATCACTCAGCATGAAAGTTTTACTGCTAGAAGATGAGACTGAACTTGCCAAGGCAATTGTTGACATTCTTCAGCAAGAAAATTATGTTGTGGACACTTTTCAAGACGGTCGGGAAGCTTGGGACTATTGGCAAATTTATCATGTCGAGTATGATATCGCCATAATTGACTGGATGGTTCCGGGAATTTCGGGTATTGAGCTTTGTCGGTTAGCGCGAGAGCAGGGCAAAACCATACCCATTTTAATGCTGACGGCCAAGGGAGAAATCAGTGACAAGGTAGCTGGACTTGATGCTGGTGCTGATGACTATTTGGTCAAGCCTTTTAGCCAGTTTGAACTGCTAGCTCGTCTGCGGGTATTTCAGCGCCGCCTGCAAGGAGCCGATCCCCTGTTGACCTCTCGGGGACTAGTTCTTGACCCCGATCGCCGCAGCTTAGTCTATGCTGATGTGCTAGGACAGCAAAAGACGATCGCTCTCACCAACAAAGAATTCCAAATTTTAGAGTTTCTATGGCGACATGCCAACAAGATAGTAACTACCGAGCGCATTCGCAGCTATATTTGGGATTTGAATGCTGATAAATTTAGCAACGTGGTGGCTTCCCATGTACGCCAAATCCGTAAAAAGTTGGCCGGAACGCAGTATGCAGACATCATCGAAACTATCCCCCAGACCGGATACCGTCTAAATAACCATGAAAGGTAATGCCCTCCTCCACCGCTCTCAGCTCAAATTGGCAGCATTCTATGCAGGGATGATGGGCATTCTGTATTCTCTAATTGGCATAGAAACTTACTATCTCACAGAGCAACATCACTATCAAACGGTCGATCGAGAAATTGCTTTTGTAGCTAACACTATTCATAACAGCCTAGAACCAAAGTTGGTATTGCCAGATAAAATTGATGACTCGATTCAACAAATATTTCCTGACTTTTGTATTACACCCCGCTGTCAAGGCACCGATGGCACCACAACTCAACGACATATCACCAATGCCTTTGCCGCCGTCGATCGATATTATCTAGTGCTCACAGATAACACTGGTAAGGTGCGAGCCACTGCGGGCAAGGTGCCCACTACAGTTCGCAACAATCTGCACCAGACCCTCACCTGGACAACATGGCAAGAGGCAAGCCACCACCGTTATCGGCAGTACATGATGGTGATTCATGGTCATAGCGATCGCTATCCCCAGCCCATTTGGGGGCGGCTGTATATTGGCCATAATACCAATGAGCTGGTCAGTTCTTTACAAGCGCTGCAAGTGAGCTTGCTGCTCTCCTTGCCAGTGGCCTTAGTGGTCATGGGTGGGTTAAGCTGGTACTTCGCAGGTAGAGCTATGCTGCCGCTCTACAAAGCCTATGAGCATCAGCAGCTTTTTTCAGCGAGCGTGGCTCACGAACTCCGCACTCCCTTGGCGATCAATCAATTGAACATCGAAAGAAAAATAAATCAGTCTACTGACTCTAGTTTTGTAGTTTATTTGGAAGAATTGCACCGACAAAACTCTCGCTTGGCAGGCATCGTGAATGATTTACTGCTGGTCGCTCAACTCGATCGCCCTACAGTAGACAGCAGCTATTGCTATCTGGATGAAATTGTGGAGGACGTAGCAGAAGACTTAAGCAGTCTGCACCATAGCCACCAGATTACAGTAACCATTCCAGCTCACCTCCGTCCAGTCCACATCCGAGGGCACGGAGATCGTCTCACGCGACTGGTTAGTAATTTGGTAGAAAATGCCGTTAAGTATACTCCCTCGGGCGGCGAGATCACCATCAGTATTTCTGCAACTGCGCGATATTACACGTTGCATGTCAGGGATACTGGCATAGGCATTCCAGCTCAAGAACTAGCTAAAATTTTTGACCGTTTTTACCGCGTCTCGATGTCCCGCGATCGGAAAACGGGTGGGACTGGCTTGGGGTTAACTATCGTGAAGTCGATCGCCAGCACTTATGGCGCTAATGTTAGGGTGAAAAGTACTGTCGGCTTTGGCAGCGTATTTTCAGTAACATTTCCTCGTAAGCACAATCATCATCGGGCACTAGGCCACATTAAATTGGTGCTGTCTACAGCTATTAAAAAAGTCCTTGGGTAGAACAGTTTAAAGTCACAATCAATACTCTAAAAGCTTTCGACTTTATTTTAGCATTAATCACTTTTGATATTTTTGCAACTGTTCAGCGATCGTCTTACATAAAAATCCATAATAGTCTTGATTACAATTAGAACTTGCCTGTTGCAAATCAGCGATCGCTCCCAACCGATCTTGCAGCTTAGTGGCTTTAAAAATGCTTCGTTGATACTGTAGCTCAGGATCATGTGGATTGGCTTCTACCTGTTTGTTATAATCGGCTAACGCTCCAGGAAGATCATTTAATACATTTGCTTTAAATTCTGCTATTTTTTGGTAGTTAAGATTATCGCCTGCGATGGCCAGACGATAATCACCCATCGCACCAGCCATATCTTTGAGCTTGTTTGCTTTAAACTCGGCTCGTGCCAGATAATATTCAGAAATTGGGTTAATTGCAATTGCTCGATCATAGTCTTTGGCTGCCTGCGACAAATACTGTGGATTTTCTGTTTCTAAGTTAGCACGCAAAATATAGCCAAAAGAGCCTGTGGGGCTAAGCTCAATTATTTTTCCGTAATCGGCCAATGCTCCCGCAAAATCTTTGAGTTTTACCCGTTGTAATTCAGCACGTTTGTAGTATGGATCAACATTCTTTTCATCAAAACCAATAATGATGTTGTGAGTGTGCAGTGCTTCTGGAATATTTTTAATGGTATGTTCTTCAAATTGAGATAGAAAATAATATGTTTCTACCGTATTATGAATCTTTGCTGTTTGCAGATAATCAGTATATGCACCGTTTAAATCATGCAGCTTATTTTCTTTAAATAGCCCTCTGGTAAGATATACTTTTGCAGCCTCTGGAGAGAGTTTGACCATTTGGTTGTAATCAGCTAAAGCTCCAGCATAGTCTTTGTTTTGTTCTTTAAACTTGCCCCGCAGATAATAAACATTAGCATCCTGGGAGTTAAGCTTGACTAATTGCTCGTAATCAAATGATTGACCCTGATAGTTGGGGTTTTGTAGACGCATGAATATTGCCAGACTATCATTCTGATTCAGCTCGATCGCTTTGTTGTAGTTTGCCAGTGCTGCATCTGTTGCTTCAGAGGGGTCATGCAGAGCGATAAAAGTGTATAGACTCTCATCTTGCCGATCTAGATCAATGAGTTTGGATAGTGGCAGAACACTCAACTCATCAAAACCAGATTTATCCCGATTTAATATTTCAATAATGCTGTCTTCTAGGGCGACCTTTTGGGGTTCCAAAAGTTGATTTTGTTTTGGCGGTAGCTTGACAGACAGGGTAGTGGTTAGCTGGTTGAGCTGCTCGATCGGGATGCCTTGGTGGTATCTTTGTCTCTTGGTTCGATGCCTTCTAGTTCCCCCACAGTCAGGAGCAGCCTGCCCAAAACTATATAAAATAGGAAGTGAGGTTAGGGTTGGTTCTGGATAACCACCATAGGTTGGCCAGACATCTTCTAAGGTTGTATCCCATTTGCTGCTGCTGTGTAGACCAATTAATTCGCCTGTTTGATTGAACAGCAGATTTCCACCGGTTTCTCCATCATATAAAAGAACGCCTTTTCTGTTGGCAACTATGCGATTGGGATGTAGCTTGAATTCACCAACTTTATTTTGACGATCAGTAAACCCGCCGATGTAAATATTTTCTCCTCGATGGATGGGTTCGGAACTACCGATGGTCACGACCGGATATTTTTGGCTGCTGCGAAACTGCACGATCGAAAAGTCGGCCAGAGCAGGATTTTTAATCACGGTCAATGGCTGATGGCTTTGACCATCGACTGTAATAATATTGGGCTTAATAGTATCCTTGATCGAGCTGTTGACCAAAGCTGAATATAAGTCCCCGTTCTTTTGGATAATCACCCCTGTAATGTACTGAGGCTCAGAATTCTCTGAAATGTTAACCAGCACTGATCTAGCTTTGGCCGACTGTTGCAGTTGACTACTTGGCTGACTAATTTGCTGTGCAACAGAGATACCTGGTATCGATATGATTTGTACCCCACAAATGGCAGCAACGAAACAGCCAAAACTCGATCGCATGAATGTACTCATCAGAAAATCTCAGAACTTGATGCTGAATAAGTCTGAGCTGTCAGCCAAATAGTTCCGCTTAGATATTCAGTTCCTCTGAACACCACCTTTTGCGTTAGTAGACAAATCAATTCGGCTCGATCGACCACTCTCACCAGCATCAAGTAAACTAAAGGCACCTCTTCCTTGCCTGAATCATTATGCCCCGCTGGTTCAATACTGCTGGCCCTTGCCGCGCCGATATTCACTATCTACTCCCCTCCATTCGTCGGCTTCCTGATCTGGAGCGGTTAATTGCGCAACAAAATTATTTTGTTATCCACGCCCCTCGTCAAATTGGCAAAACCACTGCCATGCTCTCTCTCGCCCAGCAACTCACAGAGAGCGGCAAATACACCGCCGTGATGCTCTCTGTTGAAGTTGGCGCACCTTTTAGTCAGGATATCGCTGGTGCCGAAGATGCTATTTTGGGTGCTTGGCGAGACAATATTGCCTTTCGTCTCCCTGTCGAACTCCACCCCCCTGACTGGCCAAAGATGGAATCTGGACAAAAAATCCGAGCGGCCTTACAGGCTTGGGCACAGGCATCCTCACGCCCATTAGTGATTTTAATTGATGAAATTGATGCCCTGCAAGACCAAGCTCTAATTTCAATTCTGCGGCAATTACGCGATGCTTATCCTAACCGTCCTCAAGGTTTCCCCCAATCAGTAGGATTGATCGGTTTACGAGATATCCGGGATTATAAAGTAGCCGCAGGCGGGGGTGACAGGCTCAGCACATCTAGCCCTTTTAACATTAAAGTCCGCTCCCTAACTATGCGAAACTTTAATGCTGAGGAAGTGGGCGAACTATATGCCCAACATACCGCCGATACGGGACAAGTCTTCACTCCTGAAGCTGTCGCTGTAGCCTTTGAACAAACTCAAGGGCAGCCCTGGTTAGTGAACGCTCTCGCCAAAGAAATCGTCGAAGAATTAGTCACTGATGAATCGGTATCAATTACTGCATCAGATATTTTAACTGCCAAAGAAATCTTGATAAAACGGCAAGATACTCACCTAGATAGTTTAGCCGAACGCTTGAGAGAAAGTCGAGTTAAGGCAATTATTGAACCGATTTTAGCTGGATTAGAACTAGGTAATGTGCCTAATGATGATATCCAATTTTTAATCGATTTGGGACTTTGTAAAATGGATAGTTGGGGTGGATTAACGGTCGCCAATCCCATCTATCGAGAAGTTCTCCCTCGCGTACTGACGGTAACGCCGATGGCTTCCTTGCCTCAAATTGCACCGAGCTGGTTAACCAGTGAGGGAAAACTAGACACGAAAGCTTTACTTGATGCTTTTTTGGCCTTTTGGTTACAACATGGGGAACCACTACTCAAAAGTGCTTCTTATCCAGAAATTGCTCCTCATTTGGTCTTGATGGCATTCCTCCATCGGGTGATTAATGGCGGGGGGACTTTAGAACGAGAGTACGCGATCGGGCGTGATCGAATGGACTTGTGTTTAACATACGGGGAGGTAGTATTAGGGATCGAATTAAAGGTGTGGCGGACGCGCAAAGTCGATCCATTAACTAAGGGATTGGTGCAATTAGATGAATATTTAGCGCGATTGAGACGGAATGAAGGGTGGTTGGTTATATTCGATCGACGGGATAATATCCCAGAGTTGGAAGAGCGCTTAACAATGGTGATGCAGGCTAGCCCGATGGGACGACAAATTACGGTGATTCGAGCATAAAATCTGTGGGCTAATTCCCTAGGTGAGTGTGACAGCTATTCTGTCGTGATCGTCACGTCGAATTTGAAAGACCTACAAATCGCTCAAGCCTCGCTGGGTTTACTTGTCCTAACTCCAGCAGAATTAGTTATTAAATTAGCCACCGATGAATCACCATGAGCAGATTAACACTGAGACTACCAGAAACCCTACACCAGCAACTGACTCAAGTAGCCGAACAAGAAGGCGTATCCCTGAATCAATACATCGTTTACGCCCTGACTCGCCAGACAGTCAATTCTCCCCCACACGGCACATTGGCTTCATTCAATTCAGAAATAGATCAACAACGACTGTCCTTTGAATCATTGAAAGCCAAATTGGGCAAAGCCTCCCCAGCAGATATTGAAGCAATGTTAACCAACCGAGAGATAGCCAGTGGTAAACCAGAATTAGATACAGAGATGATCGATCGACTGCGAACAAAAATCAAATCATCTACTGATTTTGGGTAAAGGGCAAATTGATAAGCAGTTTACTGGTCATCAGCTCCTGAGTATCTCCTAAAGATCATGGAGCGCCTGGTGCCCAATCTGCCAAATGGCGACGAGCAGCATCGGTCACGACCCTGCCCCGAGGAGTGCGTTGCAGATAACCAATTTGCAGCAAGTATGGCTCATAGACTTCTTCGATCGTCTGTCGATCTTCGCCAGTTGCAGCAGCCAGCGCTTCTAAACCCACCGGGCCACCATTAAATTGATCGATCGCCGTCTGTAACAATAATCGATCGATCCAGTCCAACCCGCGCGGATCAACGTGATAAATAGCCAAAGCCTCAGTGGCAACTTCTTCGGTAATTTGGTTGTGTTTGCGCACCTGCATAAAATCGCGCACTCGTTTGAGCAACCGATTGGCAATACGCGGTGTTCCCCGAGCGCGCCGCGCAATCTCGGCGGCTCCTGCTGCTGAAATTGGCACTTTTAGTAGCAGGGCAGTGCGATGCACAATCTCGGTAAGTTCCGATACTTCGTAGAAACGCAGGCGTTGAATTAGACCAAATCGATCGCGCAATGGCCCCGTCAATGATCCAACCTTGGTAGTCGCACCGACCAAAGTAAACTTGGGCAGCGGAATACTGCGAGTTTTGGCGGTGGCTCCCTTGCCGATCGTAATATCTAACCGAAAATCTTCCATTGCAGGATACAGCAACTCTTCTGTCATCCGCGACAGCCGATGAATTTCGTCAATAAACAAAATGTCCCCTGGTGCCAAGCTCATTAAAATCCCTACGATATCGCGGGGGCGCTCTAAGGCAGGCGCAGAAGTGATTTTACAATTCACCCCCATCTCGGTGGCCAAAATCAAAGAAATAGTCGTCTTCCCCAACCCCGGTGGCCCATAGAGTAGCAGGTGATCCAAAGATTCTTGACGTGCCGTAGCTGCCTGCATGGCAATCTCTAACACTCCTTTGAGATCTTTCTGACCAATGTATTCACTTAGTTTATGAGGGCGTAGTCCTTCATCTTTTTCTTCGGTTTTTTCTTCGATCGTTGTGGCTGCGGCCTGCAACAAATTTGGCTCAGCCGAGGGCTGATCTGCTCTGGCCGATTTCCGTGGTTTCTTGCCATCAGCGGAGATGTCTGGAGGCTCGATCGCCGACGACTTCTTCCGAGAAGCTGCTTTAGCAGGCTGCGGCGACTCGTCGTTATCGGCAGGAGGTTTTTTGGAAGAGATAATTGCCATAGTATCCATGAACCAGCAAGTTTTGCTATTTTAAAACATTCTGGGTCAATTGGTCAGCCTTGTTGATTCAGCATATCTACAGAAAAAACCATTACATGCCTTCTATGGCTTTCCAAGGCAGATGGGCTCAGTGATGCAGCCCACATTCCGCTCCTTTTTCTCAAGAATTTAAATTAAGACGTGAGTAATGGATTTGACATTCTCTTCAGATCGCGTTCAAACCTAAAAATTATGATAGGGTTTCGATTTATCCATCCTTGAAAGCATATTAACTTACCACTAGTTTATCGAGAGCAATGGCATTACCCGTAGCACTGGTGTTGCTTTGCCCTGTGACCCGCACCCTTACAGTATGGTAGCCATGACCTAGCTCACCACTGCGGTAGAGCAGGCTGTTTTCTCTAGTTGTAGCACTATAGAAATCAGTGCGAGATTCCGATCCACCGTCAACGGAGATGGCCGCAATGCCGTTGGCCGCAGCCTTAGTACCATAAAGTTGCAATCGATCGCCATAGAAGGTCACTTCATAAGTGTCGTTGGTACTACTCGATCGATGATTGTCCCCATTGAGAGAGTTAGGAGCAGTCACCGCTTGCCAAGCCCCACTGTACTTCACAGTGTTCACATCAGTGCCCGAGGCAGTTTGATGGTCGTCGATAATTGTGTTGGTGATCGCCAGTGGTGACTTGAGTTGATCCCACAACAGCCCCGCTAAAGCTTTGTGTCGGCGACCAGTGGGATGGAGTCGATCGAGGGAAATATCAGGAATATATTTAGACTGCAATCCCTTAGCTCCTTCAGCGCCAAGATCTATTCCATGAATTTGTTTATCTTGCGGAAACTCATTCTGATAGCGGGTAATGGCCTTACTCAATTCACTGGTTTTAATTTGATTGAAAGGATAAATCAAGAAAATCTCTGCCTTAGGCAGACGTTGGCGGGCTTCTTTGAGCCAAGTATATGCTGTGTCAGTAATATTATATGCCTTATCATTGGTGCCCAAGTTTACAAAGACGTAATCAGGTGATGGGTCGAAGGCGCGGGTGGTGCTGTCTTTACCGTTGTAGCGTAGCCAACTGTCCAAAAAGGGCGGATTGCCTGTTGGTGTAGTGGGTCGTAGCCAGCCAGAACCGCTCCAGCCCACTTGGCCATAGTCCACATTGAGCAAATCCCCCAGACGTGCAGCATAGGTTTTGAAGGCCGCATTATTCGGGACGTTAGTAAAAGGGTAGTTGGTAGGGCGATCGGGCGTGTTTGGCTCATAATACTGTGGCCCACCCTCGGTAATACTATCTCCAAAAAAGAGAGCCGTTTTAGAGTGACGGAAAGGATTGTCCAAAAAACCGCTGCCACCATTCACCGTTACACCAGTAAGTCGCCAATGCTCGGCATCATTACTCCAGTCCTTAGCCTTGCGCTCAGCAACAGGGCGATCGGTGGTGGTAAACACTTCACGCCGCCGGAAGTAAACCACCACATCATGATCTCCACTGCTGCCACTAAAAATAGTGGCCTGACCATTGGTGACATTTTTCAGCCACAGTTGCGCCTGAGTACGTACACCATCTACATAGACATCTAACAGTGGAAAAGATGTAAGACCACTATTGTCAATTCCCAAGGTTGCTTGGGTGCCATTGAAGCGAAACTTGAGGTAGGCTCCAGCATTGCTAGTTTGAGCACCATTACTAGTAGGAATCCAATTGTAGGGAGAAAACAAGAGGGGATTGGTGCGATCGCCAGAGACATCTACTTTAGCAACTTGGGCAGCGGCGATGCTGGCTTGGCTATCAGCAGTCCCTAGCAGCGGATCGACTAAGGCAGCCTTGCTGCTTTTGGGTTCTGTAGAAAATTGCAGGGCACTGTCTACCGTCGCTGACACGTCCACTGTTGGTGGTGCCAGATTGTCAAGCTCTGATCGGGGTTCTGGGTTACTCTCAAACAGAGCAGGTAGCGATCGGGGTAACACGTCCACGCCATCCCAGCCTCTGTTAGCATCCGGCAGCAAGGGGGGCAACAATCCAACGAGATTTTCTGACATGGAGGTTTAAGGATGTGTCCGCATAGGTATTTAGGCAATGCCAGATATGGCGAGAGTCTTGGCAGTAGGCACCACAGGCCATAACCATAGACTTGGTACTTTGAACTTTACTATGATTAAGAATAGACTATGAATGCCAGGTCATCTATTACAAGCGCCAATTTAAATCTGAAGTGCAATAATCGACCATCACAACATTCCAATTAGTTTGGGTTCTTCTTCGGCTTTGTTGAGGGTCATGTGGATGCGGTTAATTGCATTGAGGTAAGCGCGGGTACCGGCAATAACAATGTCGGTGTCGAGGCCGCGTCCCCGATACTTGCGTCCAGCATATTCCAGCATGACGTGGGCGATGCCTTGGTCGTCGTTGCCTTCGCCGATCGCCGTAATAGAGAACTCCTTAAGGATGGGGGGTTCGATTTGGACGGCGCGTTGGATGGCGTTGTAGATAGCATCGATTGGGCCGTCGCCATCGGCGGTTTCTTTGATCATTTCGGATTGGCCTTCTTTCTCTAACACCACAGTGGCGCTAGGGGTTAGTCCAAATTCGCCGATGGGAGCCTGGGTGCCGGAGACGTATTGGACAAATTTGAGTTTGAAGGTTTCGGGGACTAAGTTGGTTACGTCATCAACGATCGCTTCTAAATCTCGATCGGTAATGCTTTTCTTTTGATCGGCGACATCTTTAAAGCGCAGGAAAGCTTTATTCAAGTCGTTATCAGATAGGTCGAAGCCTAGTTCTATTAAACGAGTGCGGAAGGCGTTGCGGCCAGAGAGTTTGCCTAGTACAATCGAGTTTTCTGCTAAGCCAACTAGCTGAGCATCCATGATTTCGTAGGTAAGGCGGTTTTTCAACATGCCGTCTTGGTGAATACCAGATTCGTGAGCAAAGGCGTTGGCTCCGACGATCGCTTTGTTGGGTTGGACGATCATGCCGGTGCATTCGGAGACTAGTTGAGAGGTCTTGCGAATTTGGCGGGTATCTATATTGGTTAATGGTTCGGTAGAGTCTTCTGGCTTGCCCAAGAAGGGGTTGAAGTATTGACGACGGACGTGAAGCGCCATGACTAATTCTTCTAAAGCGGCGTTGCCAGCGCGTTCGCCGATGCCGTTGATGGTGCATTCCAACTGGCGTGCGCCGTTTTTGACTGCTTCTAGAAAGTTGGCGACGGCTAAACCCAGATCGTTGTGACCATGGACAGAGATGATTGCTCGATCAATGTTTGGCACGTTTTCTTTGATGCCTTTGATCAGTGCGCCGTATTCAGCCGGGGTGGTGTAGCCAACGGTGTCAGGGATGTTGACGGTGGTGGCTCCGGCAGCGATCGCTCTTTCTAAGACCTGGTACAGAAATGCTGGCTCCGATCGACAGGCATCTTCGGGGGAAAATTCAATGTCATCGACTAGGGAGTGGGCATAGGCGACCATTTCGCTGGTGATGTCTAAGACTTCGGCGCGGGTCTTTTTCAGCTTGAACTCCATATGAATATCGGAGGTAGCTAAGAAGGTGTGGATGCGTTTGTGAGCAGCGGGTGCAAGGGCATCAGCGGCGGCTTTGATATCTTTGGCGCTGGCGCGGGCAAGGCCACAGATTTTGGGGCCGTCGATGGTGCCAACTTGAGCGGCGATTTGTTGGACGGCTTCAAAGTCGCCTTTGCTAGAAAAGGGGAAGCCTGCTTCGATGATGTCTACTTTTAATTTGGCTAATTGTTTGGCGATCCGCAATTTTTCTTCAACGTTTAGCTTGGCTCCAGGAGATTGTTCACCGTCGCGTAAGGTGGTGTCGAAGATTAAGATTTTGTCGCTGGCTGAAGATGAATTCATGGTTTTGGGGATGAGTTAAGGTAGGGCGTTGCAGATCTAAAAATCTAAAAGGCGACCCTTATTTACATTAAGGATCGCCTGCATCTGATGATGGTGGAGTGAGTTTTAGGTGATAGAGAATGAGCGATCGAAGGATTCTTCTATCACCTAACTAAGTGACAGTAGTACTATAAAATTCTGGTTGGGCGTTTGAACGAAGGTCATTACGGTATTTTGCCGGTTTTTAATTCTGTGAGCTTCTGTGTACCTATTACTCCCCAGATTAACTGAATTGTAACTTGGGATTTGCTGCACATACCATATCACATATTTTTTCACATTGGTTAGGGAGGTTACAGGAAGGCAAACTTCCCGTAAATAGCGAAAGCATTCCCCAAGCTTTGGCTATCTCCCTGTTAACACCAAATTATCGCGGTGAACCACAGTTTCTTCACTGATATAGCCCAGAATCTGTTCGATTTGATTGGACTGTTGACCACCAATTTGCTGCAACTCAGAGCTACTGTAATTCACTAGCCCGATCGCCAGCTCCAAACCAGCACTGTTACAAAGCTGTACCACCTCCGACTCGCTAAAATCCCCTGTTACCTGAGTAATACCCGCAGGCAACAAAGACTTACCCTGATGAACAATCGCCCTCACCGCTCCATCATCTAACCAAATTTGGCCAGTAGGCACCGTGCCATGGGCAAGCCAGCGCTTACGAGCATTTTCAATCTTAGGCTGGGGTAAAAAGATAGTGCCGATCGACTCACCCACCAAAATCTTGGTCATGTTTTGAGGCCGATTGCCGTTGGTAATCACCGTGGTCACACCTGCACTGGTAGCAATCTTAGCCGCTGCAATTTTAGTCACCATGCCTCCAGTACCCCATTGAGAACCGGCATTGCCCATATCTACTTCCAGATCTAGTAGAGACTTGACCACTTTGATCGGCTGGGCCTCAGGAAAAAAACGTGGATCGGCAGAATATAGCCGGTCTACATCGGTCAGCAAAAACAACCACTTAGCTTCCACCAAACTAGCCACTCTGGCTGACAGCGTGTCGTTGTCACCAAATTTCAGCTCATCCACCGCCACCGTATCATTCTCGTTAATAATCGGCACGGCTCCTAAATTCACCAGCTCTTGCAGAGTATTGAAAATATTTTTATAACTCTGACGGTTATCTAAATCGCCCCGGGTCAACAGCACCTGTGCTACCACCAAACCATACTGACCAAAAAAATCATCATAGATGCCCATAATGCGCCCCTGACCCACCGCTGCCGCTGCTTGCTTTAAGGCAATCTGACTGGGGCGAGTGGTCATGCCTAAGCGAGCACAGCCCACACCCACGGCACCCGAAGAAACCAAAATAGTGCCATAACCCTGTTTTCTTAAATCCACGATCGATTCCACCAGAGTAGCGATCGCCCCCAGGGCAATTTGACCATCGGGGCGAGTGAGGCTAGAAGTACCGACTTTGATTACAACTAAGGGCGGCATAACAGATAAGAAGGCAGGGCGATGCCATATTAACGCGGATGCAGCATCGACCTAGAGTAAAACTAAGCTAAGAAATATAAATGAATATGAAGGATTAGAGGAGAAATACTGCAACTTGACACATGACTTGAAACATCTGATCCCCAAAACAGAGCGCTAGTCCGAAAAGGGCTGGCGCTCTGGGTTTTAGATTTGATTCTATTATATTTAAGACCTTTATAAAGCCGGTCTCATTTGAATATGTGTTCATAATCCCATAGCGATCCCCGGCACTTTCAGTTTCTTAACAATTTATTATATTTCTGTTAATAATGTTTAGTGAAGCAATATAACGAACTAGGGGAGATTAGTGGCAACCAAAGACACACCGCTGAGTTTAGCCAATTTAAACTCGATCCGCCGCAGCAGATGGAAACTGGAAGCCGTAGCGCTGATCGGCTGCGCCAAAATAGTCAGTAAACCTAAACGATTACCCCCCAATACATCAGTAAAAACCCGATCGCCGACCATTGCCACTTGGCTATAGGGCAAACCCATGTCGTCTACAGCCACCTGGAGCTTGCGCACCGAGGGCTTGGCCGCCGACATGATGTAGGGCAAATCTAGGCTTTGGGCGATCGTCGAAATTCTTTGCTTGTGGGGATTGTTAGTCACCAGCCAAATTTGACATTCTTGGCGCATTTCGGCCAACCAAGTCACCAACTGTTCAGAAACCTCGGTGGTTTTTACCGGAACAATCGTGTCATCAATATCTAGCACTAAGCCTTTCAGACCATAATGACCAATTAAAGCAGGCGTTAGGCAAAATACATTTCCACCTAACACCACATCTGGTTGTAATAACTTCATGTTGGTGGGTTTACGGCCTTTTTAACGCCAGCCCGAATCTCGCGGGTAGCTTTTTCATGTTCGGCATTGGTGCGACTAAAAACGTGGGTACCGTCATACTTAGCCACAAAAAACAGCATCTCAGTAGCATCTGGATTCAGCACGGCTTTCAGACTACCTAGGCCGGGACTGGCGATCGGGCCAGGTGGAATACCAGGAGTTGTATAGGTGTTATAAGGATGGGGCTTGCGCACTTCTGAAAAGTACAGCGGACGAGTAGGAGTCTGCTTAATGCCAAAAGCATATTCCACCGTGGGGTCAGATTCTAGCTTAATGCCCTTTGCCAAACGGTTAACAAACACCCCAGCAATTTGGTTGCGTTCCTTGGGAATCACCGCTTCTTTTTCGACCACACTACTTAAGCTGACCCACTGCAACAAAGAAAGCTTCGATTTAGCACCTTCGGCTTTGTAAACCGGCAAAGCATCTTTCTCGAACTGCTTCAGCATCTGATTAACAATTTTTTCGGCAGAAACACCTTCTTTCGGGATGCTGTAGGTATTAGGAAAAACAAAACCTTCTAAATCCTTGATTTCTTCAGGCAACCAAGGAAACTTGTCTCGGGGAATTTTTTTAGTTTCGGCAATGAAAGCCCCAGCCGGGAAAAAGCCCTTGCCAGATAAAATAGCATCCATTTTCTTGATATTGGAACCCTCTGGGATAGTGAAACTCACTTCAGTTACCCGACCACTCCAAAGTTTGGCGGCAATATCGGGCAATGGCTTACCGGCAGATAGCTGATAGCTGCCCATTTTAGGCCCACCACTCTGACGAGAGAACACCGAAGTCCATAGCTTCCAAGCCGTTTCGGACTTGATGATTTTTTGCTCCACCAGCTTTTTGCCTACGGCGTTAGTTGAGGTGCCAGAAGGAACTTCAAATTGTACTTCTGGAGCATCAGCAGCAGCAACCGGGGCGATTTCACCGCTCCACCAACCATTAAAACCCAGTAGTCCAACTAGAACTGCTGCTCCGCCACCACCAGCTATTTTTGCCCATCCAGGCAGTTTAGAAAAATTCTTCATAAGCTAAAAAATATAGGTCAGATGGTTCATTGAAGCTATTGTTGTGCTTCATCGAGCAACATGTCTTCCAACAATGGGCCGATTTTTTCTGACTCTTCACCAGAAATTAACACAACCATTCCCCGATCGTCTTGTCTGCCAAAGAATAGCAAAGGATCTACTGGGGTGCAAATGGCGTATTCTTGCTCTTTATTATAAAAGCGCGCCAAGATCTGAAACTCTTCTGGAGACATTTCGGGATCTTCGCTATCCAACTCAATGGTCAAAATATCATCTGGTTCCAAAGGTGGCAGTTCACCTTCAGCAGTCATAATATATCCGGTGTGCTTCAGTGTAAGATTTTGCTCAGCCAACACCGCGCTGGCATCAGGAAACACTTTGGCAATATCCGCTTCGTCTTCCAATGCCGTCAATTCAGCGTCGCCTTCTTCGCTTTCATCTTCATCGTTCCAAGCAAAAATCTCGATCGGGTTGTCTACCGGCAACAGCAGCAGGTAGGTCTTATCTTCCAAGTCCAAATATCTTTCCACATAGCAGCCCAATTTGCGGCCAGTGTCATCGGTGATCTCCACTACTTCTGTGGGTTCGGTATCTTCTAAATAGGGCGATTCAGCCATGATAAAACTCAACTAACTACAGAATGGATCAACGAAAACTCAGCCGCTGCGGTCGCAATAGCCAGCAACAAGAATACCATATTGCCAATACCGATCTACCATAGAGCCTCAAATTTAGTTAGTTTATTGCTCTGTTTGGGTTAAGTCCAGTCTTCTTGGGGGTTAAATTTGCTCTTAACTTGATAAATTCGCTCGCTCTGATGTATCTCACGAGTTTTGGCAAACAGTTCCGCTTCAGTGAGGTTCCAGCGGTGCAAGATTTGATCGAGAGTTTCTTTGATTTCGATCGCCCCCGGAAATCCTTCGTACCGAATTCGCAGTCTAGCCAGCTCGGCCAAGGCTAAGGGGTCGCCTACGGCGCTTTGGGAGATGAGGTTTAAAGCCTCTCGATCGCGCCGTTCTTGGGGGTGTTTCTGGGGTGTTAGTTCTTTGCTCATGTTTTTTGGGGTATGAAAAAGCAGGAGGGTAAGCTCCTGCTTTAATGTTTGGCCTTAAATATAGCCTCAAAGACGATTTAATAGCTTGACCTTTTTAACTTATTGTCCACCGTTCCAGTTCACGGAGAACCCATCCAACACCAATGAGGAGTTGTAGATCTGAAGAATAATCAATAAAAATACCAAGAACAAGGCCATGAAGATGCCCATAACTGGAGTGGTGCCCCAACCTGGAACTACTTTGCCGTATTCGGAGTTCAGTGGTCTGAGAATATCACCTAGCTTTGTCCGCTGTCCCATAATTCACCAAAAATAGAGTGTAATAAAGTGTGCTTTAAGATTTCGCAATATGTCATAAATTTTAGCATATCTGTTGCCCGGGAATAACGGAGCTTAGGTCTTATCAGGAATTTCTCTAATAGTCTAGGATAACCTCTGCTCAAACAAAGACTTTAATTGATCGAGCATCTCTACATCCAAGTATTGCTGGTAGCGAGTCATAATACCTAGCAAAAAGCTATAAATATTGTCATCGTCGATCGACCATGCCACCCGCTGGTTATTCAACGCTGCCAACAAAATGCTGTTAGCTTGACCAGCCGTGAACTCGGGATAACTACTAAGCCGTGCGACAATCTTTTGCACATCTGCCAAAGACTGACAGTTGGATAACTCCCGCACTAAATAATCTCGATCGCGGGAATTAGCCATCCCAATATCTGGGAACTGATCCTTAAAGAAAGCTGACAACCGCCGATAGAAAAGAATCTTGGACTGCTTACGCCGCGCCCATTCATCTCGCAAAAAACCACTCAGCTCATCGTCACCCAACGGAGAACTATAATCTTTGTCACCACTAATCAAAAATAAATCGGTCTGATCTGGCACTATATTTAGCAAACACTCCCAGTTAATCGCATCACCCAAAGAATTGTTTTTTCCCGGTGGATTGCCCACGCTCATACGTAACCTCGCCCGATCGATAATGGCTTGGTCTAACGCCACCTTATGACCATTTTCAAAAAAGCTGCGGATTATTTGATCGGTTTGCAGGTTTTTGGCTTTAATGTCGATCGCCACCCGTGCCACCATCACGCTATGAGCCTGTTCATACTCTTTCAAAGCACTGCGCCATCTGTCTGCTTCTTCGGCATAGTTCTCACAAATCTGCGGAAGCTGAGGATTAAAGGTTTGGCCATAAAAAGACTTTAGGCTGCCTTCAAGGCGCTGTTCCCGGTTCCGATAGAACTCGTCGATAATTTGGTCAGTAATCAGCAGCGTTACTTCTTTGTTGATTACTCGATCGGCCAACTTCCGCAGCTCCCCCAAATCTTCTTGATTCAGAGCATAAAAAGACAACAGGATATTCGTATCGATAAAGAGCTGCATAGTAATAAAGGTAAACGAGTGAATTAGTAATAGACTGAGGTGCTAACTATCACCAACAGAACCGCTGGGTTTATTATCCCTTAAACAAATCTAAAAGTGTCCACCCTACATTCAAGCTTGACTCCAGCCCGATCGACCACCGACCACAAATCCTGGACTAATTTCTCCCCACACCACCAATCCCCAGCGATTTCGGCCAAAGGAACCAGTACAAACCCCCGATCGGCCATATAAGGATGAGGAACTTGGAGATTGGAAGTATTAATATACCAACAGCCGTACAACAATAAATCCAAATCCAAAGTCCTCGCGCCCCAATGCACCTGCCGTTCCCGGCCACTGTTGTTTTCGATCGACTGCAACACCATCAATAATTCCCAGGGAGAAAGACTCGTAGCGATCGTCACCGCACTGTTCAAATAATCTGGCTGAGGTGGCCCAATTGGTTTGGTAGAGTAGTAACCAGCCACCTGGATCACTTCAATCTGTAGATGATCATCCAGAGACTTAATAGCTAAATCTAACAGCCTTTGACTATCGCCCAAATTACTGCCTAGGCCAATGGCACAGCTAGTTACGCACATAACGCTTGCCCGCTGCTCCGACCTCGACTCTGGCTGCAAAAGGCACATACATCAAATACTCATCAAACTTCAATGCAAACTGTCTTGCCTTGCGAGGATTTCCCTCCAGCATTTGGGTCAACTCTGCCTCGGTCAAGGAACCATACTCATATAAATGCTCAAACACCGCGCGAATATTTTCATCTTCAAACTTGTCTTGCCAAGCCGTTAAATCAGAAAACAGTGGCTCCGATGCTAGCGAAGACTCCATGGCCAGGTTCTCTGCTTGCAAATTAGTCTGGTCCAACCGAACTTTTTGCGATCGCAGCTCGGCTACTTCGGCCATCAACTGCTCCCGAGTTTGTTCTAAGGTAATGACGGTTGGCCTAATTGCAGCTACTTCAGCTTCCCTAATTTCTCTGCGGGTGGCAAGTTCAGCAAGAGAACGTTCTAGCTGCTCTTTTTGTGTCGTCAGCTCCGCTAACTCGGTCATAAATTGACTGCGAGATACTTCCAAAGTTTGCAGCAAAGGCTGAATCTCGGCGATCTCTGCTTCCTGCTCAGTTTTCTGCTGAATAAGCTCAACGGTAAATTCATCGAGCTGCTCTTTTTGCGCTGTCAACTCAGCTACCTCCGACATAAAATGTTCTCGGGACTGCTCCAACATCTGAATAATTGGTTGCAGCTCCGCCATCTCGGCTTCTTTGGCGGCTTTTTGCTGAGCCAACAATTTCATTGAATCTTCTAAATCCTGCCATTCCTTATAGAGAGCCTCAACCCGTTCTTGAGTCTGCTCATGTTTAATGGCTTCTTGTTGCAGCTCATTCACCGACTGTCGCGTGGCCTGCTCTTTTTCTAATAGCTCCTGCAACTGGGATTGAGACTGGGCAATAATTTGATCTCGATCGGTGCGCAGCCAGTCGATCGATTCTTGTAATTGCTCCCGTTCTTTATGTAGCTCTGTGACTTGAGTTTGCAAAATAGACTGCTGAGTAACTTGAGCCTGCAAATGTTGTAAAGACTGCTCTAGCTGTTTTTCTTGGGTTTTTAATTCCTTGCATTTGGCGGCAGCGGCGGTGCGATCGGCTACCAAATTCTCAATTTTAGCGGTTAATTGTTGATGTTCTAAGCTGCGCTCTGCAATCTCGGTGGTCAAGGTCGCCAAAGATTCTTGCTGAGCCGCGATGCGATCTTTAGTACGATTATTTTGTTTGAGAGTATTTACAGCTTTGGTCGCCAAGGGCTGCTCCAAGCTGGCTTCCAAGAGTTTTTTCTCAGCTTGCAGCAATAACAACTGCGATTCAATGGTGGCTGTTTCCCCCGCGATCCTTTTCCGCGCGGCTTCGAGAGCCATAACCTGATTTTGATGGCTGACAATTTCCATCTGTAAACGAGTGCGCTGATCTTCTGCAACCAGCACATTTTCTTGAATGGCTTGCGCTCGCAGACTTAAATGATGAATTTTGGCATTTAAAGACTTGCCCGATCGATCTAAACGGTATTTTTCAATGCGCTTGACCACCCAAAAGCTGCCCACACTGGTCAGAGCACATGCGCAGCCGATTAATGGGGTCACACCAGGATTGAGCAGCAATCCTAAAATGCTACCGCTACCCAGGGCAATCACTGCATTGAGAAACCAGTAATCTTTCAACTTCCTGAACCTGCCTTCTTGAACCTACGAGATATCTACTCGCTGCAAAGTGACTGATGTTTAATAAAAGTTTACCACGCTAGCCATCTCCACCACCCATAGATGGCGGCTTAATCTGGCGAAAGACTGTTAGACTGGCGAAAAAGTGATCTTCAAGGATACCGTCGCCGTGACCGATCTAGAGAACCAAAATCCGTCAGAACCTAAGCTATCAGGCACCTCTGCTGATATTCCAGATCCATTTTTGGAGCCCCAATTAGAGATACCAGCACCCCCAGCATTTGACGGTGATCCAATTGGGGAAACAGCTAATTCACCCACCAAAACATTAGAAGAAAATCGCTTTGAGCTGGCCAGAGCGAGCTTGAAAAATAGCTTAGAACGTTACCAGACCAACGCACCAGCCGGTGCCCAAGCTGATATTGCCCTATTGAATGAAACTTTGAGCAAGCTTGATCGGAGTCTGTACTGCATTGCCGTGTTTGGTTTGGTGAGTCGCGGCAAGTCAGCGGTACTGAATGCCTTAATTGGCGAGCAGGTTTTAGATGTTGGCCCATTAAATGGCGTGACCAAATTTCCTCGATCGGTGCGTTGGCAACCTAACCCCCAAATCCAAATTGACCTGATTGACACGCCCGGACTAGATGAAATCAACGGCGAGATTCGCGGGCAGATGGCGCAAGAAATTGCTAGCAAGGCCGATTTGATTTTATTTATCATTGCTGGCGATATCACCAAGCTAGAATACCAGGCGCTCTGTGAGCTACGCACGGCTCAAAAGCCTTTGCTGCTGGTCTTTAATAAGTCAGATCTCTATCCAGAACAAGAACGCCAGACAATATATTCCGAATTACAAAATTTGGGCAACGAGCCCACCGAACCAGTAGCATCTACCGCAGCCACGGCCACCAGTGAAATGCTGCACCGTTTACTCTCAGCCGACGAAGTGGTAATGGTAGCCGCCGATCCAGCGGCCATGCAGGTACGCACCGAGTATCCCGATGGCACCAGCAAGAACACCTGGGAAAAACCAGTCCCTCAGGTAGAACCGCTGAAAGTAAAAATCCTAAATCTATTGGCAGCCGAAGGCCCTTCGCTGTTGGCGATCAATGCTTTGGTACAGGCACGCTCCACCGAAAACCATTTAGCCGAAACTACTCTCAGTGCCATGGCCGCAGAGTCTCAGCAGTTAGTCTGGAAATTTGCTCAATACAAGGCTTTAGCGATCGCCCTCAACCCGATCGTCTTTTTTGATGTAGTGGTGGGTATTTTTATTGATTTAGTAATGGTGCGCTCTCTGGCCAAGTTATATAATTTGCCAATTACTAGCTATCAAACCAGTAAGCCGATCGCTGGAGTATTATTTAGCGGGGCTAGCTTGCTGTTAGGCGAAATATTGACAGTACTGGTGTTTGGAATTGGTCGCAGCGATAATTTATTAGATGTTGCCAGCTTTAGTTGGGCGGCAGTACCCGGCTACTTTGCTGGAGGAATTTTACAGGGGGCGATCGCAGGCTATGGTGCTTACGCTGTGGGCAAAGCAGCACAGGTTTATTTAGCTAAAGGCAGCACCTGGGGTCGATTGGGTGCCAACACGGTAATGCGGGAGATATTGAAAGATATTGATAATAAAACCATCATGGCTAGATTGCGGGACGAGTTGATTGCATTGCCGGTTGATGATGCGGGGCAAGACTTTAAAGAGGTTTCGGCAGAGGCTGATACGGTCTAATATTTAGGCTCCTTCACCCTAGTCCCCAATTTGGGCAGCTCCAAAGTAAACAGACTGCCCTGCCCCACCTTGCTCTGCACATTTAATCGCCCACGATGGAGAGTCGCGATCGACTTCACAATAGCCAGCCCTAAGCCCGAACCTCCATCATGGCGCGATCGATTATTATAAACCCGATAAAATCGATCAAAAATTCTTCTCTGTGCCTTAGGATCAATGCCCACCCCGGTATCTTGCACCTGAATAATCGCCATCCGATTTCGCTGACGCAGAAAAACTGTCACCTGACCTTTGGGAGGAGTATATTTGATAGCATTCACAATTAAATTTGTCACCAGCCGATATAGCTGTTCACTATTGCCCCACACCCACAGTGCATGATTAACTCCCATCACTGTATTAAACTGAATATCCGCCGCGATCGCCATGGCGGCTAGCTCTTCATCTAAATCAGCCACAATATTATTTAGGCAACAGGCTTCCCACTCTTGACGAAAGCCAGTACTTTTGCCACCATAAGCCCGCAGATCAATTCGTGACAATAACAATAAATCGGCAACTAGCTGGATCAGTCTTTGGTTTTGGCGTTGAATAATAATCAACACTTCTTGTATCTGCGGCCATTCCGCCCCTGGTTGCAATAACGTAGATTCTACTGTGGCCTGAGTTGCGGCCAAGGGAGTCCGTAGCTCATGGGCTGCATCAGCAGTAAATTGTTGAATATGCTGATAAGAGCGATAGATCGGCTTCATGGCCGACCCGGCTAACAACCAGCTAGCAATTAAAATTACTACCCAAGCGATCGGTAAACCCACAGTTAACAACCAGCGTACTTCCTTCAGATTATCAGCCACATCTTGTAAGTCACGGCTGACCTGCAAATATCCCCAGTCTCGTCGTTGGTTATCGTGCAACAACATAGATTTTTGCAAGTAATTACGACCATCAGACACATCTACAATTAACTGCTGTTTTGCCGGAATAATATTTAGTTTAGGAGGTAATTGGTTATCAGTAGCCGCAATTAATTTACTATTTTTATCGAACATTTGAATGTGATATTCGTTAACTAGAGTAGACTTAAGATAACGATGAAACTGCTGTTTTTTTTCTGGGCATTTATTATCAGACACACATATCTGGGGCATAAAAACCAGCACGTCTTTAGAGACTTCTCCTGGCTTGTTGAGATTGGTTTCAATTTCTTTGTGCATAACTCCCACAAAAGACTCTAACTCTTTAGTGGCGCTAAACATCAAAATGTGTTGGGTAGTGACATACCAAATGCCACCCATAATACCTAAAATAATTGCCATGGCGGCAGCATAAGAAAATGCTAATCTCCAGCGAGTTCTACTAAACAGTTTATTTCTTTGCATGACTTAACCAACCACAAATCGATAGCCTACTCCGCGCACTGTCTCGATTGTGCTTTGACATTCAATATCAGCCAGCTTTCGGCGTAATAAACGCATTTGAGCGGCCACCACATTACTAAAGCTATCGGAATCCAAAGACCAAATTTGGGCGCGAATCTGCTCACTGGTTAAGATCCGATCGGGGTGACGCATGAGATATTCCAACATTTGCAGCTCTTTGGTAGTCAACGAAACCGGCAGATGATTCTGGCCAGAAATCTGCATCACCGTTCTAGTGTTGTAGTCTAACAGCAGATCCCCCGCCTGTAATTGCTGGGATTGTAACTGGGGCGATCGACGCTGCAAAGCCCGCAGTCTGGCTAATAGCTCTGCCATGCCAAAGGGCTTGACTAAATAATCATCGGCTCCCGCATCTAGCCCCATCACCTTGTCTTCCATGCTGTCTCGTGCAGTCAGCATCAAAATTGGCAGAGCCTGAGATTGGCTGCGCAAGCGTTGACATAGCTCAATGCCCGATAAACCAGGTAACAGCCAGTCAAAGATCGCCATTTCATACTTCGTCCAATTGGATGTGAGATACTCCCAAGCTAAATCTCCATCCTGTACCCAGTCCACTACATAGGCCGATTGGGTGAGGGTCTGCTGGATAGCTGCACCTAAATCTGGTTCGTCTTCTACTAGTAATAGCCGCATAATTTACGTCAGGCGGAATTTTACTCCCTCACTATAGCAAAATCATCCAGCCGGAAATGCAGTCAGTAAAAATTTGGCAAAAAATAACCCACCTCTACAAGAGAAGCGGGAGCAGTAAGTTTTCGTGGTGTGTGATCTGAAGATGTTGAGTTGGCATTAAATAAATAACCAATGAACACCTTTGACATGTCTTCAGTATTGCCCAGTAGTGTGAAATTGAGATGAAATTACAAGTCGATCAAGTATTTGTTAGATCAATCAGCATCGCTAAATCGACACAACCCTTTTGGGAAAGGGAATACAAGGAATTAGCAGAGTATCTTTTTCCATCGAAAGAAATTTCTTTCTGTGATTTAGATCGCCTCAAGTTGTCTTCCAGATCGTTCACTTGACCGAGTATCAGCGCCTTCCCAGATTTGTTAATTTATTCTTGGAAATAAAGGTACTTTGTAATTATGGTCTGGGTATGTTAGCAATAACCGCTCACATCGTCTACTATGACCTCGATTCGCCGCCAAATCCGTAAATATTACCCTCAACGTCTAGAGCTAATTCACGAAACTCCAACTACTCTGACTTTTCAGCGAGGTTCACTGCCCCGATCGAAGGCCATCAAAAAGGCTTGGACCGATTATTTAGAAGCTTTGGCGTTCTTTTTGTCGCCAGTTGCAGCTTTTTTCTCGCCGCTACCTTTAATGGCTAAGCCTTGGTTCAAAGCACAATTCGACTTAGATCTTACCGTGGTGCCTGCTGATGCTTATTGGATTGGGATAGCAGTACTGGTAATTCCTACTGTATATGTTGCTTGCTTCCATCCCTGCTTTGCTATCTGGACTTTTGATAAATCGCGGCGGCAAATTGAGCGGGTGACTACCAATGGTGTCGGGGTAGAACTAAGCACCTATTTTCATTTCAATGAAGTGGCAGATATCGAGGTCAGTCAATATTGGGCTGGAGAGAAGAAGAAACACTATTATTGTTGGCTAGTGCTAGATTCTGGCTATCGGATTTTTCTGAGCCACTGCAAAACCGGGGTCGATCGCCGATCGAAGAACATGATCTTATACCATCACTTAGTCTTAGCCGAAAAGATGCGGGGTCTGATGTCTTTATATACTCCACCTTCCCAAAGAGCCAACCGAATTGGAGTGCCCATTAAGCGAGATCAGGAGCAAGATGATTAGACTGCATCCAAATTCTCATTCGAGATTTTGTTGGTTAGACATTGACACAATCAAACATCAAGCGCTATAGTACTGACGAACTTAGTAATTTTCTTCAGTTATGGCTCCCGAATCTTTCGTCCGCATCGCCCAGCTATGTCAGCAACTGCAAGCCGCAGGCTACGCTTACTATGTGCTCGACCAGCCGATTATGGAAGATACCGTATACGATCGACTCTATCGAGAGCTGCAAGATTTAGAAGCTGCCCATCCCGAACTCATTACCTCCGACAGTCCTACTCAACGAGTGGGTGACAAACTCAATACACAATCTGCTGCCGTTGCTCACGGCATTCCCTTATACAGCCTAGAAAACGCCTTTGACCTGAAAGAATTGGCCGCTTGGCAAACCGGCTGGCAAAGATCCGCAGACACCACCGAATCAGCGGCCTATGTGTGTGAGCTAAAAATTGACGGAGCCGCCTTGGCACTCACCTACCAAAATGGTTTATTGGTCAGAGGTTGTACTCGGGGCGATGGCACCACTGGCGAAGACATTACCGCTAATATCAAAACTATTCGATCAATTCCCCTCAAACTCCAGATTGATAATCCTCCAGAGTTCGTAGAAATTCGGGGTGAGGCGTTTATGCCCATCGCCACCTTTGATGAAATTAACGTCGATCGAGCTGCCAATGGAGAATATCTATTTGCTAACCCTCGCAATGCGACTTCGGGCACTTTACGCCAGCTAGATCCCAAGATTGTGGCCAAACGACGACTGGACTTTTTTGGTTACACTTTGCACTGGCCAGATGATGCCGAAATTAAAATTGATTCTCAGTGGGCTTCCCTAGAATTACTCAAGAAAATGGGTTTCCGGGTCAATCCGAACTGTGAGCTGTGTCCCGATCTTGCAGCGGTTGGTGAATTTTATGACAAATGGCAGATCGATCGGCAAAACCTGCCCTACCTCACCGATGGCGTAGTAGTAAAAATCAGCGAAGTAGCCTTGCAGCAAGAACTTGGTTTCACCAATAAATTTCCTCGCTGGGCAGTAGCGATGAAATATCCTGCTGAAGAAGTCCCCACCCAGCTTTTAGATATCAGTGTGAATGTAGGACGAACAGGAGCAATTACGCCTTTGGCTCATTTGGCTCCAGTACAGCTTGGGGGAACTACGGTACAAAGAGCAACTTTGCATAACATCGATCGCATTATTCAGCTTGGTCTAAAAATTGGCGATACTGTGGTGGTTCGCAAGGCCGGTGAAATTATTCCTGAAGTGGTGCGGGTATTACCAGAATTAAGACCAACAGATGCCCGGGAGTTTGTGATGCCTACTCATTGCCCAGTGTGCAGTCAACCGGTGGTGCGCTCTAGTCTTGAGGCTGCAACTCGCTGTGTGAATCCGCGCTGTGCGGCAATTCTGAAGGGATCGATCGCCCATTGGGTTAGCCGTGAAAAAATGGATATTGATGGCATTGGTGACAAGTTAATTGAGCAGTTGGTAGATCAAGAATTGGTGAAATCTGTAGCAGATTTGTACTTTTTGAGGGCGGAACAGCTACAAACTTTAGAAAGGATGGGTGCAAAGTCTGCGGTGAAGATTTTGGCGGCGATCGAGAAATCTAAATCTCAGCCTTGGTCAAGAGTCTTATATAGTCTAGGGCTACGCCATACCGGGGCGGTAGTGGCAGAAAATATCAGCCAAAAATTTACGTCGGTGGAAGCTTTGATGGCGGCAGAAGCATCACAAATTGAGGGGATTTTTGGGATTGGCGGCGAGATTGCTACAGCAGTAACTATGTGGTTTAAAGATGCTGAGAATTTGGCGTTGATCGATCGATTACGTGCAGCAGGTTTAAATTTAGAAGGAGCTGTTGCAGCACCTAGTACTGGCATCTTCAGTGGTCAGGTGTTTGTAATCACCGGCACGTTGCCAAACTTACAGCGCAGCGAAGCCAAAGAAATGATTCAAAAGGCCGGTGGAAAAGTGACAGATTCGGTCAGTTCTCAGACTAATTACTTAGTGGCAGGAGACAAAGCCGGTTCTAAGCTAGCTAAAGCAACAAAGCTTTCGGTGTCGGTAATTGATGAAGCCGAGCTATTAAAAATGCTGGAATCAGCCCAATGATGCGAATTCATCATGGCCAGTATTGTCGAATTAGTTTAATTAACCTTTGGGAACAAAAATAGAGGTGATTTGGTGAGGATTTAATAGTAATAAATTACTCTGCCAGTTTTCGCTTAGCTTGTTGCCAGAGAACTTCTAATTCTGCCAAAGAATATTCAGCAAGAGGCCGATCGATCACCTTCTCCATTTGCTCTAAGCGCTGACTAAACCGATTCAAAGTTCCCTGCAAACCTCGCTCTGGATCCAACTTATACCAGCGGGCAAGATTGACTACTGTAAATAGCAAATCTCCCAACTCCGATTCTTGATGCTGCACATCATCGGTTTGCAATGCTTCCTTAAATTCATCCAGCTCTTCAGAAAACTTGTCCCACACATCATCAACTTTTTCCCACTCGAAGCCAAACTTAGTGGCCGCTGCTGAAACTTTCACAGCAGCGGTGAGGGGTGGCATGGTCTCGGTGTATTTTTTGATTTTTTGGCTAGGCAAAGATCGATCAACTCCTTTCTCTGCCGCTTTAATCTGATCCCAGTTGTCTCGCACCTCCGCAACACTGCTGACTTGAGTATCACCAAACACATGGGGATGACGACGAATCAATTTTTTACTAATACCCTCGGCCACCTCAGCCAAAGTAAAGTTTCCGGCCTCGCTAGCAAGTTGAGCTTGGAGGACTACCTGTAACAATAAATCGCCTAGCTCTTCGACAATTTGTTCGGGCTGCTGCGATCGAATTGCATGAACCGTCTCGTAGGCTTCTTCAATAATATAAGGAGTTAAACTTTCTGGGGTTTGCTCCAAATCCCAAGGACAACCATGCTCTGGATCCCGCAGGCGGGAGACCACATCAATTAGCTCTTGCAAAGCGGGCAGCATATTAGATTTCATCTTAAGATTTCGTCATGGGTCACAGAATTCTTCCTTAATATTCTAGCTGCCTAACTGTTGGTGGTGGTAACTAGACGGCGACGGAGAGATGTGATTCTGCGGTCAGCGGTTTCATTTTTGGGATCGAGGGCCAGAGCTTGTTCATAAGATTCTAAAGCTTGGCTCATCAGTTTCTTTTGCTCGTAGGCATGACCCAGGTTGTTCATAGCCGTTACATAAGTGGGGTCTTGTTTGATGGCTTCTTTGTAATTGCGGATGGCTAGGTCAAATTGCTCTTGGCATTCGTAGGCGTAGCCCAGGGCGTTATGAACGGGGGCAAACTCGTTAGCTTCGATCGATTCTCCCTCGGCGGCGGTGGATTTATTCTTCAGGGCTTTTTGCAGCAGTTTGACGGCTTGGACAAACAGTCTTTTGTCTAGGTAGATGCTGGCTAGAGCGTAGTATTCTTGGGCGGTGCAGTCGTCGGCAAGAACTCTTTTTTCCAGTTTGCCTAGGTCGTTTTCTAGGATGCGGTTTTTGACAATTTGTTTGCCCACGATGACGGCAGATCCGGCGAGCAGAGCAATAAAGGCGGTGAGGTAAACGAGGGGCAGGCTGCTGCCTAAGTTCTGAACACTAGAAAAGTCCATGATTTTAAATTATTTTTCTTACATCGATTAATGTAACCTTGCCACATTTTGCCGCAAATGGTCGTAACAAATCTTAAACCTCTCTCATCGGCAGTACTCTAAGCGACTCGGTACCCAAGACTTTTAGAGAATCACCCTTTTCCCAAATCAACCCGTTGCTTTTCAGTCAATACAATAGCTATCTGCTTCTCATAGTAAGCAGCTTCATTGATAAAAACTGGATACACTAAAGTCTCGCCAGAGTAGAAAATCTCTTCACCAGTAAAGCTCAAAAACATTGGCTGACCAGGAGGTAAAGGTTCATAGTCTTTAAATTGCAACTGCGGATGAACCATGCCTTGTAACTCACCCGATGAATTACGAGGATAATCGACATTAGCTATGGCCTGATAAACAGTCACCATAGACGGCACTGGTGGAAGATTGCCCTGATTCATTGCGTCCACATAATTCAAGATTTCATGCACCAGTTGCTCTGTCCGCTGGAATAGATCTGCATTCAGCACACCCTGAGCGATCGGCCCGACCTCAATCGTGTACCCCAATGGAGAAAGCGATCGCAGCATTGGTGCATCTTGACCATGCTGTAACCCAAAGCAAATCCGAATATCGGGATACAGGGAATGCAGGTAAGCCGCCAGTCGCAAATTAAACGGATGCTTACTAGAAGGCAACAGCGATATCCCCATATTTGATGTAGTGGTATGCAGATCGAGAATGACATCGGCTAACGGATGATCTTTTGGTCCGAGACGAATGGCGATTTCCTTAGCTCGTCGGTCTTCATAGCTATTCAAATCTTCATCAGCCAAATCATTTGCAGCAAAACAGCGATTCAAATCTCGATCGACATAGCGTTGCTTGATGGCCACTGCCGCAGGATTAGAGATCAGAGTTACACATTTCAAACTATCTCTTTGCAGCAGTTCAGGAAACTCCTGCCACTTTTTAACTAGGTAAACTCCCAGCAACTCATTTCCATGGGTGCCACCAACAATAGCAACTTTCTGAATCATAAAGACCTACCCTATGGAATAATAAATTTTCCTTTTATGATCATGGCAGTTGCACACCTCGGATCGACATGTCTAGTAGCTCGATCGGGTGATACACCGGCACATCTCGCCCCTGCTCTGCCAGATGTTTGCTAATTTGTAAACTACAACCCGGATTTGCCGAGGCAATAATGCTGGCTCCGGTGTTTACCAAATTAGTGACCTTTTGTTGCCCCAACTCCTCAGCAACCTCTGGTTGCAACATGTTATAGACACCAGCGCTACCACAGCACAACGCTGCATCTACTGGTTCTAATAGTTGTACTTGAGGAATTCGCTTTAATAAATCTCGTGGCTGCAAGCTAATTTTTTGGCCGTGAAGTAAGTGACAAGCATCTTGATAGACCACTGGCAGAGGCTGATCGCTGATGTTATTTAATGGTGCTACAAAATCGATCAATGCCAAAAATTCTTGAATATCCTTCACCTGATGAGAAAACTCTTCACCAAGATGCTGATAGGCTGTATCGCCAGCCAAAATATCACCATATTCTTTGAGAGTATGACCACAACCCGCTGCATTGATGATAATGGCATCTAATTCCAACCCTCGGAAACTATCTACCATTTGTCTGGCTAAAGTCTGTGCCTGTTCGGTCTGTCCTTGGTGCTGAGGCAAAGCCGCACAGCAACCTTGGCTAGGAGGAATAACTACTTCATAGCCATTAGCCGTTAAGACTCGAATAGTGGCTTGGTTAACTCGATCAAAGAATAATCTTTGGACACAGCCCAACACCATCCCCACTCGATAATGTTTTTTGGGATCAGCTTTTGGTGATGCAGTAGCGGCAATCTTTTCAGGATAAGTTACGGTCAAATCTGCCGCAGTGAAAGCAGGTAAAACGCTTTCCATGGCTGCTAGGTGGGGCGAAACTTTGGGTAACAGCTTAGTCTTGCGCACTAGTTGCTGAAGTCCAGACTGCCGGTAAACTAACAGTGGCCAGAGTAGTAGCCGTAATCGATCGGGGTAAGGAAAGAGGCTGAAAATTAATTGGCGATAAATTTTTTCTACCAAAGGTCGCTGGTGCTGCTGCTCGATCTGTGGTCTGGTGGCTGCAATGAGTTTGTCGTAGCCCACACCAGAAGGACAGATTGTAACACAGGCCAAGCAGCCCAAGCAGCTATCGAAGTGAGAAACCGTGGTTGGGGAAAGAGGAATCTGGCGCTCATCATCATCTGCTTTATTCAGAGCATCCATCAGGTAAATCCGCCCCCGAGGCGAATCGTTTTCGTTGCCTAGTACCCGGTAACTGGGGCAGGTAGACAGGCAGAACCCACAGTGAACGCAGGTATCGACTACTTTATCGAGGGGCTGCTGGAGATTGAAGGTGGTGGCAGGACAATCGCTGACTTCGGGCATGAGGGCTACCAAAAAATGATCGCAAAGATATCTATATGCTTACGAATTATAGATCTATCTGGGTTTTACTGGGATCAAGGTGGCTGCTGGTGCATAGCGATATCCATTCAGGGTGCAGTAATTCTTTAGCAGTAGGTTGACTTGCTAAGACAATAATTTCTGGGCAAATTTACTGTACTTAATGAGCCTCAAATCATCAGCTCCCGAGAGAATCGCGGGGACGACTTGATTCCCTGACCAGTTCGATCGATAATCAAGACCTAAACCTGTTTGCGAGTTGTTATGTTGAGAGCTGGAATCGTCGGCCTACCGAATGTGGGCAAATCTACACTGTTCAATGCAGTGGTGGCCAATGCTAAAGCCCAAGCCGCAAATTTCCCCTTTTGTACGATCGAACCCAACGTGGGCATCGTCTCAGTACCCGACGAACGCCTAGAAATACTCTCCAAAATTGGCAAGTCTCTACAGATAGTCCCCACCCGCTTTGAATTTGTCGATATCGCCGGTTTAGTGAAAGGAGCCAGCCAAGGCGAAGGCTTGGGCAACAAATTTTTATCCCACATCCGCGAAGTAGATGCAGTGATTCAGGTAGTGCGCTGCTTTGAAGACGACGATATCATCCATGTATCTGGCAGTATCGATCCCTGTCGTGATATTGAAATCATTAATTTAGAGTTGGCCTTGGCCGATTTGGATCAGGCTAGCAAGAGACTCGATCGGGTCAAAAAAAGCCTCAAGACCAACAAAGATGCCCAAATTGAAATTGATGCTCTAGAAAAAGTAGTGGCCTTGTTAGATAACGGCAAACCAGCCCGTCAAGCAGATTTAACCGAAGAAGAAGCGGCAAGTATCACTCACTTATCGCTATTGACAGCCAAGCCCGTGCTATACGCTGCTAATGTTTCTGAAGATGACTTGGCTACCGGGAATGACTATGTGGAGCAAGTGCGTAAGTATGTAGCTGCCGAAAACGCCCAGGTGGTGATTGTTTCAGCCCAGGTAGAGGTGGAATTATTAGATTTAGCACCCGAGGATAAAGCCGACTTTCTGGAATCTTTGGGTGTCAAAGAAGGCGGTTTGGCCGCGATGATTCGGGCGGCTTATACTCTATTGGGTCTACGCACTTACTTTACTGTGGGTGAAAAAGAAACCAGGGCTTGGACTATTAATGTGGGCATGTCGGCACCCCAGGCTGCTGGGGTGATTCATAGTGACTTTGAGCGCTGTTTTATTCGGGCAGAGACGATCGCCTACAAAGACCTGGTAGAAAATGGTTCGCTCAAAGCTGCCAAAGAAAAAGGGTTACTGCGTAGTGAAGGTAAAGAATATTTGGTGCAGGAAGGGGATGTGATGGAGTTTTTGACTAGTGCTTAATTATTTTAAACTTTGATTTTTGTGATTAGCGTGATTTTTTCTAGTTTCTAATTACACTGGTCTTTAATTTATACTAGTTGAAAATATAGAAGCAGGAGAATAAAAGGTTCTCCTGCTTGCTTAATTATCTGCCGATCGGATTGATGGGGAGTATTCGGACAAAAGCTTTGCGGAAAGTATGACGATTGTGATAGTTTTGCCTTGCAGAGTTATCTGTAAAGCGGGTAAAGCTATCTAAATTAATCTGGTTGCCTGCTTGCTTAACAGTTAACAGAGTTTGAGAAAACCCCGGGTTGAATTGTGCTGTACCAGCCTTATGGGTTGCATCCCCAACATTATCACCATAAGTAGTTAATGCTGATTTGCCCCAATCACAATCAGTGGGACTGCAACTGCCAAAAGCCTGTATTTCATATTGATTACCCGATTCAGTAATAATAACTTTGGTAATACCACGAGTATTTCTATCAACATTTACCCAAGTACCAACCATAGTGCCTGCCGAACCAGAACCAGCAAAAGCAGGGGCATTCATTGCGGTAACTGCTAAAGCAGTAGTCATTGCTAAAGCATACTTAAACATATATAGAGCCTCGAAATAGATTTAATTAGGTTTGTAATTATGCCGATTGTAGATCCTTTTCCAAATATCATTGGAAAAATACACAAAGCCTCATAATTTATTCTAGGTAGTAAGACTATTAAATCGTTTAAAATAGCAAAGTCAAGCACAAAAAACCCTAGTTCTCTAAAGAAACTAGGGCTTCAGCAAGCGAATTTATTAGTTCTACAACATCCAGGCATTGGCCGCGAAATCTTTATTATTTTCGGCATCTTGATTCACCACCAAATCCGGGATGAGCACTTTGCCACGTTTGTGAGCATGAGCAATAGCAATACCTGAAGCAATCACCATCTCACCAGACTTTGCTGGAGTAATCGATCGCGAAGCTGAACCCGGTTTAGCAGCTCTGAGCTGCTTATTTTCTTCAATCAAGCGCAGCACTTCCTTTTGGGCAGCTTCTAGGTCAGTTTTCGTCTTGGCCAAACTCTGCTCCAACTTGGCAATGGTTTTAGCCTTTTCTGCTGAATCGGCATCGATACTCACTGATTCCTCAGTTGCTGCTACCACTTCTGCCTCAACAGTAATTGGCGCATCTTCCTCAGCCGGTGCCGCTGCCTTCTGAGCCTCTTCTTTAATCAAGTCACCCAAGCCACGTCTATTTGCCATTAGTTAGTTTCTCCAATCTCTTTTTAATTCATCAGCCACCCGCCGATAATCGGCTTCGGCTTCCCGCGCCTGTTTACCCTTGGCCTGAGTAATCGTCGCCCCGTCTAAAGCCGCGCGTTCATGAGCTTTATAGGCTCGAACAAACGAATGACAAGTAGGAATCCCAAGACTCAAAAGCTGGTTTTGAGCATCGATCGCCTCCCTTAAACTGCGGCTATCTACTCTGGTCAACAGCACCCGATGAGAAATTTTGGTGGGCGCTACTACTTCCTGAACGGTTTGGACGAGGATGGCCAGATCCATTGGCGCACAGGGACTGGGTAAAACCACATAGTCCGCTATTTCCATCAGGGCAGTAACGACTGCGGGTTGCAACGCTGGTGGCGTATCTACGATTACTAGATTGTATCCTTGAATTTGCTTTAATTGACGCAATTCTTCTGGCTGAGTCACTTTACTGAACTGGAAAGGCATTTCGCCTCTTTCTGCCCACCAGCTACAGCTTCCCTGCTCATCGGCATCCACCACCGCGACTTCCATTGTTTCGGCAAATATAGCGGCTAACCCCATGGTAGTGGTGGTTTTGCCCACGCCACCTTTCCCGTTGTGGACAATGATAATTCTGGGAGTCTCGTTCATGGGACAGATGCTCGTAAATGCTTAACCAATTGAACCACACTTGTAAATTACTCGATCGACGACTTCAGCATTTTCTGATCAAAGTTTCATGATGGATTCTTAAGGTAAGCTCTAAATCAACCTATCAAGAGTGCCAATTATGCCCCTTGGAAACGAACCCGCCGAAATTGTGCAGCAGCAGTTTTTTTATCAGGCGCGCAAATTTTCTTTTCATGGCAACCGGATGCGCTTACCCAACGGCGTAGAAGGTGACTGGACTTACGTGAAACATCCCGGTGGAGCCATGGTCATTCCAGTCACACCCGACGGGCGAATTATTATTTTGCGTCAGTATCGCTTTGCAGTCCAAGGTCGCATCTTAGAATTTCCGGCGGGCACCTTAGAAGTTGGCGAAACCCCCTTGGTCACGATCCAGCGAGAGATCGAAGAAGAAACTGGCCACCAAGCCACCAAATGGACAGACCTGGGAGAATTCTTTTTGGCTCCTGGGTACTCCGACGAAATCATTTATGCTTTCTTAGCCGAGGGTGCTGTGCCAGTGCCCCATCCCCCTGCCGGTGATGATGATGAAGACATCGAAGTCTTATTCATGACTGCCGCCGAGCTAGACGCGGCTATTTTAAACGGCGCACCGATCGATGCCAAATCGATCGCCGGTTATTTTCGAGCCAAGCCTCATCTAAATCTCAAATCATGAACTAGAGGAACTAGCGAACATTCTTCTGCGGTAGAATGCTCAAGGCCAGCCAAAATACCAATTTGGTGCAGCGGTACATAGAGAAGAAACAGTATGAACTTTAGTGACTTAGTACAAGAGCTAAACACCGGCACGATTTTGCCCGAAATAATCGTGGTAGTCACCATTTTGGGTGTATTGACTGCCGACTTGATTTTAGGGAGAAAGGCTGCGCGACCGATCGCCTATTTTGCCATAGGCGGATTGCTGACGGCGATCGGCTCATTAGTTTTGCAGTGGCATGTGGCTAACCCCATCGGCTTTTTTGGAGCCGTGAGCAGCGACCCCATGAGCATCATTTTTCGGGGCATGATTGCCCTCTCGGCAGCAGTGACCATTTTGATGTCGATTCGCTACATCGAGCAGACTGGCACGGCCTTAGCTGAATTTATTGCCATTTTGCTCTCGGCTACCGTGGGTGGGATGTTGCTCTCGATGGCTACCGAGCTGGTGACAATTTTTGTTTCGTTAGAAACCATGAGTCTTTCGTCTTATATGTTGACGGGCTACATGAAGCGCGATCCTCGATCGAACGAAGCCGCTCTCAAGTACCTGCTAATTGGTGCCGTGAGTTCAGCCGTGTTTCTCTACGGAATTTCGTTGCTGTATGGACTCTCGGGCGGCGAAACCAAGTTGACCGATATTGCGGTGGCGATCGCCTCCCAAGGCAACCTGTCTTTGGGTTTACTAGTATCTTTGATGTTTGTGATTGCCGGGATTGCCTTCAAAATTTCGGCAGTGCCGTTTCATCAATGGACTCCAGATGTATACGAAGGCTCACCAACGCCCGTAGTAGCTTTCTTATCGGTGGGTTCTAAGTCAGCGGGCTTCGCCTTGGCCATTCGGTTGCTGGTAACAGCATTCCCGTTAGTACGTGGCGAGTGGACTTTTGTATTTACCGCTTTGGCTGTGCTCAGTCTAATTTTGGGTAACGTGGTTGCCCTAGCTCAGACCAGCATGAAACGGATGTTGGCCTATTCATCGATCGCCCAAGCCGGCTTTGTGATGATTGGCCTGATCATTGGCACTGATGCCGGTTATACCAGTATGTTGTTCTACTTGCTGGTGTACCTGTTTATGAACTTGGGCGGTTTCATCTGCGTGATTTTGTTCTCGCTACGCACCGGCACCGACCAAATTACCGAATACGCTGGACTGTATCACAAAGACCCCTTGCTGACGCTCTGTTTGAGCATTTGTCTACTGTCCCTGGGCGGTATTCCGCCGCTGGCTGGTTTCTTTGGTAAGGTGTACATTTTCTGGGCGGGCTGGCAAGCCGGAGCCTATGGTTTAGTCTTACTAGCCTTGATTACGAGTGTTATTTCAATTTACTACTATATTCGAGTAGTGAAAATGATGGTAGTTAAAGAACCCCAAGAAATGTCTGCCGCCGTCAAGGCATATCCGCACAGCAACTGGAATTTGCCTGGAATGCGACCATTACAAGTTGGCTTGGTGTTAATGGTATTAGCGACTTCTCTGGCAGGGATTTTTGCTAATCCGCTGCTGACCTTGGCCACCGAATCGGTCGCTCAAACTCCAATGTTACACTTGGCAGCTACCCTACAAGCTGCTAATCCTCAAGCAGACGAAGCACCTATTTTAGAGTTGATCGATTAAAATCCTGATTCTTTCCGGATTCACCTTGGTTTGAGGTGGATCAATAGAAGAGTCAAAGTGGAATTTTGATGCTTGCTAATCGCCATCCACCGCAAGGTAGGTGGCGAGATTTTTTGCTTTCTCGAGAATCACTGCATTTCTTGCCAAATTTTGGGCAGCACATTGCCCAAGCTATGGTCGCTATCGAGTTCGTGCAAAGTCACCATCGATCGACTAGCTGCATAGTCTCTGCTAAGTTCGATCGGCACCACTTCATCTTTGATCCCATGAAAAATCAGGGTGGGCAAGCTGCGCCGAAACTCTTTCTGCAAATACTGCTGAGCATCTAAAACAAAATTGTAAGCCAGCGGAATCTGTTGTTTTTCGATGTAGTGATACACCGGCCAAAACCCTGCAGTTTGCCAAGTTTGCAAGGCGACAGGATCTAGGCGCGATAGCCAAGGTTGGGGAAAACCTAGAGCAGGAGCCAACAAAATCAGTCTCTCGATCTGGGGATATTTTTCGGCCAGCAGCAACGAAACCCAGCCACCCAAGCTAGAACCAATTAATGTGGCTGGTTCATCTGTTAAATAACTGGCCGCCTGGGCAAGTTGACGGGAAATGGTGAAATCGGTAAAACCCCCAGAGTTAAAATCCGGAACCACTAATTGCAAGCCCTGTTGGGCATAGCGATTAAGGAAAAAATTTGCCTTGCGAGAATTCGCCCCTGAAGCAAAGCCATGTAAATAGAGATGCAATTTCTACTCCTATTCTTGGCGTTCTTTGCGTAGTTGTTGCAGCTTTGACCACTGTTCAGTAGTCAAAACAGCCTGTATCGCTGAGGCATATTTGTTTTTCACGACCACCAACTCTTGCTTCAGCTTATCGACTTTTTTTTGTTTGGCTTGGAGCTGAGGATCGGGGGACAAAGTTTGTTTGATGGCCAAAGATTTTATTTCATTCTTTGCAGCGATGATGGCCTGACGACGACTGACGATATCAGGCTCATATTTTTCATAGATAGCCCGCACTTTTTTGATTTGGCTAGGATTCAGACCTAGTTTTTCAAACAACTGTTCGTTGTCTTTATTAGCGGCTTTCAATTGTCCTGCATTGGCTGAATAATTTAGAGCTAAGACTTGACTAGGAGCGAGAACACTCCCGATAAAAATACCAGTCAGAGTTGCAGGAGCGATGGATAACAGGCAAAGTACAGTGCGGAAAAGCATCATCGACCTAGGGGTGGTAAAAAATTTAATAAATTGATGTAACTGTCCCTGGGACGGCGATCTATCAGCAAAAGTTCCCTGGTATTTAGTTGCCAGCATTAGAATTTAAGTGTTGGCGACCACGACGAATTTTGGCTTGGATTTCTCCGAGTTGGGTATCGATCGCGTGCAGCACCTGATCGGCATAATCATCGGCTCCCCGCCGAATTGCTTGGGCTTCGGCTAGCGCCTGCTGGCGGATGTTCTCGATTTCTTGTAGCTGCTGACGACGGGCTTGTTCTACCTCTTGGCGAATTTGTTCACGAGCAGTGGCACATTCAGCCATTACACTTTGATGAATTTGAGCGGCTTCGGCTTTTGCTCGATCGATGATCCCCAATTCGTTGGCTATTTGGAAAGCCTGCTGCTGTGCCGCAATAATTTGCTGGTTGGCCTGCTGTTCGGCTGCAACTAAGATCAATTCTTGTTGGTTGACGATCGACTGAGCAGCATCGATCGTTGCGGGCACCCGCGCCCGGATCATATCTAAATGTTCAATGATGTCATCTTCTGCCACCATCGCTTTGCCGGTCAAAGGCACGCGGGGACTTTTGAGTAGTAGCTCTTCTAGGCGATCTAGCTCCAGCAAGAACTTCACTACTTGCGGTTCGCGCACGCCTCTAGCTTCTGCTCCGGGTTCTTCAGTGTATTCCGGGCGAGGCGGAGCTGGGCGATTTAGCGCACTAGCCCTATTCTTCGGCAACTGGGACTCTAAAGATGGCGGAGTATTTTTATTTTTCATTGGACGATCAAGTTCGTCGTCGGCAGAGAGTTCGGTGCCAAAGTTGTACTGAAGCATTGTGATAATTCCAGTGAGATGTGGGAAGGAACAAGATGATCTACAGATCCACCAAATCGAGCAATTTCTTTAACCACGCTACTGCTCAGAAAAGCATATTCTACCGCAGTCGCCAAGAAAATGGTTTCGATATCTACTGCCAGAGTTTTATTGGTGTGACACATCTGTAACTCTTTTTCAAAATCTGATAGCACTCGCAGCCCGCGCAACAGACAGCTTGCCCCGATTTTTCTGGCGTAATCGACAGTCAGACCATCAAAGCTATCGATGCGCACATTGGGCAAATGTTTAGTGGCTACTTCTATTTGGTGCAGCCGTTGTTCGACGGAAAATAAAGGGGTTTTACCCGGATTCCGCAACACGGCAACAATTACTTGGTCGAACAGCCCGCAGCCTCGCTCGATAATGTCTAAGTGACCCAAAGTAATGGGGTCGAAGCTGCCCGGATATATAGCAATCATAAATTTTCATTAACAGCTCCAAATTCAAAGCCTAACGACCTTCCTAGAGTATCTTAAAATATCGTGAAGAATTGATTAATTCTCATGAAGTAAATGTAAGCAATTACTTCATTAGGTCAGAGGAGTGTAAATGACAGTTTAGTACAGTGAGTAAGTTTTAACCAAGAATTATTCAAAATGACCCCTCGCACCTAAAAACAGCGTGGGATACCTCCATACAAAAGGAAGTAAATAGTTACTACTCAAAAATTACTTTACCTCCCTGCAAAGCTTGAAGTTTAATCTTGACCGGACCAGCCGTATTAATATCAGCAGCAGCTACCGCCTTGATGTCGATCGGCTTATTGTAGGTTCTAATTTGCTCTAGAAACAACAACTGTCCACTGGTATCGCCGTTGGTACCTATTTCGATCGAATCACTTAAAATCCCCCCCCGGCGAGCACGAAACTGGCAAGAAGACAGCAGCAGCTCAACTTGCTGACGGAGCTTTTGATCATTCATAGTATTAGGATCAGCCGAATTAGAAGAAAGAACCTCGCCTTTTTTGAAAACTTTTTGATTGAGAGCCGTATCAGCGAACAGCTCTACAGTAATGTCTTCAGTCACATAGTTACCAGCAGCTACAAAACGCACTACATATTGTTTGCCATCTTTAATCTGATCAATAATTTGCTGCTTTTGATACTCACTCATTTGCACGATTTGCTGAGTTTTGTTACCGCCATTGGGTCTCATCGCTGCCAACGCTGTTTGGTTGGCCTGTTTCAATAGTTGAGACACAATTTGCTGGGCAGAACGCTGAGGCGTGACGCTCACTACATCAATGACCATCACTTGGTTGCGCAAAATCACAATGCTGCCCTGGCGAAAATTTTGATATTCCCGCTCCAGTTCACCGACTTTTTGATCGATAAAGGCCATCCGTCGCTGTCGGTCTTTAAGCTGGCTTTCGAGCTGGTTAAACTGCCGGTCAAAATCTTGCTGCTGGTTAATCACCACTGTCAGCTCTTGATCTAATTGTTCAAACTGCCGATCTTTTGCTTGAAGCTGCGCCTTGCGCATCTCTAGTTTTTGCTCAAGCTGCTGTCGCTGGCTCTCGATTTTTTGCAGACTGGCTCCCTGAGATTGGAGTTGAGTCCTGAGGTCTTTGACCTTGCTTTGGATCAGCTTCACATCGGCGGGCAGATTAAGATTAACCGGATTAGCTTCGATCGAGTTCAGATTAATGCTTTGTTCAATCAGCTTATTTAATTTGGAAGTTGCTCGATCGATCTCTTTGGTCAGAGTAGATTTTTGTTTTTTCAGTACCCCTTGCTGGATAATGAAATCTTCTATTTTTCGGGTAGTTTCACCCACTTCTTTTTTTAATTTGTTCTTTTCGGTGCCCACGGCTTCGAGCTGTTGGCGAAGATTAGTGAGATGCTGAGCAGTGGTCGATCGCTTAGTGAGTTCGTCACGCACTGATTGATTCACTCCTGAAAGCGCGTCTTTAGCTTCGGACTGCTCAATGCGCAGAGTTTCTAGATCTCGCTGGAAGTTATTTTTTTGGCTAATAGCCTGAGCGAGTTCGGCACTGGTGTTGCGCAGCTTGTTTTGCAGCCGCTGTAAATCAAAAATGCCGGTGCGCAGTTGTTCACTAGAAGCAAATAGGACAGTAAGCACCGAAGCAGAGAGTAAAGTTCCGGCGGCAACGGTGACAAGAGTGGCGGTCTGACGGGGGCGGAGCTTAAAAAGCGAGAGACGAGCCTTGCCCACTTTGCTACCTATGCGGTCGCCAGACACCGCAATGATGCCGCCCAAGAATAAGACTACCCCAATTAATATGTAACCGCTGACCATAGCTAACACCATGTTCAACTCTCCGCCAGCTCAAGCCCTAATTTGCTGCGGCCACAGCAGGAAGCTTGAAAGAAGGGCGATCGAATTGAACTGAAAAAATAATATATTAAGCTGTGAGAAGCAGATTTCCCTAAATGTTAACATGCAGCTTGGGTGAGAAGGCCGATCAAGATTGCCCCGATACAGTTGGTAAATGATTTCCTGGGATAATCATCTACATCTGGGAATATTGGAAGGATTGTCTAACATCAAAAATACTGATCAAATATGGAAGGGAATTTATGAGCTGGAGTAATAACTTTACCGTAGCCGATCGAGCTTATGGCTGCTTGGCCTACTTGCTGCCGCTGTTAAGTGTATTGGGGCAATTTCCGGTGAGTATCCCGCCGCCATTACAACTGGTTTATAGTCTTAGCCCTTTGGCGATCGTGATTGCCCTGTATTTTTTTGTTTTGAAGAACCGAAAAATCTCTCGACTGATTCGCTTCAATGTGTTACAAGCCATGCTGTTGGGAGCAGCGCTTTCCCTCTGTCGAATTGTGATTGGCGCTCTGCTGCCGATAATTGGTCAAGCTGGCCTAATGCTGTTGATACTAGCTTCGGTGGCGATCGCTGGAGTATCTCTCTATAGCATGGTGATTACAGCTCAGGGCAAATACGCCGAAATTAGAGAGCTTTCTAAGAACACCCATTTGTGGGTCGATAATATTTAGAGAAATCAGCATATCTCTGATATAGTGAGAGATCCTTGCTTCTGCGAACCAGAAGCCGTCTAGCCCAAAAGGAGATACCTATGAGCAATAATTACGAATTGATGTACATTCTGCGCCCCGATTTGAACGAAGAGCAGTTGACTGGTGCAGTGGAAAAATATAAGCAGTTGCTAGAAGCCAATGGCGCTAGTGAAATCGAAATTCAAACCAAAGGCAAAAAGCGTTTAGCTTACCCCATCAAAAAGAACCGTGATGGTTACTATGTACAGGTAAACTATATTAGTGCCGGTAAAGAAGTGGCGGTAGTAGAAAGAGCCATGCGCTTGAGCGAAGAAGTGATTCGCTACTTGACCATCAAAATGGATCCTCCTAAAGCAGTTGTGGAAGAAGTAGAAGCTTAATTTTTTTGGTGTTTTTCAATGGATTTCTACCAGATCTCCAGTAGTCAAGAAACTTGGCAGGAATGGGCGATGGCGGGCAGCTATCTGTTTTTCCTGCTTTTTATTATTGGTGCTGTGTTTCGATCGAAGAGTCGTCCTAAACCTTAAACGCCTATAAACCCACCAAATAATCCCATCATCCCGCGCACAATTATAAAGGCACCAGCAGTCAAAAATTGGCCACCCAAAATAAAGAGCAGCATCAGCAGACCTTGAGAATATTGCTGTCCAGAAGAACTATTGAGGAACTGCAAACCGGGGAAGAACTTACTAAAGACATTGAAACCATCTAACGGTGGAATTGGGATCATATTCAACAAGAATAGACTGGCATTGATGATTGCTCCATACGACAGAAACGTTGGACTCAGAAACGAAATATTTGATTGGATGGCAGCCACAAATAGCGCAGTTAGAGCTAAGTTGGTCAATGGCCCGGCAATCGACACCAAAAAATCTCCCCACTGACGCGATTTAAAGCGCGAAGGATTCACGGGCATTTGCCCCCAAGCGATACCAATGACCATCAACAGCACCAGCGAAGGCACGCCCATGTGTACCACCGGGTTCATGGTAATATGTCCAGAGCGATGGGGGGTGTCATCACCTTGACTCAATGCCGCAAACCCATGGCCTAGCTCATGCAAACAAATCGACAAAATTGTAACCACCACCGCCTGGACATAAAAAACCGGGTTGGTGAATGCCTGCATAATGAAAAAACTCATGGATTTTAGCTCTTTAGTAAAGTTGAATTTCCAAGAAATATCGTGAGCATAGAGCAGATCACCATATCCTGCGATTTACATCATATCTCTAGAAATCAGTAAGTAGATACAGAAATCAGCAATTACTGGTCTATCTAGATGCACCCACTCAGCAAAAACGCCCCAAATTGACCTAGAAATATTGTAGAAATTTTTATCAAAACCTGCCGTCGATCAGTTCTTTCTGTTAATTTGATGCAAGGGCATGTTAGATATTGTCTCCTTACCCAATAAATTTTTTAGATCTATGCAGCTAAAACCAACAGCCTTTAAGCTAGCCGTACTCTGGGCTACCGCCTCGTTGATGACTGCTTGTACCAGTCCAAATGTCAGTTGCGACGACCCCAGTACTCCTGGTCAGGAATTCTGTGGCACTGTCGCGAACAATCTGGCTAACCCTGGAGGCACCGCTACCACTACCCGCACAGGCGGCGTGTTTATTTATCGCAGCGGCTTCTATCGATCGGCTGGTAGCACTTACGTCAGCGGCAATGGTGGCAGCTCGGTAGGAGCCAAAGGCTTCAGTGGCCGCAGTGGCTTTGGTAGCACTGGCGGCGGTCGATCGGGTTTCGGTTAAATTATGACAGCAGATATTTTTAGCTCACCCGATCGCGATCGTTTTTTTAAGTCGATCAACTTTCGTTGGTATGACCTACCACCCACCAATAATCCTGATGGGATTCCTACTCCCTACGCTCTGTATCACTGCCAGCCGGTAGAACGAGACGTTGTGGCCGAACTGCGGTCAGCTTCGGCGGCTGTGGGACAAGTCTTGCTAGAAACCTGGCAGATCTTGCGGGAGATGGACGATGAAGATCTAGAATACTACGGCTTTCCGGAATCTACCTGGAACATCATTCACTGGGATGCTACGCCCCCTTGGTGTATGAGGTTGGACTGGTGCTGGAATGAGCAGACCAAAACTTACAAAGTAATTGAGGTCAATTCTCAGACCCCTAGCTTTTGGTACGAGCCAACGATCGGCAATGGTCTTGTCGCTAAACATTTTGGTTTGCAGTCGGTTGATGCTGAGCCGGGAGCGCTGTTGGCTAAAACTTTGCAAGTGCAGTTACAGCAAGCTGCCCAACAGTTGGGTAAACCTTTAAGTCAGTGTCAGGTGGGTTTTACGGCGCTCAATAACCCAGAAGATCTAAACACCATGAGTTGGCTGAGCAGCTATCATCCCGCGAGCAAGGCTTTTCCTTTGGAACGGATGCGCTTAGATAACCGAAAGCGAGTCTATGACAGCGAGGATAATCAGCCGATCGATATTTTGATCATGTGGTATCCGCTGGAATGGTTGATTCTCGATACCGATAGTGGGGGGGAAGAACTATGGCCAGAGCTAGAAAGATTGATCTTAGATAAAAAAGTGGCTCTGATTAACTTTGGTTCGGCCTTTGCCCTGCAATCTAAAGGAGTCTTTGCCCTGATTAGAGATATGGGTGCAGGTGAATTTAGTCCGGCAGCAGCAGCGGCAATTCAAAAATATTTTCCTAAAACTGCGGTGGATGAAATCGAAATTGGGGACAGCTATTTTGCCAAGCCAATTTTTGGTCGCCAGGGTGAGGGCGCAGTGGCAGTTATTGATGGGGAAGAAGCTTATGCTGGCAACTGTGCAGATCCCTTTTATACCGAGCAGCCCTATGTTTACCAAGAGCTGCTTGAATTCCCCACAACCGCTGTCGCTGGGTCAGAAATGACTGAGCTGTGGGGGGTCTGGCTATATCACGATGAGGGCAAAATGGTCGCAGATGCTTTAGGTAAAAGGCTATCTAAAAGCAAAGTGACCGACGATGGGGCTTATTGGTGCCCGATCGGCTTTGCCGCAAGCGTTTAGCTATCGGCTTTGCCGATAGCTAAACGCTTTAACCCATATTTTAGACGGGTAGGTTGTGCAGTCTCTGAGCCATCTTATGCCTGTGAAGCCATCTAAACTGCGTGGTACTCCCGCCAGACCGCTCTTAGCGGTTGGCGGTGAGGGGGATAGCAGGGCGTTGAGGAATCCCACCCCCGAACAATTTTGACCACTGCTCAAAGAGTGAGTGGGGTGGGTGACGAATCGCCA
>JANYHM010000063.1 GCA_025359065.1 Synechococcales cyanobacterium GL140_1_metabinner_5_sub | reverse complement strand
TCGATATCACCTTTCTCACCACGGAGGGCTTGGATGCGGGGTAGACGGGCTTGTCGATCGTTGTAGTCGGCGTTGGCAAACTGATCTTTGGCGATTATGGGTGTTGTCTTCATTTGGTTGTCCTTGGTTTTCGATGGGTTAATAAAATTGGGGGGTATTGCCCCCGCTGCAATCTGTGGTCTAGGGGGTAGTTGTCTCAAGAGCTTCAAAATCAAAATCCATGCTTTCATCGATCGAACTAAAAAAGTCCACGTCGGCCAATGCTCGGGCAGAGTTGAGAGCAAAGACCTCACTATCAAGAATGGAAGTTACTTGGTCTGTCAAGCCGTCTCGAAATCTTGCGAAGACTGGTTGGGCATTTGTTAATCGATCGATCGCTTGCTCTTGGGTAATTTTTGAGCCGTCTGAGTTGGTCATTTTGCCTTCCTTAAAATTCTTGAAACCTATACATACAAATCATTCAGGGGGCGATTGATAGCCCCCTGGCTTCCTTAGAAATAATCAGCGGCTCCGACTAATTCCGGTGGAGCCTCTTCGACTTTCTCAGCGTCCCAGAACCCAGGAGAGCGTTGAAATACTCGGTAGTCGCTGTAAGTATTGGGAGAGCCGTTGTCCTCTGCCCAGCCGCTGGGGACAAATAAGCTCAAGCTTGCGCCTTTGACTAGGAATTCTGTTGGTGGCTTTGTATGCAACAGATGGTGTTCGGCGTGTTCCAAGGCTGCTGCCCAATGCCCTTCTGGGGTTAGGTAGAGATCTATGTGGTTTGGTAGTTCCAGAGATTCATGGACTTTTGCAGGTACTGCCCAGGCCGCGACGAGGTTGATGTGGCCACAGTACTCCTGGCCGTTGAATACTGGCCACTCGGTTTCTTCCCTGGTGAAGTTGCAGCCGTTGTGGTTGGCGATACTTAAGGTTTGTGCCATGATTGAGGTTGCTCCATGCTTTTTAAGTGTGCGGTGGTAGCAAAGCGATCGAATACTTTGGACGGTGGTCGATCGCTTTGTCGTGTCTATGTGTTTTGCCGTTGCCGATCAATCAGTTGTAGAGAGGCTGGCTCTTGAGTTGTTAAGGTTCTAAGTCGTTTGCACTATATGTTTAACTTTTAAGGTTTGCGGCAGTGCTTTCCGTTCCCTGATATATATCAGTATATCATAACGACGTTATGATATCAAGAAGATTTTAAATAGATTCCAAAATTTATTTAGAATCCTTGGGTGTGGCACATGTAAAGCATATGAGGATTAATATCTAGCGCAGCAGCTATTTTCACAAGTGTTTCCATTGATACAGATATGGAAGCTCCGTGGCGAGGACTAGATTCTAAATACTTTCCTCTTTCTAGATGCTCAATTAAATTCCTAGACACTCCAGCCTTTTCAGCTAACTTGGGCTGGGTTAATCCCTGAGATTCCCGTATTGTTTTAAGTTGATTACCAAGCCTTTCATCCCATTCAAGAGAATTGATACGATGAGGCGCAAGCACCCACATCTTTGCACTCATATATTCCTCTGGTATCTTACTTCTGTCTTCATTCATATCGTAGCGTGGTTATGATATAATTTATTCAAATAAATCGAAATTCACTGCCAAATAAGTAAGGTGCAGTCACATACCTACTTAACAGCAAGCGATCGCCTCCTACTCCTAAATAAGCGGCAAGCGCTCTTTGTTTAAAGAGCGCTAATGGCTGATACTAACATTTTGCATCTGCAACAAAAAAGATTTAACTTACTCAAACTTCATCGTTGAACCAAAGAACTCAGAACATCCAAGGCAATACAAGTCCAAAACTTGGAGATAAATCATGACCAATAACGAACAAGTGCTACTGGAATCCCAGGCAGCGCGAACCTCTCAATTAGCCAAAATCGAAGACCGAGCCGAAGAACTTCTCAATAAAGCTAGAGTTCTACACTTCAACGTTTGGCAAGGCTCAGGAATTGCTACCACTGAGCAGGTGGCTGAGTTCTACGAAGTACCGATCGAAACAATAAGACAAGCCGCCAAACGTAATCACCAAGAATTTGAGGCTGATGGCTTGAAAGTACTGCGGGGTAAAGAGTTAAACCTTGTGAGTGACGCGCTGTCACTCACAAATAAAGCTAGAAATCTCACCATCTGGAACCCCCGCGCCACCCTGCGGCTAGGCTACCTGCTCAGAGATTCCGCCATCGCCAAAGCAGTCAGAACCACCAGCCTCAACTTCATTGATGAAGCCGCCAAACCTACGCCCCCAAAATCCCAGGCAGAAATGCTCCTCATCTACGCCCAGCAGCTCGTAGACCAGGAACAGCGAATTCACGCCGTAGAATCAAGAGTCCAAAGGATCGAACAGCAAAGCATCGATGCGATCGAAATAATCAACCTTCTGCCAGCCCCAACGGAACCAGCGCCCCCACTGACCGAGCGAGATAGCCTGCGAAAGCTAATCAACGCTTGGTGCCGAGTAAGCAACATCGAGCATGAGCAAGCTTGGCGAACTCTCTACGCTGAGCTGTTGATTCGTGATGGCTTCTCGGTGAACGCCAGAATCAAGAATTCCAAGGCCACCAGTAAACTAGAGCTGGTTGTTGAGCATGGAAAGCTCGGGATTTTGTACGCGATTGCCACTGAGATCTTCAAAATTCATGGCTTAGTTTAAAAACAAATTTGAGCAGAATTCTCGATCATCAACTGTTGCTGAAGCTATAGCTACATGGGAAACAATTCTGATGCGTAGTTTTCATTGTTGAATCTCAAACCAGCAAGGACAAACTACAAGAGGCTTCATTAGAACCCAATCCCCACAGTACTTAAGCATCTTCTTATCTCTGTCAATTCAGATATGGCCAAATAAATACATATATTCAATGGCACTTTTTGAATTGTTAAAGAAAATTATCGCCACGGTGGATCGATCGCCTAATCTGTTGTATGGTTTTATGTAGGTTCTGATTTTAGATTTTCTGCCACCCTGGCAATGGTAGGATGGCACGGATACTCGACCATAAAATACAAACCAGATTTTAGTAATACGTTCGGGAAAGCCCAGGAGTAAAGATCATCGATTAAAAGAATTTAGACGGAATTAGCTAAAAGCGACAACGCCGCTCAATCCATAGGATTAAACGGCGATGACACTGAAAAAAAGTTTTCAAGATTTGAGAAATTGAGACCCTCTCAAATCGGCGAAGCTGGGAAAAGCTTGGGTCAAAACGAATGTCCCTATCTTACCCTTATTTGTCATGACCGTACAATAGCCCAAGGGATTTCTGTGACTTTTTCCAAAAGATCATGGTTTTCTCGTACTGACTGTGTTATCTGACATCGGCCTTCCAAGGCTGACCATAAATTTAACCAGCACCTACCCCTAATGAATTGAGCGGTCTATCCCCCAATAGACCCGTGAAATCAACAAGCATCGCATCCGCCAAAGTAAACCACAAAGCCGCTTAAACCTGAGTGTTTAAGCGGCCAGAGTGCTGCGTTATTTCCCATGATTGCCAATCGTGCCGGGATAATGCCGTGGTTCTTTATGACTGCCTTCGGTCATCCAGGTCACGCCATTATCCCTACGATCACAGGTCGCCCCAAGACAACACCACAGATCGCCATGATGACCCCTGGTCGTCCAGATCCTTTGTTGTCCCTCGATCAATCATCAATCCCCGGAATAATGTAGAGATCTTCCAGATCACCTCAAACCCCTTAAACCAAAGTACTAAAGCGGCTCTCACCAAATATAGAGAGAGCCATGAAAGCATCAACCGCATCGACCACCAACTTCAACCAAACCACCTCTGATTCCATCGAATGGTTAGAAAAAGAAAGAGCTAGCAGCGCCATCCCCACAAGCCTTTGGAAAGTGAACATCACCATCGATGGCGGCTGGGAACTGCTTAATATTTTGATACCCGGACTCTGGGAAAATCAACGCCAACAGACTTATATCAACGCCCCAACCAGAAGAATCGCTGACAGATACGCCAGCGTTACGGAATCTGGAGCTTGGTTAGCAACTGGCTGGCAGCCTCTAGGAATAGAACCAGTACCAATCATCAAACCACTGAAACCCCGCTGGGATGAACAAAACCAGAAATTTATCAAGTATGAAACGCCCAAAGGTTCTTCGGCTCTGCCATTTTTTGCTTGGGTGCCCTACTTATATGGACTCAAAATTGCTCAACGCCAGGGCAAAAAAGAATTAAAAGCTTATCAAGAGCGCATTGGTATTCAAAATGTGGCAACCATCGATCGAGATTTTTGGCCATGGGCGATCGAAAGAAATTGGCGGTTGACGATTACGGAGGGTGTCAAAAAGTCTTTGGCTCTGATTGCGCAAGGAATCTTAACAGTAGGTTTAAGGGGGATCACCCAATGGCGAGTACCCAAAACTAATGGACTCAGTGATTCGCTCAAGCCTTTCGCTACCAAAGGCCGAGCATGGCAAATCGCGCTCGACCAAGATGTTAAGCCCACCACCAGAGCCGCAGTTAGAACCCAAGTGCTCAAACTTGGGCGGGCTATTGAAAAACGTAGTGCTGCGAGGGTTTCGCCTGAGGTTGCCTCAGGCGCTCGCCCTGCACGTGGCACTGTTAAAGTTTTGGAGTGGTCTCCAGACTTGGGCAAAGGCATCGATGATTTGTTGGTCGCGGCGGGTGATAATTCAGATAAAGTGCTGGCCGAAGTCATGGGCAGTGCCCGCACATTGGCCGCTTACAAACGAGATTTAGAAACCAACCTGCGCGCGATCGACGATTTACAAAACTTTACTGCTCAGCCTCCTACCATTGGCGATCGATTACCAAATCTGCCCGCATTACCCAAAGATCACCTAATGGCGATCGATGCTAGTATGGGCACCGGCAAAACCCACCGCATTATTAATGATTTGATTGGAGCTGCCAAATTAGCAGAGCGCTTAACGGTAATCATTGCTCCCAATAATAATCTCTGTATTCAATTTGCCGATTTGGTTAATTTTGCCCATATCCACAATTACGGTACGCGAGCCACAGACACTGAGGCTTTAAAAGCAGACCTCTATCATCGTGGGGGAGTAGTACTTTGCTTAGATTCTTTGCCCAGACTATTGGCTGTTTGCCCATCAATCTTAACCTCATCGCCCCTGGTCATTATTGATGAGGTTAGCCAAGTACTGGCCAATCTTGCTACTGCTGGCACTCTAAGTAAACGCCAGCCAGAAGGAGTCAGAGCCTTTAACGCCTTAGTGCAATCAGCCTATGCGGTGGGAATTGCTGAACATGGTATTCCTCAGCGCTGCATTGATCTCATTCAAGCAGCAGCTAGAGGGAAAGGAAGTGGCAGTAAGTTTCTTAATTCCATCAGCAACATCGATCGCCAAGAATTGAAGGTAATTACCATACACCACCGCAATCCTAGCCAAGCTTGGTCAGTTAATATGTATCATGGCCACCAGGATTCTGGGTTCATGGGAGCTTTCTTCGCTGAAGTTGAGCAAGGTGGTACTCATTACTTTGCTACTACCAGCAAAGCTAAAGCCAAGCAGCTAAATTCCTTGCTTAGCTGTGCTTTCCCTGATAAAAATATCGTTCTGATTGATTCTGAAACCACTGAAGGCGGTGCTTTCGATCGACTGTTTCGCGACCCCGATAGCTGGCTCAGGGAGAACCTGCCTGATGTTTTGATTTGTACCACCACCATGCAGAGTGGGATATCGATCGATGGTGGTAAGTCTGCTGATGAAAGTTATTTTTCTCTCGTTTGGGGTCACTTTCCTAGTCTCACCCCCGATCTACACATGCAGCAGTTGTCTAGAGTTCGCGCTGCGGTTGGCCGTAATGTTTGGATTCCTGAAACAATTCAGCGCACACCTGAAGAAAGTAGCGTTAAGCCTTGGGGGCTTCTGAACTTTTGGCATCAACATGCCAATGCTCAAGCTAATTTCCATCACTTGAGCCAGCCCACTGAACTAAGTGATTTTGAAGTCACTCTTCAGAATTTTTGTGCTGAATCAATGATTCAAGCCGGTTTGCAGAAATCGATCGCTTTTGAGTACTTAAAGCATCGACTTGAACAGGATGGCCACTTGGTTAATGTGATAGCTTGTGACTCAGACAAAAGCATTGCCCAAGAATTTATGAAAGCTCGGCAGCAAATAGAATCAGCAGAGGCTGAGGCGATCGCTCACTTATATATAGACCCCGAAATTGATACTGTGGCCTGGGCTAGTGAGGAATTAAGTTCCACATCTAGCACTGTGGCCACCCGGCGCAAGGCTAATAAGATTCTGGCACGGCAGCGTTTTCCGAATGTGCTGTTTGATGATTATGAATCTGCTCTATCTTTGGTCGATCGCTATGGGGCATTAGCCACTGCTGCTGAGTTAAGAGCTGGTGCGGAGAATCCTGCCGCCGAGCGGGCAATGGAAAAGGCTGCTGTTGTGGATTTATTGTCTGCTAGCACTCGTGGCTATCACTTGCTGCCGAAGCGTGGTAATCGAGCACAGATCTTGGCTGATATTGGCATTCTCGACCTGATTAATTATGGTGAGGAATATTCTAGGGATTCTGAGATAGTCCAGAGAATTGCAGCTCAGGCTATCAAGTATGCTCCGGCTATCTGGCAATTCTTCAGTCTGAATATTAGTGAGGGTCAAGATTTAATTGGTATTTGTCACCGGTTGCTGAAGCGATTAGGCTACACCATTGACCAGGATGAGCGGCCAGGAGCGATCGTCAAGACTAGTCGCACTGGTCTACCTGGCAACCAGATTCAAAATTATCAAATAGTTGAGCATCCCAATGTTATTTATTATCAGCTATTAATAGCTTCTAGAGCCAGACATGAGCTGTTTGCAGTACTTTCTAAGGGGGAGGAAATCCCCTCTAGAGATGACTGCAAACAGGACGAATCTGTTACTACCCAGGCTTTTGCGGGGGAGAGTACCCAGACGATCCCCTTTGATTCGGGTGGTGACAAGGAGGAAGCAGAAGATTTCGAGGAGGATTACCTTGTCGATGTCGATGATGACTGCTTCGATTAATCCCTACGGCTAGATAAGATTATTGGTTGATTTAGTGTTTTGAACCTGCTGGTGATAGTAGGTTGGGCTGCTGCATTGGTTGGCAGTTCGGGACGATTCGTTTTTGTGGTGATATGGCGCAGATATGCTGGCAAAAACGGGTTGAGTCGAGGGAATGTTCCTAAGAGATGGTTATCGAGACTTTATGAAATTATTCTCGCGGGTGGTTGATTTCTTTATATGGGATGCTATTAGAGCCAAAGTTGATGTTCCACCCCTCATCACCAGCCATAAATCCAGACTGCTAAATCATCACTGGACCATATTCATATTGCCCAAGCCACACATAGCCAAGCTCTAATTTATCATTATCGATCAGTTGCAATAGGTGGCCGAATTGATTGACTTGATTAGGGTAAAAGCCAACACTAAAAAGATTTAGAGTATCCCAATCACGTTGCTGTAAAGCTTGTTCAAAGGTAATACGATGATGTTCTGGGCACACTAATACTGGAATAGTGGGACTAATCAAATTAAAAGCTTCACTAGCATCACGAAATCTTAGAACTTCTGGCGAAAGCATTGAAATGATTCCTTTTTCATCAGTATTAACTTTGTCGAATAAGCGTTTGGTAAATTCTTCGATCGCCATATCGTCATTTAGGTCTTGACCAAGGTGCAGAATGGCATCAGTGATAGCTTTACGCCAGACAAGATCTCCGGGAGGTAAATTGTAGCAACCGGCGACTGTCTTAAAGATATTTACTTCTCCCCGATCGCCATATTCACCACTGCGGTTAATTCGGCCAGCAAATTGGATCAGGCCATCAATACTTACTTGCTCGAAGTAGCCGATGGGGAAGCTAAGATTTACGCCAGCTTGAATGCAGGTGGTGGCGATTAATATGAGGGGTTCTTTGGATTTAGGATGTACTTTAGATTTGATCTCTGCTAAGACTTCTTTCCGGTGAATAGATGGCATCTTGGCAGTTAGCATTGTTACGGGCACTTTACCAAGTAATGCTGTGTAAGCATCTCTTGCAGCAGTGACCGTTTGAACTCCGATCAGGACTTGAGGGCAATCAGATCTGGTCGCTTCGGCTGCAATCTCAGTCCAGTCCATTTGACCCCGGATTTGGTAATTGACTCGCGTAAGGTCTTTGTAGTAGTGCTGAACTTTAGTGATTGCTTCTTGTGGTGTTATTTTCCATCGCTGGTAATTAGGCATTGTGGCAGTGGAAAGTACCACTGTGCATCCGAAGTGATCAATCAGTCCTTGTAAAACAGCTAAGATAGGACTCAAGTAGTTAGTGGGAATGGATTGTACTTCATCCAAAACAATCACTGAGTTGGCTATATTTGCAAGTTTTCGGCAGGGGGTAGCACGGTGGCTAAACAAGGATTCAAATAGCTGAACCATAGAAGTTACTACAATGGGATGTCGCCACTGTTGGGTGAAAACGTCATGATATTTTGGATCATCTGGTTCAACCGTGCAGAAGTGACCAATAACACTACTTCCAAACACTTCTTGATAAGTAGTAAGGGTTTGGTCGAGGATTGTATTGAAAGGGGCGCAGTAAATAATTCGACGTTTTTGATGTTGCAGAGCGTGAGTTAGGGATAGACCCATCAGGCTATAAGTCTTACCAACTCCACATGGACCTTTTACTGCTATCCAACCGGGTTGATGATCACCACTGATACACTCTTGCCAAAACTCAGCTCTGAGGTGATCAATGGGATCTTTAGGGATGATTTTGTTGACTTTATTCGCTAGTTTTTGCCAGAGAGTTTTTAGAGATTTGGTTCCAACTGGATAATCGCCAGGAGACTGAGGAGATATTCGACTGCAATTGGCGGCATCATTTCGATCGCTAGCCACTAGGGCGGCAAATAGAAATCGGATTTTGAGGCTCATGGCCAAAGTATTACCACTGCATAACCAGTCATTTGCGAATTGTAAGTTTTGATCAAGGTTATCAAGGCTATCGTCAATTAGTTTTTCAAAGTCGCTCGGTAGTTCATGTGGGATTTCTTTTAACTTATTCTGGCTAGTTGAGAGTTTAGCTAATAATCCGTTGTCACCATGAACATTACTCAGTCCGCTGTGGTGCCCTGCAATGGATAAAGACATTGCTACTGCGATCGTTCTATTGTCTTCGGCCCAGTCGTGCCAAGTTTGTAATGCGCCATGAATGGCATGAGGAATGCGATCGTGCTGCCAATTGCCCACACTACTTTGACTAAGGTAGTTTTGCCACTCAGGAGTAAATTTGCCTAAATCATGATTGTATCCATCTAATTTGCCAAGATCGATCGGTCCACCAACGGCAGCCAGATATTCTCCTGTATCATTGCCAACATTTATTAGGTGAGTTGTTAATAGTTGCCCTGGACGAGCTTGAGGTTGTTCCATAAAAGGCTGGGTATAAACGATCGGAGCTTAAAATTATCACACTTTCACTCAACCCAGCCCCGAAGGACTGGGTGTAACA
>JANYHM010000040.1 GCA_025359065.1 Synechococcales cyanobacterium GL140_1_metabinner_5_sub | reverse complement strand
AATCTGGAGAAAGTTGGTGGTTCAATGAAACGACTATCCGAGGCCAGAACGCTTCTCTGGCAAGGTAAAGTTGATGAAACGATCGCTTTATTCGATGAATGGGATGATCATCAAGCTAAGTGCTTTTGCGAATACATAGATCCCACGTTCCGCTCTTCCAGACTGCTAGAAAATAATTACGGATCTGGCTCCAGGAGAAGATAGTAGTTCTGGCAAGCAGGGCTGAAGAATTTCAAGATGTGCCTTCGTTCATCAGTAAAATTGTAAGGATTCAGGTCTGAGGAGGAATAAGAGTCAGCCCAGTGGGATCAATCAATGCTTGACGAAAAAATTCTAACGCAGATTTCCCCTGCGCTTTACAAGTTTGAATTACCGTTAATAGTGCCGCCGTGTTGTCCAGCCCATCCATTGAGCGTGACCCTCCGCAAACCTTCCGCTTTGTTACAGCTAGTCTGAGATTTCGTTCTGCCCGATTGTTATCTGGTGGTATTTTGGGGTCTTTTAGGAAATACCACCATTGCTCACTTTTGTCTCTCAAGTTTTTCAGCAGTTTCCCTGCTGAGTAACCAGCTTTTGGCATCCACTCTTCTATCGCCTTACTCACCTTTTCTTTGAATTTTTCTGCCCATTTAAAATAACGATCATTGTCTTGAGTTTTTTGCCACTTCCGATATACAGCAAAGGCTTCATTTATCAGTTTGATAAATACTCGACCTATTTCTTGCTGCGATTTTGGGAGCAGCTTCAGTAGTTGCTTAAAATGCCTCAGCAAGTGCGCCAGACATTTCTGTTGTCCATCTGCTCCATAGCCGTTGTATACGCTGTAGTCATCACTGCTCAACACTCCTGCAAAGTGCTCTCCCAACACTGCCTCTAATTCAGCTCTACTACGGGTGTCGGCTCCACGGTATAGAGCATATCCTTCTCCACTAAACGACCATCGCCATTCTTTTACTCCCATTACTGGCCAGCCTGTTTCATCTACATGCGTGTGTATCTGGGTCTTAATCCAATCAGCTAACTCTTCTACTTTTGCTCTGACGCTCACTGCAACTCTTTCCGTTGTTGCTGCTAATGTTCCTAGCCCAATTCCTTCTACACCCATCTGCAATAGCCATTCTTGCTGCTTCTCATAAGACATATGAGCATATGTTCCCAGCCATACCAGCATTCCTTGTAAGCTTGCTTCTAAATCCTGCTCGCCAATCACTTCTGACGGCATTTCTCCCCAAACAACCTTTTCACAACTTTGGCATCGGCACTGATGCTGTTGGTACTCTACTATTTCTATCGGATTTCTGACTAACCTTGCTGTCTGTCTTGTTTTTACTCCCATATCTATCCATGATTGACTGCCACAATTCGGACAAGACTCTACTCTGATTTTTTCAAAACGGTCTACTCTTCCAAATCCTTTTCTAGTTGTACCTTGATGCCCTGGTTGTCCACCCGGTTTCCTCTTTCCTTCGTCCAGTGGCTCTACTTTTGCTTTTTCGGATTTCTTTAGAAAATCACTAGATGGTGGTTTCGATGAATCGCTACTATTCCTATTGATAATGGCTTTGAGCCTTGCCACTTCTTCAAATAATTGCTGTGTTGCTTCTTGCTGCCGCAATATAATCTCCACCAGAAGTGATGGAGTCATTTTCTCTAGGTCTTGTCTCTCAAATTGCTGCGGCTGTTTCATATCAACACTTTAGCCTATTTTGATTTCTTGTCAACCACTGACCTGAATCCTTACGATTTATTTAATTAAAAATTATTAATGTTCATTAATTTTTCTGCGATGAGCAAGTGCCTTAATAAGTTCCTGCTAAGACAAAATGTATTGATATTAACTGAATACAGACCATGACTACAATATTTATTGCAACCATTGACGACTCAATCATCAAGCGAGATCCATGCTGAGAAAGATTTCAGCTTAGTTAAGCTACTCATTTACTTTCTGGGATATTTTATATCCAATTCACTTATCCGGAAAACAATAAACTCACTGTGTATAGATTTACACACCTGCACAACAGAACTTTTGACAGGTTAATCTCAAAAATTCTGTTGTTCAATATATTAATCAGGAGAGTATTCTCATGTTACATTTCAATACACGCAAATTCTTCTCGATCAATGCACTTGTAGTCCTAGCTACTACTATGTTCTGCATACCCACTTTCGCAGACAACTCAATGAAGGGTTGGATTATCAAAGGGGATGGTGGCAATGTATCAGAAGATACCAGGTATAGTTTTTTTAATACAGATCAAAAAAACTATCTTCGTTATAAAGATCGTACCGGTGCAAATTTAGGATGGAGTAAAAATCCTAATAATTTCATGACAGTAAAGCGCCAAAACCCCACTGCTGCGCCGCTCAAATGCGAAGAACCAATTGGCTTATTCATTGAAAAAGAATGGCTAATATATGAAAAACAAACCTTTGGCATTAACATCTCAACACGCACTAAGCTGAATAACCCTGATTGGTATCAATGGAAATTCACCAATTGTGGAGCAAGTGGCAGCACAGTTAATCTGAATCAAGCTGTATCGCTTGTTAATACAAAAACAGGTACTGCCGTAGTTGGTTGTGAGCGTCTAGCTGGTGTCAATTTATGTTGGGCCGAAGACGTGGTCACCTTTAGAGGGAGCAACTATCGTAAAGAAGACATCAAGACATTGGTGAAGTATGGTAAAGTTGCTATCGAAATATTAGCTGTCTTATGATAACCCGTAGAAGCCAATAATCATGGTATGTAATTTCTCAGTATACTCTTTTTCCATCGTAAGAATATAGATAGAATGTCAGGTTGAAAGCTTACTCAGAGCCAAAATTAATCTATGTTCTTTTAACGGGAAAGGAGTATCTGAGGATGAATCACTATTGCTCAACAAACAATTTATTCCAAATAAATCTTGTCGATTAATAGTATGTTCACTTTTCTTAAGCTAATACACAGAGAACAGAGTAAATATACAGGTCTCTATATGTTAGTTGCAATCAGTAGTTTAATTCGTTAAACTCCAGTCTACTCGACTGTTTATTACAATTTGTGTGTTTTTCAACAAAGTAATAAATTCCTTGTGTATTATTGCATTGTCAATAGGCTGAATGCAACAACACTTTTCTAAACATATTAATCAGGAGAACTACCTCATGCTTCATATCAACACACGTAAACTTTTTTCGATAAATGCACTCTTAGTACTAGCCACTACGATGTTTTGCAGTCCTTCTCTCGCAGATAACTCAATGAAAGGATGGATAATCAAAGGAAATGGTAGTAATGTTTTAGAAGGTAGCAGATATAGCCTTTTCAACACAGACCAAAAAGATCATCTTCGCTATAAAGATCGGACTGGGGCTAACTTAGGATGGAGTAAAGATTCTAATGACTTTATGAAATTTAGACGTCAAAATCCCAGTGCAACGCCCCTTAAATGTGAAGAACCAATCGGCTTATTCATCGAAAAAGAATGGCTTATAAATGAAAAGCAAACCTTTGGTATTAATATTTCAACGCGCACTAAGCTTAACAACCCTGATTGGTATCAGTGGAAATTCACTAATTGTGGAACAAGCGGTAGCACAGTTAATTTGAATCAAGCGGTGTCACTTGTTAATATTAAAACGGGTACTGCCGTCGTTGGTTGTGAACGAACAGTTGGTGTCAACTTATGTTGGGCTGAAGATGTAGTTACATTTAAAGGACAAAACTATCGCAAAGGAGATATAAAATCATTGATAGAAGCAGGAAAAGTTGCGAGAGAAGTACTAAGTGCCATAAAAGGTTAGGAATGAAGATTAAACAAAGTCATCAATTTAACTATGATTTTCACCAGATAAAAGGCCGCAGTGATCTTAATTTGAGGGGTTAATAAAATCCTTTGTTGGACGACAGAGTTATTGGCGGCTCACGACAGCTATCGAATCTGCCTAACTCACTGGTATTAGGCACCGATATAATCTCCTGTCAAAAGCTGAAAATTTTACGCAGCAAGAAGCTTCTAGCGGTCATTGAGAGTGATTTCTTGGCAATCACTTTTAGAGAGCAGGGTTGATAGTTAAGTAGGTAGACAGGATTAAAGTTGACTATATAACAGAATATCAGGTGCCAAGCCTATTAGAATTTTACGATACATTATGTTTAAAGTAAGGAAGATAATGTTGAAACAAAAATAAAGATACTCTGTAATTGTACGATTGAATAATAAAGCTATGCGAATTCACAGTAATAAAAATAGACAGCACGAATCTTTTGACTCATCAACAGTCATTAAAATGCTTCGTGATGGGCAACTTATGCCGAACGATTTAGGTGCCCAAGACGGTCGGGAAAGTTTGCAGAAATTAGGCGGCATATTTCCGCGATCGAATCGAGCAGCCAGGATTTTGCTGACCAATCAACCCGGCAGGCAAATAAATCGACGGTTTACACCGGCTTCACAAAAACCTGGGAATTCACAAGAAATGATGTTTAGATTACTTGGTTACGGCAGTTTGATTTTGTTGAGCGTTATTGGTTTAGTTGGATGTTCTACATCGAGTGATAAATCATCAAAAGATATAGCTGCAACAAATAAAACGGCTTCACCTGTCCCAACTGACTTTACTGTAATGAAAAATAAAGCTGAGGAATTAGCTAAACTTTCTTCACCTTTAAAACTCAATCCAACCGCTAAAGTAAAAGGAAAAGTCGCATGGGTCGAGAAAAACAGCAGTGATGCAACAATGCAATTTTTTGACGTTTATTACAAGAAAATCAGTAGCTTGGATGTGGATCGTTATGGATTAACCGAAAGAATGGTGGCATACAAGCCCGAAGAAATCGACACTTTGATTCAAACAATTTGCACTAAAGGCAAGATAATTACTCGATATGAGGAAGGCGTTATTGGCTACGCGAATAATTGCAAGATTTCGCTAATTGACTACAAAGGCAATGTGATTTTCGCTCAAAAAACCTTCATAAACTCTACACTTGATAAATCGATTCCATCATTTTATGCTAGAGGAAAACAGTATATAGCACCTCCACCAACCACCGAAATCAATGATTACATTAAAAGTTTTATACCTAAAAAATTTGAGGTTTCTGCCGAGAGTCTGCCAAAGATAGAAGACCCCGTCGAATTTGCTAAGGCTGCCAATAAGTTCGCTCAACTTTTATTCCCTGTGAAACTAGACAACAATTCAAAAATCAAAGGGAAAGTCGTGATAGTAATGGACGATTTAATAGTATCAGGCAAATCCACAATTTTATCTGCATCTCTAACAGGCATAGAAACAAACGGAAAAATCAGCTCTCCTCAGCCGAATTCAATTACTTTGACCAAGGAAGGTTTAGGCATTGCAGATAATCAGATAGCTTTAAAATCATCAGAAATTGAAACACTAATTCAAGTAAGCTGCAAACGCGGAACGCTGATTACAAAAGTTAAAGGTGTTTCAGTTTTTTCAGATGATTGCATCGTAAATGTGATTGATTACAAAACATTGGCAACTGTTGCCCAAAAAACTTTTGAGAGTAAAAAATACAAGGCCGAAAGGTATTCCAACCCTAATCTGTATGAGGATAAAACTGATGAAGCAGATTTTCCGCGTGATGAAATCCATGAATATATCAAGAGCTTTCCGAGAGGATAAATTCTCCTGTTTCTGGCAAATGGGGAGTTGTTAAACTAAGCGACTATCGCTTGTTTTCTAAGTTAACTGGTTCGGGGATAGAGTGGTCTATGTGGGAAGATCTCTTTTTCAGGTAATTCACATGAAATTTCTCACCGCGTTCTTACTTATTACTACTGTTGCTTTAACCTATGTGATTGGAATCCCATCAAAAGGTGGTGTATCTTAATTTATTGACTAATTGGCGATGGCGTAGTAGGGTCGCTGGTTGAAAGTATGTCTTGATCGCGTATCTTTTTTTGTTATGTACTGGACAGTGCGAAGTTCTTTGTAGAGAAAAAAGAACATTCCTTATTGGACGACAATTAACTTGGGTTCTTCCGAGCTTTTGGTGATCCAGCAATAATGCTGGAAATGGATACTGTTTTAAATCTTTTACTGAGCAAGTATAAAGCGTTTGCTGAGTAATTCTAGTCCGGCTCGTCCATACATCTGACGCTTCACCATTTTCAGTCGATTGTTTAAACCCTCGACTGGGCCATTGCTCACATCTAATATCATACTGGCTTTGACCGCAGAATAGTCATCAAAAAGACCTGCTGCAAACGTCTGAAAGGGTTTTAGAGCACTACTAAGAGCTTTGATTAACTAATTATCAAATAATTCCGCTTTTTGCTGTCTTAGTAGTTGTAAAAACTCATCTGCTAAATCAACCGCCATTGCTAAGCTTGGATGCTGTGAAACTAGCTTTTCAAGTATTTCTAAGTCCTCAGTATCTCGATTTTCAGTCCTTTTCAAAATCAAATAGGCAGCTCTATTTGCAGTTAAAGGAGGGGCTTGAGGATCAATCACTTGAGGCAAGCCTTTGACTGGTTGCATCCTTGTAGGTGGAAGACCTTGAGCCTCACGCAGAGAACTTAGGTAACGGGTCAATGTGCGATCACTGCCAGTGTATCCTTTCTGTTCCAACAAGGCCATCAGCACTTTTGGCCTTCTGATATCTGCATTCCACCATTCTAAAATCATTTGTTTGTAAGGCTCCAGTGAGCTTTGCCCTAACGAACTTCTTCGAGAAGGTGTTTCTGGCAAGTCAGGTAAGCTAAGGTAGCGCTGTACTGTTTTAACGCTGACTCCGATCGTCTGAGCAATAGCGATCTGTGACCACTGTTGTTCAGTTAGTTTCTTGATATCTTGTTGTTGCTGAACTCGCTTTTGATGATTTGCCTGTGTTTGAGCTTGAGCATTGGCTGTTGCTGTTGACTTAGCAGTTACGACAACTATCTCCGTTGAAACTAAAGCCTGACGCTGCTTTTGCTCAATTTCTTTCAGTTCAGCATCATAATTTCCCAGAACTTTTTCCAAAGTCTCTCCTAAGTTTTTCACCAGATGAAACCTGTCAGCGACTTGTATGGCTTCTGGTGCTTCTTGTGTCATCCCACTTCGGTAAGCTTTAGAGCGATCTCGTGACAGCACTTCCACTCCAGGATGTTGGATTAGCCATTCGGCCAAAGTCTCTGCTTTACGGTCTGGCAGCAAGGCAATAGGTTTATTTCGCTCTAGATCAACCAGGATTGTTTCATAGTTATGACCCTTGCGAAAAGCAAAATCATCTACCCCTAGAATCCTCGGTACCTCAAACTCTGGCAGTGAGAGCTTTTTGAGATGATTCAAGATGGTACTTCCACAAACCAAGGCACCAAATTGGTGAGATAGGCGAGCACCCGCTGCACCACCTAATGCTAATCCAATGGTCTGTATCTTCTGAACCAATCTAGCTGTCTTTCTTGCCCAAGGAGATACAACTTCGGCAATACGCTCTGTAAAGATGCAACGAATGCATTCTGAGTTATCACAATAGGCCAGATGCCCAAGATAAAAGTCTACCCGACTGCCACAAACTTTACCTTCTGCCGCAGCAACTTTGACCTGCTCGGGAATACTGCCATCGGTTTGCTGGGCGGAAAGAGCATAGGCGGTATTCTGCTGTAAATCTACGACTGCGATAACAGACCACTCTAGTCCTTTTTCTACTTGTTGAGTCTTACCGTTGTAAAACCAGTCCAAGTCTGGGGTACAGCGTCCGCTTTTCTCGTTAAAGGTCGCATCTACAGCTAGAATTTGAACTCCTTCTTCTGAACCATGCTGCTCTATCAGTTCTTCGTTAATAGGCTCCATTGCGATTCCAGCATTAAAGTTTCGGCGGAAAGTGCGCTCTGAGAAAGGGCTATAGCGACTCAAGTTTGTGTAGTTTGCCCGTCCACATACAGCGAAGAGGCTAGTGAATAATACTTGCAGAAAGGTTCGCTGCGGTTTGTGAAATGACCCACTGATGCCAGTGCGTCGGTTAGAATATTTTGAAGGCTATCCATTGAACAGTCCCTTTTTTTGTTTGACTGTATTTTACTCGCTGGATAGCTTTTCTCGCCACTCACCATAAAACTGTCCGGAGTGTTGTATATTGATGGCGATCGCACAATCAACTCAGCCAGTTACTAGAGAGTGGATCTGCCAAAAATTCACAGAAATTACCCAATCACAGTCCTTGGAGGTTTTACTTTCTTTGGAACGGCGCTGTTTGCTAGAAATAGTTTCGGAAGAAACTACTTTTTTCACGTTGTCTCCGGTAGTGCGTAAATACATTTTAAAAAAAAATAGCAGCTCATAGCCCTAATGTTGTACTGTTTAAACCCACATTGCGGAAACCGAGAAAACCCAGATACAGTAGAGGATTGCCAATCTTGCCAAACACCGTTACTGATCCATCAGCGCTATCATATTATTGGTTTTGTTTGTGAGCGTCATTGTGCGGCAACTGAATTATTTTATGTCACAGATATTCACCAGCCAGCGCAGATTTTTGTTTTAAAGACTTTGATTAGCAGTGATTCTAAAATAAAATCACTGTTTGCCCAAGAGCAACTATTGAATAATAAGTTGGTTCATCCTAGCGTTTGCAAAGGATATGACAGTTTCTCGATGGTACTTAAAAATCACCAGGAAATTCCGTGTTTGGTAATGGAATATATTCCGGGTAAAAACTTGGAGCAGTGGGTAATCAAAAATGGTTCGATCGGCCAAGAACAAGCTGTTAAATGGCTTAAGCAACTCCTCGGAACCATTACTTACCTTCATGAACAGCAAGTAATTCATCGAGATATCAAACCATCGAACATTATCTGTAAGCCTGATGGAGATGTGATTTTAATTGACTTTGGTAGCGCCAAACAAATAAAGAAAGAAATAAGCAATACGGCTGTCGGTTCTTTTGGTTTTACTGCCCCAGAGCAGTTTTCGGGTAAAGCTGTTACCCAGTCTGATTTCTATGCCCTGGGCAAAACTCTGATGTATTTATTGATGGGTAGTGATTTTAATAATCAAAATACTTTTGTACCCAAGAAGATTATTACACCCGCGTTACATAATCTTTTGCGAGAGATGACCCAGCACAAATTTCAGGATCGGCCTGCAAACACCAAAAAAATTCTGCGCAAACTGCAAAAAATTGAGCAAGCTAATAGTTCAAAGCAGAAATTAAAAGCCTGCTTGATTTTGACCACCGGGATAATGCTGGGAAGTATCGCAATCAGTCTTGTTCTTTCTAAAATAATTTCGCCAGAGCCGAAACAGGCTAAGCAAGCCTGCGATCGAGTTAAGGGAGACTATATAAGCTGTGGTGAAACGTCCTTCTTTGAAAACAATGAAATCAGCCCGATGGCAGAACTGAAAAGAAAAGGTATGCAGCAGATTCGTGCTAAACAATGGTCGGCAGCAGCAAAATCTCTGAAGCAAGTTTGGCAGCAAACCAAAGACCCGGAAGCGTTAATTTACTCTAATAACAGCAAGATTCAAGAGAACGAAAAATTACAAAAATACACGATCGCGATCGCCGCTGGGTTCAATGGCAAAAATGCTAAAAGATTAAATATCATAATGGGAGTTGCCTATGCACAAACTAAAGCCATGGAGTCAAATATTGGGTTAAAAGTAGTTCTAGTTAACGACCAAGATAATGTAATCATCGCTCAGAACATGGCCAAAGAATTGATTGATCGCCCAGAAATCATTGCTGTAATTGGTCATCATGTCAGCGATACAACCAGCGCAGCCCTCAAGATTTATCATCAAGCCCCTGATACCCATAGAATGGCGCTAATTTCACCCAGCAGCACCTCCAAGAATTTAGAAGAATATACCATTGGTAGTAAACATATTTTCTTTCGGACAGTAGCCACTGATCACTCAACGGCTAACATAATGGCTGGTCATTTGCTGAAAATTAAAAAAATCCGCAAAGTAGCCATCTTTTACGTTAAAGGAAATTCTTATAGTGAGTCACTAGCAAGCGAATTAAGAAAACAGTTAAAGATACAAGCAATCCCTGATCGAATAGAAATCAGTATTCTTGAAGATCAAGATCGATTTCACTTATCTCGTGAGGGCTATGATTCGTCATCTCTGGCTCCCCTGAAAATAAATGAAGCAATCGATTATGCTAAACAGCAAGGAGCTGAGGCATTTGTGGTAATTCCTGATGCTAGTGAAAATGCTGAAAAAGGTCATTCTCTCTCAATGCAAGATGCAATTAATATTGTCAAGGCCAGCAGCGAAGTTGAAATAGTAACAGGCGATTCGATGGCGGGTGTGAAGGAATTGTTAACCAAAGAAGCTGTTAACCGGGTGACGATTACCTCCCCTTGGGAAATGCGCGAAAACATGGAGTCTGAGCTAGTAAAATTTTGGCAGCAGGAAACAGCACCTCAGCCACAAATCCATTGGTATGCTTATACCTCATACAATGCTGCTCAAGTCATAATCACAACGATTCAGAAAAATAGTCACAGAAAACTAACCCGAGACATTTTACGGGAATGGATTTCTGCTCCAGGTTTTGCTACTTCTGATGGAGTTGAATTTGCAGAAGGTAGAGGAGAGTTGAAAGAAGATAAACCAACTTTGACAACAGTAGTTAGATGCAATGGAAAATATGTGTTTCAGGAAGCAAATCCGAAAAAAGGATCGAAATCTACAAGTTGTCCTAAACCCTAATGAAAACTATGCTGCGGATTAAAATTTGTGGAATTACCCAACTAGCACAAGGCCGATCGATTTGCTGCTGGAAAAACTTAACTTGAGCTTTTTCAGTAATCCTGTGATTTAGTAAACTAGCTAATTCTAATTACTTCTGGTACTTCTTTGACGATCGGCTGGGGATTCCCTATAATTGGGACTCGCGTAATTTCCCCAAGTGCATCATGGTAAGTTCGATCGAGCGCCCCCTAAAACCCATCGCCATTCCACAGCCACACATTGCTGCCGCCCTAGAAATTGCCAACGATATTAACTTCGACCTTCCAGACCCCGAAGACGAAAGCGTTGAGGACTTTGACTTTCAGCGTCAGGTAGACGATGCTTGGGCAGTTTGTGACCGGTTTGACCTCCAGACTGAGATTTGGCGAGGGCGGATTTTAAGAGTGGTGCGCGATCGAGAAAAGCGCGGCGGAGACAGTCGCGGCCAAGGATTTTTGAACTGGCTAAAAGAGCGGGAACTGAGCAAGAGTCAAGCCTATGCTTGGATTGAGCTAGCCAACAGTGCCGATGCTCTGATGGAGCAGGGCGATCTGTCTTCTAAGACCTTAAACAACTTTACCAAACGGGCATTTGTGGAAACAGCTAAGTCTTCACCAGAAGTGCAGCAGCTAATTACTGAAGCGGCGACCAGAGGTGACAAAATCACCCGCCGGGAAGTTAAGCAGCTCTCCGAAGAATGGACGGCCATGAGTTCGGACTTGCTGCCAGAAGAACTGAAGGCTAAAGCTGCCGATGGTTCGATGCCACCACGTTATTTGGCTCCCCTAGTCAAAGAAATGGAGCGACTGCCAGAGCTGCATCAACAGGCCATGCAAAAAGAAATTATTGATAACCCTGATGTAGACAATGTGAAAGAGCTGACCGTCAGTGCACGCAACCTTACCCGCTATCTAGATGCTGGGGCACAGGTGCAGACCATTAATCAATCTACCGTAGATCTATCGATCGCCTTAGAAGAGGCTTTACGGGTGGGATGTTTGCCGGTGGCTTCCGATTTACTGAAGCAGGCCGCGAACTTAGAGCAAAACCTCACCAAGTTCTACATGACCTGGAAACGAATTGGCACCTTGGCCGATCGATTGTACGTTGATACGGGAGCCAGTACCCCTCACCTTAGATCCCTATTGAACTGCCTAGAACGTCTTTCTGGTGAAATTATTGAAATTCCGCTAGATGAAGTGGGCGAAAACACCATTCGGGTGAGGATCTTGCCCAACGACAATTAATAGTGCTTGATGTTTTTGGAATTGCTGTCCTCTGGTTCTAAATGCTAATCCTTGGGAGCAGAGGGGTATGATACGATCGAACAAGCATCAAACTCCGTAACCGCCCTCCTTCAAACCTGTGACAGATAGTATTTCCGATAGTAAACCCGGCCAGAAGCCACCAGCTAAAAAATCTTTGGTGAGCATTGCACGGGTAGTAGCCATTGCAACTCTACTAAGCAAACTAGCTGGTCTCTTTCGTCAACAGATCATGTCGGCGGCCTTTGGATTAGGAACAGTGGCTACAGCCTATTCTTACTCCTACATTATTCCTAGCTTTTTCTTCATTCTGCTAGGTGGCATCAATGGACCGTTTCATAGCGCCGTTACTAGCGTCTTGTCACGCCAACAAGACCGTAAGAAAATTGCCCCTATCATTGAATCTGTCACCACGATCGTTGGTCTTATCTTGATCTTGTTCTCGATTTTGCTGATCGTTTTTGCTGGGCAGTTTATGGATTTGTATGCTGACAAAATTAAACAGGGCTTAATTGAAAAAAACCTAGACCCTCAGCTAGCTACCTTGATTCGGAATGTTGGCACCGAACAGTTACAGATCATGGCTTTTATGTCTCTGCTTTCGGGCTTGATTGGCATCGGCTTTGGCACCCTCAATGCTGGGGATATGTATTGGCTACCATCAATTAGCCCGCTACTCTCCAGCATGACAGTCATTGCTGGGGTAGGCTGGTTAATGTTTCATTTAAACGGCGCAACGGGCAGCATCGAAAATGCGCGCTTTGGTGGTCAGGTGTTGGCCTGGAGCACCCTCGCCGGTGGGGTTTTGCAATGGTTGGTGCAGGTGATTATTCAATGGCGATCGGGCTTGGGTACGCTGCGCTGGCGGCTAAATTGGCGACAAAAAGAAGTGCGAGAAGTGCTAGGTATTATGCTGCCAGCGGTTTTATCTACTTCGATGTTGCAAATCAACCTCATCACCGATCTGAGTTTTGCGGCCAGTATCCCCAAAGCCGCACCGGCTTTGTTTTCAGCCAACTTATTAGTGCAAGTACCACTGGGCATTGTTTCTAGCTTTATTTTAACTCCGATGATGCCGGTGTTTTCGAGGTTGATAGAACCGCGCAACTGGCCAGAATTAAAAGATCGGGTTCGGCAGAGTCTGATTTTGATCGCTCTGACCATGATGCCCTTGGGTGCCATGATCATTGCTCTAGCACTGCCAATTATTCGGGTAGCCTTTGAGCGCGGTGAGTTTAAGCTGGCCGACTCGCAGTTTGTGGCTAGTATTTTGCTGGTTTCTGCCAGTGGCATGTTTTTCTATTTGGGGCGAGATTTATTAGTGCGAGTCTTCTATGCCCTGGGAGATGGCAAAACTCCTTTCAAAATTAGTATTATCAATATTTTTGTGAATCTAGGGCTAGACTTTTTACTCTACAAACCCTTTGGTGCTCCGGGTATTACGATGTCTACTTTGGGAGTCAATTTTTTGACCTTCATGATTTTTTTGTTAATTCTAAATAAACGTTTGCGGGGTTTACCCTGGGCTGATTTGGGCTTCCCATTGTTTGGGATTTTAGGAGCTACCGCCATATCTGGCTGTGCCGCTTGGTCGATCGGGCAAGTTTGGCAGCGAAATTTACCCGATAATTTAATCAGCTTACTGGCCGAGCTGGTGGTCGCTGGCGGCTTAGGATTAATTTTGTTTGGACTCATCTCCACCCAAATCGGCATCCCCGAAGTAGATATCTTGATTGGCCGTATTCGCCAAAAAATCCGCAAAAAGTAAGGCTCGGTTGGTTCGGCTACGCTCACCAACCGATATCTTGCAGAACTTCATGCCACCGCTACGATATATCGGTACAATGTGGGTCGAGCAACATCAGCAGACCTAGAGCAAGATACTAAAAAATGGGCATTTCACTGAGCGAACTCCAAACCCAATTACAAGAATTACAGGCCATTGCTATGAAGGCGATCGATGGCTGTGACAATCTAGAAGATCTAGAAAAGCTGCGGGTGGAGTATTTGGGCAAAAAAGGCCAGCTACCGCAGATTTTGCGCGGGATGGGGCAACTCAGCGCAGAAGAACGTCCGGCGATCGGCCTGGTTTCTAACCAAGTCAAAGACGTTATTCAAAACAGCCTTGACCAGCAGAAAGAAACCTTTCTGGCAGCCCAAATTCAAGCTCAGTTGGCGGCAGAAACTATTGATGTGACTATGCCGGGGATTTACGTGCCCCTGGGTCGTGTGCATCCGCTGAATGGCATTATTGATCGGGCGATCGACATTTTTGTGGGCTTGGGCTATACCGTGGCCACTGGTCCCGAAATGGAAACTGATTATTACAACTTCGAGGCGCTCAACACCCCTGCTGATCACCCGGCACGAGATATGCAGGATACTTTTTATCTGCCAGATGGTAACTTGCTGCGCACTCATACTTCGGCAGTACAAATTCATTATCTCGAAGAAAACGAGCCGCCGATTAGAATTATTGCTCCTGGTCGCTGTTATCGCCGAGATACCGTAGATGCTACGCACTCGGCGGTGTTCCACCAAATTGAAATCTTGGCAGTCGATCAGGCTTTAACTTTTACTGATCTCAAGGGCACGATCAAAGAATTTTTGATGCAAATGTTTGGCATGGATCTACCAATTCGCTTCCGCGCCAGCTATTTCCCCTTCACCGAACCCTCCGCCGAAGTAGATGTGCAATGGCAAGGCAAATGGTTAGAGGTAATGGGTTGCGGGATGGTAGACCCCAATGTATTGACTAAAGTCGGCTGCGATCCGGAGATCTACAGTGGTTTTGCCGCAGGCTTCGGAGCTGAGCGTTTGGCGATGGTACTCCATGAAATCGACGATATTCGTCGTTTGTATACTAGCGATCTTCGCTTTTTGCGTCAGTTTTAGAGTTTAGTGGACTAACTTCTCGGCCACGTTTATGTTGGGGTTGGGGTTTGGCTACGCTCACCTAACATAAACGTAAATTACAGTAGGTCAAAAAGCGATCGGTCTAACTCATAGCCCAATGTCTTCGCCATGAATTTAATCGGGTTGTAATCACTGCTGTTCTGCTGCTTAAGCCAATTTGTGGAAAAGAATACCTTATTCATCACCCAAATCTCTAGGGCTTCAGGGTTATATTGAATACCAGTCTGTCGGTTAAAAGCATGAGGAATCAACATCGCAGCATATCTGGCCAGCTCGCCTGCCTGCCAATCCAGCGCCAAAGGTAGCCAAGGGTACTGGGAATCTAACCGAATAAACCATAGGCGCACTTCTGGAATTTCTGATAGCTCGCGGGGGTCTTCGGCTTCTTGCTCCCAGTCGATTTGAAACTGAATTTTTGCTGCTAACAAATTGCTCAAGCCCGCAGTTTGCAAAGCTAAGAAGGTTCGATCAGCATTAGCTATATTTAAGGAGATAATTTCTTGATGAGCAACAGTAAAACGCATAGACAAAATTCAAATTACCTGATTTACAAACGTTGATTCATCATAATACTTGTCAGAATAATACTGTGATCGATTTGCTAAAAGTGATAAAAGTATATTAAGCTGTCTGTGTATTTAAGTCTAAACATTAATACTGGGAGCCATACGCGGTTCAAGCATTTTTTCTTTTGACTTGGCAAAAATTTTACAGTACCAAATAACGTCGCTGAAAGGTGCGATTACAAAAGTGGCAAGAACCAAGTGGCATCGGCTTATAGGGCGATCCGAAAAAACCGAAGAGTCCACCAGTCTGCCATCTGAGCAGCCTGTTGACAAGTCAGTAGGGAAGTTTGCAGACACCGAATCTATGGAGCTGATGGAGAACCCACAGATGCGCGGATCTCAGCCATTAAACTTGGCTGAAGAATTAGGCGATGATCGATTTAATCCGCCTGGTGAACTGGTTGCTTTTACAACTTCAGTTAGTAAACTGACCGTTTTAGCCGTAAAAAGAGCTAATCCTTGGTCAATGTTTTGGTTAATATTATTAGCTTTTGTAGGAGGGCTGGGTGCCCTCAGTGTTTTATTATTGACTGGTGTACCAGCGCAGCCAGACTGCTCTAAGATTTCGATTATTTCTACTGACAGTGAAAAGTTACACTGTGCAAAGGTGGCAACTTCTAACGTTGACATGAAAGATGAGCGGGCTAGGGTTTTGGCGGCGATCGATTTAGTAGACGATTGGGGGAGCCTTCACCCTCTAGCCAATGATGGTAAAACTCAGTTAGATCTTTGGTCTCGTCAGCTTATTCGGGTCTCGCGGCGGGATTTAGCTAACGATGGTGATATCAAAAAAGCGATCGAAGGACTAAAAAAAATCCCCCCCACTAGCACGGTGTATCCCGATGCTCAATCTGCGATCGAGAAATGGGAGCAGCAGTGGGTCAAAGGTAATGAAAACAGTGCATCTTTCCAGCAGGCTTTGCAACAAGCCAAGTGGTTTGATGCTTCTCTGTATTTAAGTCGAGTCGGTTCGCTTCAGAGTAAATATTGGAGTCGTACTCAGTATGACAAGATGTCTGCCCAACTTGCCCGAGAGCAAGATGGTTGGGAACGCTACCAAGAAGCCGAGAGTTTAGCCCTGAGTGGTGATCTAGATGACTATAAGCGCAAGTCTTTCCGACAGTTTATTGGTGGCAAGCGTCCCGATGAAAAAGCTGAAACTTCCGACTATACCAATGATCCAAAAGCTTTGGCCAAGGCGATCGGTATCGGAAATGAGGTCAAAAAAGATACTTTTATTTATGAAAACGCGCAGCACAAGAAGGCTCTATGGCAACAGCGTCTAGCCGAAATTGCTGCTGAGAAATATCAAGGGCAAGATTTTGCTGGAGCGATCGCCGCAGCTAGTCTAGTCCCCAAGGGTTCCCCAGCCTATGCTCAAGCGCAAAAATGGCAGCGGTTGAGTGAGTCTAAAGCTCCTCCAGAGGGGCAATCGGCAGATGGTGATCAGTCTGAAGCTCCCAAATCCCGCAGATTTAAGCCTAAGCGAAATTACTCCGATAATCCTAATTCTAGGAATCCCACTAACTAATCCGCAAACATCAAGTAACACAGGGTCACAGCCATGACTAAGCGGGGCAATGAATATTGGCGGAGATTTGGTCGAGAACAAATTGATCGAGAGATTTTGCGAGTAGATCGGTGCTTAGTTAGCACCGATCTTTCGTTGATCGATCGGTTATTTTGGCAAGGGCGGCGGCGAGAACTACGGGCGGTGGCTTGGTTGATCGATCAGACGTTAACTCCGGTGGTCGAAGAGGATCGCAGTTTGGTATGGGCACCCAATGACCAGCCGCAGCCCGTTTTGAGTCAGCCAGCGGGATCTGCACCAGAGCGGCTATTTGCTCTCGGCAAAGATGATCGGGCGTTAGCAAACCTCACTGGTCAGCCGCTGGAAATTGATATTCTACAGCCGGTAAAATGTCGGCAGTTGTTGCTAGCGGTCAGTGAGCAAATTCAGGCCACTTTGACAGATCTGCGATCGATGTCGGCAGATCAGTTGGTTGTTAATCAGACTGAGATTTTGTTGGATATTTGGCAGGGCAGTGCCAGTCGTTTTTTTGGTCGCTATTACACCTTAACGGTGGGCGATAGTACCTTAGAAGTAGTTAGTACAATGAACTCAGATCGCTTGATAGTAGGTCAGCAGCTCACAGAACGAGTACCTTGCAGCAGCGATTTGTGGCAGTACTTACTAGGACAAGCAGATGTCACCATCGATAATCAGCTTCATGCCTATGGTTCGGTGCCTGCTACTGAGTATGTAAAAGACTTGGCCACCAATGCCACTTTGCAAGTTGCCAACGCGGTGCTCTACCCTTTTTTGAATCGCTTTGGGGAACTAGAGGCAGTCAAAGAGCAGTTCTATCATCCTCAAATGTTGGCCACCCGCGATATTGCACGGTTTAGGAACCATTTATCTTGGCGGTATTATTTAGAGCGCCAATACTATCGACCGCTAGCAATTTTTGAAAGTCGCTATCCGCTTTTGGTATGCTCTTCAGGCTCTATTGAATATCGATCAATCTATGCCCCTCGTCGGCAAGAGTTAGCCAAGCTGCGCGGTATTCCTTGGTTAGTGACCATGGCGTTAGAGTTTCGCGATGCAGTTATGCCTTTTGCTACCGGGGCTACTACTTTTTTGGGTAACGTGCTGGTATATGTTTTGACCGAAATTGTGGGGCGGGGACTGGGTTTGATGGGCAAAGGCATTCTGCAAGGTCTAGGCCAGGCTTGGCAAGAACGACCGCGATCTTAAGTTTTTGGAACATTTACTGATACATTGGGTCGAGGGGTTAAGAGCACATGCAGAATCTAAACCGCCATGAATCAGTCAATTTCACTATCTTGGTCGCAAATGGAGACCCCCCTCCCCCAGCAGAGAGTGTCAGTAGACAGTCTATCGAACCACGACCTCATTCTGATGGCGCAGGATGGCGCGCGACCAGATAGAGCGGCGTTGACCGAAATTATGAAGCGCTATCGTTCTCATGTCGATCGGCTGCTATATCATTTGGCTCCAGACTGGCAAGATCGGGCGGATCTTTCTCAGGAAGTATGGATCAGGGTTTATCGCAATATCAAAAATTTAAATGAGCCAGAAAAGTTTAGGGGCTGGTTGAGCCGCATTGCCACTAATTTATTTTATGACGAGTTGCGCAAGCGCAAGCGCAACAGCAGTCCTTTGTCTTTAGATGCGCCAATATTACTCAATGGCAGTGAGCTAGATTGGGAAATTGCCGCTGATGGCCCCAGCCCCGAAGATAACATGGCCACTCGGGAGTTCTATGAGCAGTTACGGGTAGCGATCGCCGATTTACCAGATGCTTTCCGACAGACCATTATTCTGCGGGAAATTGATGGTCGATCTTACGAGGAAATTGCTGAGACAACCCAAGTTTCGATCGGGACGGTGAAGTCGCGTATTGCTCGGGCAAGGCTGCGATTGCAAGAACAACTGAGCGGTTATTTAGGCTCTTAAGGAGCTTTTGATAAATTTTTGTCCGTTTTTGGTCATATTAGACTGTAGTAACCCATTATTTTTGCTTAAATATAAAGAGCGGTAGCTCTGGAGAAAAGACCATGTTAGATGTATTAGACGACGGCCAAAACAGTGGACTCGAAAAATTCGAGCTGTTGAGCGCTTATCTCGATGGAGAGGTGAACGCCTCCGAACGGAAACAAGTGGAGCTGTGGCTGCAAGAAGATGCAGTTTTTAAGGCCATGTATAACAAAATGCGCGGCATGCACGCGGCGATCGAACAGATTCCGATGCCCCCAGTAACTGAGCCAATTAATAAGTTTGCTGATGAGGTCTTCGCCAAAATTGATCAGCGTCGCCAGCTCAGGTTTCTCAAGGTGGTTGGTGGAGCCTGCGTGGCCGGAATGGTGGCAGCAGGTGCAGTGTTTACTGCGACTTTCCAAGGTTCCAATCACCAAATGCAAATGGCTAAGAGTGTTTTACCTACCTCGGTTCCCAACTCTTTATCGATTTTAGTGAAGCCTACTCCTTTGATGGTGGCTTTAAATGATTCGATCGTCCAAATTTCGCCTAACAAAGCAGTCACTCCTAAGAGCAAGGCCGATATTATCGATTTGTTAGATGACGGTGATGATCTATAGAGTCTTTAGACTCCTTTCTTAGCTACCGTTATGCACTGGCTCTAAAGCGCCAGTGTTTTTTTAGGGATATTTTCCATGTTGTTAATTGCTTCACAGCTCACCCGTCAGCAAAAAGATTTGGTGCGCAATATTATTACCAACTATGCAGCGGGCTATTTTTTGATGGCCGAGGAAGCCGGGTTGCAGTGGTATAGCAGTAATCAGCGGGCGATTATTCCCTTAGATGAAGGGTTTCGCTACCCTAAGTCGTTACAGCGGGTGCTAAATAGTAATCAGTTTGAGGTGGCGATTGATCGGGATTTTGCGGCAGTGGTGGAGGGCTGTGCCGATCGAGATACTACTTGGATTTCGGAGGAGCTAAAGGAAATTTATTATTTGCTGCACACAGCAGGCTGGGCACATAGTTTTGAGACTTGGCAGGGCGATCGGCTAGCGGGTGGCATCTTGGGAATTGTGATTGGTGGGGCTTTTATTGGGGAGTCGATGTTTTTTAATATCCCAGAAGGCTCGAAGGTGGCCATGGTGAAGCTGGTTGAGCACTTACGCCAGCGGGGTTTTGTACTGTTTGATGCTCAAATGCAGAATCCGCATTTAGAGAGATTTGGAGCGATCGAGGTAGAGCCAGATAAATACGATCAGATGCTAGACGTGGCAGTTAATAAAACTTGTGAGTTCTGTAATCTAGTGCGGTGATTATCTAAAGGCAAAAAATAAAGGCAAACTATTTGGCGCTCAAAATCAGCTTTATCATCTGAGAATTCAGACATGTAGAGCCAGAATTAAAAAATTGAGTGCCTAGCAGCTTACCTTAAAGGTTCCTAAATATATAGCTTCAGTAACGACCTAACCTAAACCAATTCAGCAACAATCAAGCGAACAAGCTTCACTTATTTATTCTAAGAGTCGTAAATTAAGTCCTGTTGAGGTAACAGTGCTCACATTTTCCTCCCATCAAACAGTTCCGGCAACCTCAGTTTAAGGATTTAGGCCACAAAAATATAGACTTTTTTGTCAGTTAAAGGATTTAAGGCCAAGAGATATGCTATACATAGGTTTCAGGCTTGAAAAGTCTTTAGTATTTCGGTTACTGAACCTTACAGTTAATCTAACTAACTAGACTTGTATTAATTTCACCTTAAGGAGGGCAAAGTCTTGCCGTTGGATCACCGAAAGCGCAAGCGTAAGCGAGGAGTGACTTTGACCTCTGTTGGACTCCAAAAACTAGAAGAAGCCAGATCTCTGACTGAAATAAACAAAAACCGAGGAGTGCGCCTTACTCTAGAAGATCTAAGCGAGATGGTGGGCATTGCTCCCGATACGGTTATGAGAGTTTTTGCTGGCGAAGAGCGGGTCGATAAACATACCTTAAGACGCTGTTTTCAAGCTTTCCAGCTAGACTTAAACCCGTCAGATTACTTACAACCTCGAACCGACTTAGATAAAGAATTAGAAGATTTTGATGATAGCTTAGCAGAAAATTTAGCAACACATGTACCCTTCATAGATACAAGTGTAATACTAGATTTGCCTAAAGGTCAAGTGCCCTTAGAATCATCTTTTTATATCGATCGGCAGCCCTTTGAATCGCGGTGCCAAGAAGTAATTCAAGAACCAGGAGCTTTGATTCGGATCAAGGCTCCCAAACAAATGGGTAAGACCTCGCTCATGGCCAGAATTCTCTCCACAGCCAGAGAACAAGATTATTTGACAGTAACTCTTAGCTTGCGCTTGGCCGATGAAAGCATTTTCTTAAGCTTAGAGCGATTTCTCAAATGGTTCTGTGCCTGCATGAGCCAAAGTTTAGGATTACCCAATCGCTTAGCAGAACAGTGGGATGAGATTTTCGGGAATAATTACAATGCTATTAACTACTTTGAAAAATATATTTTAGCCAGCATCGATCGGCCGATAGTAATGGCCTTAGATGATATTGACTGTATTTTTCAACATCAGAAAATTGCCTCCGACTTTTTGGGCTTGCTGCGCGCTATGCACGAGAAAGCTAAGTATGGCGACGGAAATAGTGAAGCTTGGCAAAGGCTGCGTATTATTGTGATTCATTCTACGGAAGTTTATATTGCACTTAACAGCAATCAATCTCCATTTAATGTGGGCTTGTCAGTAGATCTGCCAGAATTCACCCAGAGTCAAGTTTTAGACTTAGCTCACCGACACCAGTTAGATTGGGATAACTTCAAGGTAAATTATCTGATGGATTACGTCGGTGGTCATCCTTCTTTGATTCGTCAAGCCCTATATTCTATCACCCGCAAGGAAATTTCGTTAATAGAATTGGTGGGCACTTCTAGCTTTGCTAACCATATCTATGGTGAATGCCTGGGCCGCCTATGGGAATATTTACAGCAGCAGCCTGCTTTACTGAGTGCTTTTAGCCAAGTAGTTAAAGCTTCCGAACCACTCCAGATCGATTCGATCCAAGGTTTTTTGTTGAAGAGTTTGGGATTGATTCATTTTCAAGACGGCATGGGCACCCCTTCTTGTCAGTTGTGTATTGAGTATTTTAGCGATCGGATCTAAGTTTTGGCCTGAGCTATGATTAAACTTCTAATTAATTTTCTTAAGTCCTCAAACTAAGGTTGACCAAAAAAGATCAGCGTTGTATCATGCGCCTGCAATGGGTAATTAATTCAATAGTTGTTACGATGCTCTGCTTATTTACTTGATTAATATCAACACAGTTTGATAAATTAATCGACTCATTAAAACTATGCCCAGTATTTATCCTACCTTTAGTTATCAAATTGGCGGCAGCCTTGGAGTTAAAGCACCTTGCTATGTAGAACGGCGGGCTGATTTAGAGCTATATGAAGGGTTAAAGGCCGGGATGTTTTGCTACGTGCTAAATTCTCGGCAAATGGGCAAGTCCAGTTTACGAGTGCAAGCCATGCACCGTTTACATCAAGATGGCATTGCTTGCGGGGTCGTAGATATTACGGCGATCGGCTCTCAAGAAATTACGGCAGAGCAGTGGTATGCCAGCATTTTGAGTAGCTTGGTTAGTGCTTTTAGACTAGATATTAATTTGCGCGAATGGTGGCGAGAAAATTTATATTTATCGCCAATTAAGCGGCTAAGCAAGTTTGTAGAAGATATTTTGTTGGTAGAAAGCAGCCAAAATATGGTGGTTTTTATTGATGAAATTGACAGCATTCTGAGTCTGCCATTTTCGGTGGATGACTTTTTTGCTTGGATTCGATCGTGCTACAACAAGCGCACCGACCAGCCTGCTTACCAGCGAATTACCTTTGCGCTATTGGGGGTAGCGACTCCAGCAGACTTAATAACCGACAAAAATCGCACGCCTTTTAATATTGGCAAAGCAATTTCTTTGAATGGTTTTGAATTGCATGAGACCAAGCCATTAATGCAAGGATTACAAGGAAGATTTGAGCAGCCCCAGCACATCTTGGCTGAAGTGTTGGGTTGGACAGGTGGCCAGCCTTTTTTGACCCAGCGAATTTGTCAGATTTTGCTAGAAGAAGTCGATAACCCTGCCGCTAATTTGCAGCGCTATCAAGATGATTTATCTGGTTCTTCGGCAGATTGGGTGGCCGCAGTAGTCCATCAACGGGTAATTAGTAATTGGGCAAGTCAAGATGAGCCAGAGCACCTGAAAACTATCCGCGATCGACTACTGCGCAATAAACAACAATCTGGTCGGTTATTGGGGCTATATGGTCAGATCAGCGAGAATAGTGAAATTAATTTTGGCGATGAACCAGAGCAAATGGAGTTATTGCTCTCTGGCTTAGTGGTGAAGCGACAATCGACGACAAATGCCCCGGTTTTGCAAGTATATAATCGCATCTATCAAACTATTTTTAGTAAAGCTTGGTTAGAAAAAGAGCTTGCCAAGCTGCGCCCCTATGCAGAGAGCATCAAAGAATGGCTATCTGCCGATGGACTAGATGAATCGTGGTTACTTCGAGGCACTGCTTTACAGGCAGCTCTCACTTGGGCTAGTGACAAAAAACTGAGTAACGACGACTATCGATTTTTGAATGCCAGTCAGGCGCTGGAAAGCCATACGATTAAGCTATTTAATGAACAGCGATTAAGTATAATTTTGAAGCGTTTTTTGGCTGCTGCACTGTTAGCGATCGTCCTGCTGATTGGTTTATCTGGTTTAACATTCACGGAAGCTCGGCAGGCTACTATTAGTGAAATTACTGTGCTGAATTCTTTCGCTACAAATTCTTACAATACTAATCCACAACCTTTTACAGCGTTGATTTCTAGTCTGCAAGCAGGTCGCCGATTAAGCTCTATGTTGATGGCTCCCGCAGACTTAAAATCTAATGTTCAAAGTAATCTGCAAAAAAATCTGCTGGCAGTCAAAGAACGCAATCGGTTGCAAGGTCATACAGCGCCAGTTATGGGAGCTACTTTTAGTCCCGATGGCCAGACAATCGCCACTGCTAGCTGGGATAACACTATTAAGCTTTGGACTCCCAACGGTCAAGAGTTAAAAACGTTAAAAGGGCATAGCGGCGAATTGTGGAATGTAGTGTTTAGTCCTGATGGTAAAACATTGGCTTCGGCTAGCTCTGATCAAACTGTCAAGTTATGGAATGTTGACGGTACCGAGCTACATACTTTGACTGGACATACTGGAGCTGTAATAGAGGTGATGTTTAGTCCAGATGGTCAGCATTTGGCTTCATCTGGAATCGATGGACTGATCAAAATTTGGGATATTAATGGCCAAGAACTACAGAGCTTTAAAGCTCACCAAGGATGGGTGTGGGGTTTGCGATTTAGTCCTGACGGCCAGACGATCGCCTCTGGTGGAGCTGATAAGCTGATTAAACTGTGGAATTTAAATGGCCAAGAACTAAAGACTATTATGGGGCATCAAGATACTGTAACAGAAGTAGTTTTTAGTGCCAATGGGCGACATTTAGCTTCGGCTAGTAACGATGGTACTGCTAGAGTTTGGACAATTGCAGGCAAGGAAATTAAAAAATTTAAGGCACCGGGTGCTCAACTTTGGGATTTACGTTGGAGCATTGATGGTCAAACATTAGCAGCGGTAAGTTCCGACAATACGGTGAGGTTGTGGAATCTGGTTGATGGGACAGAAAAGATCCTCAAAACTGGCTCCCAGATTTCACGGCTGAGCTTTAGTCCTGATGGAAACTGTTTATTAATGGCTAGTTGGGACAATAGTGTAAAGGTGTGGCAAATAGTCGATCGAACGTCAGAATCTCAGGTGATTGCTGCTCACAATGCTCAAATTACTGACCTGAATTTCAGTCAAAATGGCCAGATGATTGCTACTGCCAGTTGGGATCGTACTATTAAGCTCTGGAGTCGAACAGGGACAGCTATAAAAACTTTGGAGCCAGATGGAGATAGTAAAGACTATGCTGTTTGGAGTACGGTGTTTAGTCTCAATGACCAAACATTAGCTGCGGTAATGTGGGATGGTCAAATTGTGCTGTGGCAAAATGGTCAAAAGATCGGGGTGATTCCAGGTAAAAGTAGGCTCAAGACCAGCTTTAGCCCTGATGGGCAGAGTATTGTTGCTGCTGGTGCTGATAATACTTTTGATTTGTGGTCAATCAACGGTAAAAAGCTACAAACTTTTAATGGGCATTTGGCTACGGTAAATGCCGTGCAATTTAGTACTGATGGAAAACATTTGGTTTCGGGTAGCGCTGACCACAGTATAAAACTTTGGACTAGATCTGGACGGCTATTAAAGACTTTAGTGGGGCATGAAGAAGAAGTAACCGATGTGAGCTTCAGTCCTGATGATCAGATGATTGTTTCGGGTAGTATTGATAAAACTATGCGCCTATGGAACCTACAGGGTAAAGAGATCCATAAATTTGATGGTCACTCTGGGGCGGTGAATGATGTGGGGTTTAGCCCAGATGGTCAATCACTGGCTTCTGCCAGTATCGATAAAAGTGTGCGGCTATGGAATTTACAGGGGAAAGAACTGCAAAAAATAGATAAACACACTGCCGCTGTAACCAGTTTGGCTTTTAGTCCTGATGGTCAAACGTTGGCTTCAGGAGGTTTCGATAATCAGTTGGTGCTGGTGGATCTGCATAATATGCAGGATCAGACCCTCCAGGCATCGTTAGCTGATACCTGCGATTGGTTATCTGACTATCTCCAGACTAATCATCAGGCGGCGATCGCCGATCGGCAATTTTGTAGTAAATATCTCCATAAATAAACTATGACTATTTCTCGTCCCAATCTACCTACCTCGATCATGAATTCAGACACGGCTGAGCGCGAATTTAACTCGCTGCCGTTGTTAGTGGTCAGTGGTGCTTTGCCTACCGATTTGCTGGGACACATGTTTGTAGTGGCTCCAGCCGGTACTAGCGATCATCCCTTTGGTTCTGGGACACCGTTGCTAAACGGGACAGGGAAAGTCTATCGGTTTGATTTCAATAAGCAGGCCGATCAGCCCTCTGTAGGCAATGCTTTTTTGTCTGGGAAACTGACCAAGACTCCCTGTTACTACGCCGATCAAATTACTTTGGAAGCTGCCAATCATGATGAAGGTGATTCGCTATTAACTCAACTACAAGAAGAGATTTTTCGGTTTAGAGACTTTGGGCTAGCGAGGGTTTCACCGCGTTTGGGTTTATATAATCAGATCAATACCGGGCTACAACCTTTTCGGTTTATCGATGATACTCACGATCGACTGCTAGTAACTTGGGATGTGGGGCGGCCTTACGAAATCGATCCGTTTACTTTAGATCTGAGAACGCCGATCGGGCGATTGGATGATTGGATTGCCCCTGATGACTTAGCTATTTGGCCTTTTCCATTTATTTTTAGCACTGCTCATCCAGTGTTCGATCCGGTAACTCGGAAGGATTTTTATACGGTGCAATACGCAGGGCTATCGGAAAACTCTTTGAATTTAATTCATTTTCATAGTTCTCCGGAAACTCAAGATGAAATGGAGTCCCATCTGCGTAAGTTGGATAAGCACGAAAATCCTGAAATGCCAGAAAATGGTTTGGAATTAGTGACCTCGATTTTTCGCAATCTGGGGCGAGATGTGCGCGGCACTCTCGATCATTTGAAAGAATCGGTGGAGCATATTGTGGATGCTCTGGAGCATAAAACCGGTGCTACTGATAAAATCAACGACTTGCTGAAGCGTCGCCCCCCAGTAGAAACCGACGGAGATTTTTATGGTGTTCGCAAAGATGATTCTACTTATATTATTCGTTGGAGTGGCACTCAAGAAGTGCTGAAATGGAAGGTAGAATACCAGGATGGTGAAGAAATTAAGGCGCTTAAAATTGAGCAGACCATCCACCAAATGGGGTTGAGCGCTGACTACATTGTGTTAATTGACACGGCATTTAAGTTGAATTTTGACGGGGTGTTTTATAATCCGAGTTGGTTAGCCAAGAAAATTCGCCAGTGGTTTGGTAAGCCGCAGCTCTCTTACACCAAGCTATATATTATTCGCCGTAAAGATCTCACCGAGGATGTTAGTACTGTAGTGGCAAAGCATCTAATCATCCCCCGTGAAACTGGTCACTATGTGGTGGACTACGATAATCCCAACGGTCAAATCACCATCAATGTGGCTCACATGTGCGGCTCTGATTCCGCAGAATGGCTGCGGGAGTTTGACAAACCACTTTTGCCACTGGATCTGGATGGCTACAATGGCACCTTAGCCGGTGGCCCCACGGATATTAACTATGCTGGCCGCTACGTAATTGATGCAGAAAAAGCCTTGGTGGTAAAGGGCGATCGAGTGTCTGGCCCGCAAACTTGGGGGCTGGCTTTATATACTTCGGCAGGGAGTTTTTCAGCCATGTGGGATCAGGCGGCTCCAAGATCGATCGATGACCTCTATTGGATTGCCTGGGGCTGTACTAATTTGCAAACTGAGTTTGTATCCAATCTATATGCCGATTATCCACACCGCACGGTGCCTTTAGCAGACGTGCTGAAGCTAGCTAGTGATCCAGAGAATAACCCCGAAGCTAGACCCAGTTTGTTTCGGGTAAAAACCAAGGCTGATCTGCAAATTGCTACTGATTTCTATTCTTTCCCGGTTAAACACACGGTGAATTCACCGCAGTTCATTCCTAGAGCTAATGGTACTGGCAGCTCTACCGATGGTTATATTGTCTGCATTGTAGTTTCTGATCAATCAACGCCAGGGATTTCGACTGGCGATGAGATTTGGGTGTTTAAGGCTGATGACTTGCAGACTGGTCCTATTTGTAAATTAGCTAATCCAGATTTAAACTTTGGCTTTACGCTCCATACGGCCTGGATGCCCCAAGTGCAACCAACGGATACCGCACAGTTAAAAAACATTATTCCGGTGCGAGAAGATTTTGCTAACCGGGTAGCCGATAAATCAGAAACAATTAAAAGCTTGTTTGAGGAAATCTACAAGCATTTTGAAACCCCATGAAAATTTATAGAATTTATCGAAAATTAGATACTCGCAAAGATTTTCTGCACAGGCTATCGACCAAAGTGGTGAGAGAAAACCAATCAATCATCTTGGAAGATTTAAACGTGTCAGGGATGGTTAAAAATCGCAAACTATCAAGGGCGATTAGCTTGCAAGATTGGCGAGAATTCAGGGTGTGGTGTGAGGCTAGGGTATTGACCCCAAATACACCGGCCAACAGGAGCTTCAACGCTGACTCTGTTGGTTTTAACCAACGGGGTCGTTTTGTTTAGATAGTAGATTCATAGTCGTTCACGAATTGTCTGCGTAGCAGAATCGCCGTTTTGAGGATTTTTGGGTAAAATGTGTAGAATCTGAGCAACGCGTAAGCGATGGTGAACGCAAGCATCGAAGACTGAATCGTCGAGTTGTGCGATTAGAAAAAAAAGATGAAGAAGACTAGATACTACACAGGTGCTAACCCTACAAGCATTTAAAGGTTTTTATGACAACTGCCACAGCTCCTAATCCGTCGATCGACACTCTGCTACTGAATGTTACTAATACAAAGCTGACAGTAACACCAGAGCACTTTGATCAGCTCTGTATCAATAACCCCGATCTGCGCCTGGAATTAACTAAAGATGGAGAATTGATTGTTATGGCTCCAGCAGGCGGCGAAACCAGCAAAAAAAACTCAAGACTGAATCTTTTAGTTGGCATTTGGAATGAGCAAACCGAGCTAGGGGAAGTATTCGACTCTTCCGGTGGCTATGACTTCACGGCGCTTGGTAGCGGCAAGCCAGCGCCAGATGTGTCTTGGATTGAAAAATCTCGGCTTGAGGGTGTGAACATTGTTGGGTTTATTACGGTTGTGCCTGATTTTTTGATTGAACTGCGCTCGGCTACGGATAACTTGAAGCCATTACAGGAAAAAATGAAGGAGTATCAACGGCTTGGGGTAAAGCTAGGCTTGCTCATCGATCCTAAAAATAAGCAGGTGGAGATCTATCGACCAGGACAAGAGGCCGAAGTATTAAAATTTCCAGCTTCGATTAACTGCGACGAGGTCATGCCCGGTTTTATATTGAGCATGAGCAAAATTTGGTAATCATCAACCCATTGATGCCCAGCCTATCTTAACTTTGATTTTAAATTGACACAAAAAACTTCACAAATTTAGATCTTAATCTCTGCCAAATCTAAAATACGCGGAATCAAATCCTCCCGTTTGACGGCCATTAGGTGAACTCCTTGACACATTTTTTTTGCCAGCAATACCTGCTCCGCCGCAATTTCGATGCCAGTTTGTAGTGGTTTCGGTGAAGCCGTTAGGCGATCGATCGTCGATTGGGGAATATGTACTCCCGGCACACAGCGATTAATAAACTCAGCATTTTTTGCCGACTTCAACAGAAAAATTCCGGCTAACACCGGCTTGCCATAAGGCAGCGCTACCTCTTTCATAAACTGCTCCAACAAATCAAAATCAGAAATCAACTGACTCTGAAAAAACTGCGCTCCAGCGGCAATTTTTTTCTCGAAGCGACTTTTCAAGGATGAGCGGCTGGTAATTTGTGGATCCACAGCTCCACCATGAAACAGCGAAGTGGCTCCATCTGGCAAAGGTTTATCGTTACCATCTAGCCCAGCATTTAATTGGGAAATCAATTTCAACAACCGTACCGACTCCAAATCAAAAACCCCCTTAGCATTGGGATAATCTCCGGCATTCACCGGATCGCCAGTCAGCGCCAACACATTTTTGATACCTAGTGCCTGGGCACCCAGCAAATCTGCCTGGAGAGCAATTCGATTTCGATCGCGGCAGGCCACCTGATACACTGGCTCAATCCCTTCTCGTAACAGCAACACCGCCGCCACTAGCGGACTCATCCGCATTACAGCTCTACTACCATCGGTAATATTTACTGCATGTACTCGACCTTTTAATAATTTGGCAAATTCTAACATGTGGCTCGGATCACTACCTTTGGGCGGTGCTACTTCGGCAGTAACTAAAAACTCACCGTTTTGGGCTGCCTGCTGAAAGTTGTTCATAAAAAAGTTTATCTAAATAAATTTTGGCGGAGTAACTACTCCAATTACAGTAGTGATAACAACCAGATAATTGCAGGGTGGGCTGTTATTGAGCGAAGTCTGCCCTACCATCTGAGTTTCTAGAGACACCACTCAATACTTCGGTTACAGCGGACGCGAAAACCCCAAAGCTTTCTTGGCTGCGGCCAAAGTTTCATCAGCGACTGACTCAGCTTTTTCCCGTCCAGTGCGCAACACCGATTCCAAATAAGCCCGATCGAGCATCACCTCTTGATACTTAGCCTGAATGGGAGCCAAATGAGCAATCATGGACTCAGCCAACAAAGGCTTAAACTGTCCCCAGCCCATCTCCCGACATTCGATCGCCACTGCTTCTTTGGTTTGACCACTGACAATCGCATACAAACTAAGCAAATTGCGACATTCTGGTCGGTCAGGGCTATCAAAATTCAAACCTCGCTCTGTATCAGTTTTACATTTTTTAATCTTTTGTTGAATCAACTCTGGGGAATCCAAAATATTAATTCGACTCTGATCGGAAGGATCAGACTTAGACATTTTTTTGGTGCCGTCAGTTAAGCTCATCACCCTGGCACCCTCGGCCAAAATCAACGGCTCTGGCATTTTGAACACTGGCTGCTCAGCGCCAAACAGATGGTTAAAACGAGTCACAATATCCCGAGTCAGCTCTAAGTGCTGCTTTTGGTCTTCGCCCACCGGAACTCGATCGGCCTGATACAGCAAAATATCTGCGGCCATTAAAACAGGGTAGTCCATCAAGCCCATGCTGACACTGTCACCTTGTTTGATAGCTTTTTCTTTAAACTGGATCATCCCCTCTAACCAGTTAACTGGGGTAACGCAGTTAAACAGCCAAGCTAATTCACTATGGGCGCGCACATGAGATTGAATGAAGATGTTGGCATGAGCCAGATCAATCCCGCAGGCTAAATAGAGAGCAGCGATCGCGTAGCTGTTTTCGGCCAACGCCTTAGGATCGTGGGGAGCTGTGATGGCATGTAAATCTACAACACAGAAGAAATTTTCGTATTCAGCCTGGTTGACCACCCAGTTACGAATGGCACCTAGGTAGTTTCCTAGGTGCAGATTACCGGTTGGTTGAACTCCAGAAAGAACGCGCTGTTTAGCCATGAATATTGAAAAAAACCATTTAGAGAGAGGAAATCAAGAGGAATAGACCAAGGCTAGATGTCTGGTGGAGTCGATGGACTATGCTTTTACCTCGGATACACACAACTGAAAAATGCTCAATGCGGGCACAAGACAATTGTTGACATCCTCGCCTGGTCGGTAAGTAGCTAATTGTACCAAACTCGGGCGATCGGGGATCGGTCACTATTTTTTTAATGGGGCTTTTTTTACCGGGCTTTTTTTACGGGCACCGTCTTAGTCTTTTTGTGCGAACGACGGGATTTTTTGCTGGGCAGATTCTCGGCCAAGCTGGCGGCAGATTGTTTAGTAGCAGTGGCCTGAGAAAGCAAAGAATCAGCAAAGGCGATCGAATCCGCCGCCGAATGTCCACCGGCCAATTGGGCAATTTCTTCTCGACGGCGCTGGGGTTCTAATCTTTCGATTTTGACCACGGTGCGCTCTTGGGCTTTTTTACCGACACCTTCTTTGCGCACTTGGAAATGAACGTCGGCCATGGCAGCCATGATCGGTTGGTGAGTGACACATAGCACCTGCCGATCGATCGCCAACTGCTGTAACTTGTCAGCGATCGACTGGGTAACTTTTCCAGAGACCCCTGTATCTATTTCATCAAAAATCAAAGTGCCGGTAGGGGTAATCACCGAGAAACAGGCTTTTAAGGCCAACAAAAAGCGACTCATTTCCCCACCCGAAGCTGTAGCAGCCAAAGATTGCAGTGGTTCACCGGGATTTGGACTAAACAAAAAACAAACGTTGTCAGCACCGTTACCGCTGGGTATCTGGGGCTGGATATCTACCAGGAACTGGACTTTAGCCATGCCCAAAGGTTTTAGCTCAGCTACGAGCTGTTGCTGGAGTTTCTGGGCGGTTTGCTGCCGTCGATCGGTCAATTTCTCGCAGGCTTTGAGCAGCTTGGCGTAACAGGTATCGAGCAGTGCCTGGAGTTCCTCGATCGATTCTCCTTTGCCCGTAAGTCCAGCCAACTCTAACTGAGATTTTTCTAGTCGATCGATCAGTTCGCCTAGGTTGCAGCCATACTTCCGACAGATATGCTTAAGAAACCTCATCCGATCTTCAATTTCTTCGAGGCGCTGGGGATCGGCTTCTAATCGATCGCCATAGCTGTTAATTCTGCGTCCCACATCGATAATTTGAGTCAGGCTATCGCTGACCACATCCAACAGCGGCTGCAATTTGGGATCAATATCCACACAGCCCACCAGTAGGTTTTCGGCTTTGCTCAGCAGGTCAGCGGCAGCAGATTCACCCAGGTCGTTTTGGTATAAGAGCTGATATATTTGATAGCTCTGCTGTTGCAGGTCTACTACGTGGTTCAATGTCTGATGCTCTTGGTCTAGGGCAATAAGTTCATCGGGGGCTTCTAAAGCAGCAGATTCTAGTTCTTGCACCTCCATCCGCAGGGTTTCTAACCGGAAAGCATGATCTGCTTGCTGCTGCTGGCGTTGGGTCAAATTTTTTTCAGCCTGCTGCCAAGCCTGAAAGTGCTGGTTAACTTGCAGTCGATCGGCCTCTAAGCTCCCATAGGCATCTAGTAACTGGCGCTGTTGATGAGCGGCGGTAATTTGGCTAGTTTGGCCTTGGCCAGTGATTTCTACCAGGTGCTCACGCAGTTCATTTAAAATTTGTTTGCTGACCACGGTGCCATTGACTCGCAGCTTCGATCGAATGGTGCCACCAGTACGACTGATTTCGCGGGTACAAATCAAATTCTCAGCGACGATGATTTCGTTGGCTTGCAGCCAGTCCACTAAGTGCAGCGGCGATTTAAAAGTGCCTTGGACAATGGCACGACTGGTGCCACTTCTGACTAAGCGGGCGCTAACGGTGCCGCCTAACAGGGCATCGATCGCATCTAAAATAATCGATTTACCTGCGCCGGTTTCGCCGGTCAGCACGTTCAGTCCTCGGGCGAAGTCAATGGTGAGTTCGTCGATCAGGGCGAAGTTGCTGATATGTAAGGAAAGTAGCATTAGTGAGCTAGTCAGAGCGGCACAAACGATCTATATCATAGTCTCTGGCCGGTACTGTATCCAGTCAAGGAATGATCAAGTGAACAGCGATCGAAAGATCATCTGAAATTCATCCAAGCTGCGTTAGTGTTTTTGAAAGCGTTTACGATTCACAAAATCTAGGGTTCGGAGTTTCCGGTGGTGGTGATTCCGTTGAGTATGGAGCACAATATGATGCTGCAACGGAATCTTTTGTATGCGGCAATTATTAGGGGGAGGAGCAGGCAGTGAATACGGTGCGATCGACGCGGCGGCATACTCGTTTACAGGAAAGCTTGCTATGTTTCTGAGTGCAACATTGTTCTGAAATTTTGGTAAGCATCCAAGTCATGGAAGAAGCGCGCATTAATAGCGGTAATATCACCGCCCAGATCTTCTAGAACATCGTTTACATCTTCCACATTTACAAACTTTTTAACGATGAGAAAACCATCTACGCTGGTATAACTCCCCTCACAGCTTTTCCCATACTGAATCGCCTTTGACTTGGCTTCTTCTATAGAATTGGCTTGAACGATTAGGGTTGTTTCGTCGTAAAGTGTTTGATACCCTGGTGAATCTGAAGTACTGGAGATCAGTACTATAGCAACATAATTATGATTACTCATTTGGACTCCTGAACTACGTCAAGATATTATCATCAACTGCGCCCAGGGCTTTGAGTGAGGCTATCTGTGAGTCATTCAGACCGCGCACGTCCGTAATATTTGCTTTAGCACAGAGGGAATTATCGAAGGTAGCAATACATTTCCCTGTGGAGATTTCCCACTGTTTGATAGTGTTGTCATCACTGCCAGAGAATAGCCACTCGCCACTGATCGCGATCGAATTTACCGAATTTTGATAACCTGTGAAGGTGTGGAGGCATTTGCCGCTGGCGATCTCCCATTGTTTGATGGTGTTGTCATCATTGCCAGAGAATAGCCACTCACCACTGATCGCGATCGAATTTACCCAAGATTGATGACCGGTGAAGGTATGTAGACATTTGCCGGTGGAGATATCCCACTGTTTGATCGTGTTGTCATCACTGCCAGAAAATAGCCACTCACCGCTGATCGCGATCGAGTTTACCGAATATTGATGATCGTTGAAGGTTTGCAGACATTTGCCGGTGGAGATCTCCCACTGTTTGATGGTGCAATCATAACTGCCAGAGAACAACCACTCGCCATTAATAGCAAGCGAACTTACCGAATCATGATGACCAGAACAAGTAAATAATTCTTGACCATCAATCGACCAAATCCTAACAGTTCTGTCACTATGACCCGTAAAAAAATATCGACCATCGTCACTAGTGGCGATCGCAGTACAAGTGTCAAAAGTTTTAGTTGTTGCAGCATTTGCCAGGTTTGCCCCAGCAAAATTCACTTCCCGCAATCCTGCCCCCACCAAATCAATATCTGGCAGCACCGTCTCGCTGAGATCCTGATACTCTAACCCATAGGGATTTAGTTTCACCAACACACTTCCCGCATTACTCCCCAACCATGCCGCTTCTGCTTGTCCCCGCGTCCACTGCATCAACTCCAACAACGAATTCATCTGCCGATAACTCACCTCTAGATCCAGCATCGGCAAAAGCAAATTCATCACCGCCGGAATTAACGGACTCGCCCCAAAAGTTGTCACTAAATTGGCAATTTCCACCCGCTCAAATCTGGCAATATCGCCCCCATTCCCCTGATTCTCTCGACAATGCCGCCAATAATCTGCCCACTTGTAGCGAACATCCGATGGTGCGATCACTCCTGACTCCGTTGCGAAATCTGAACCCCCCAACCCCCTTAAAAAGGGGGCTACGGTCGAAGTATCTGATTCTAATGCGCCTCTCAAAGTCCCCCTTCCCAAAGGGACTACAGTCGAAGTACCTGATTCTAATTCACCTCTCAAAGTCCCCCTTCCCAAGGGGGATTTAGCGGCGCGCGCTGCGGAGGTTTCCTCCGCTAAAAAGCGCGACAAGACAGGGGGATTCCCCTCTGGTTCCCCCACCAACTCCAAAAAATCGTCATGCAGCAACCCCAACTCCGCCGCAAACTTCCACGCCACAAAAAACTCCAGCAGCGACTTATGCGCCGGACGATAATTACCATCGTGGTCACGAATCAAAATCGACTGACCCATCATGTCATAATGCCAATGGTCGAGCTGAGTATCCTTAACCGCATCACCAAACACCTCTCGCAACTTATCCGGAAACTGACTATAGTGCAGCGTCAACTTATTCTGTGACAGCATCGCCCAAGATACCTCACACAAAAAGAACACCTTATCTGCCATGGATGTAAACGTCCGCTTAGTTTCGATATCCTGCGCCAGCTTGTGCTTGAGAGCATACAAATACACCCGCGCCACATCGATATCTCTACCCGCACTAATTTCTGGTAACGCCGCCAACACCAAATCCACCATCATCGGACGCTTCACCAAATCGGCTAATTCAGCATTAGCCAGAATGAGATCGATCGCCTCCATCGTCGCACCGCGACTAGTCAACACCTGCCGAATTTGGTCGATCGATAGCGGATGCAAATTCAAAATTTCAAACTTTGGAGCCATCGCCACCTTTGCCTGAGTAGAAGCCAACTTTTCACCAGCCAAAATCTCCTGCGTGACTGTCGTAGTCGGGAAATGCTCCGTCCGACAGGTAAGAATCGCCTTAGAATTTGGCACAATAACCTCAGCCAACGCCCAGAAATTATCGATCGCCTCCTGACTATTAATCTTATTCGCCATCTCATCAAAACCATCGAACAAAATCAATAGCTTACCCATGCGATTCAATCGATCGAATACATCCGCATTCAGCCGAATATTGTGATTAACAAAAAAGAACCCCGCAATCACCGTATCCACATTTAACGTCTTGGCATAGTCCCGCAAGGTAATTAATAGTGGTAAACGCGGACGCTTCACCCGTTTGGCTTTTGCCTGTAAATAAGCCTGAATTCCCACCCAAGCATAGTGCAGCGCAAACCAAGTCTTCCCCGTCCCAAATTCCCCCAGCACCGAAATATGATTTTTCTGCGCTGACTTCAACCACTCATCCATATATTCATCGATCTGTTCTGCCCCCACCGCTCCCGCACTCGGCGTTTTATATCTTCCCTGGGCATCTTTTTCGGGTTTACTACAATCCAACTGGAGATATTCTTCAGCGATTTTCAACCGCTGGATCTCCGCCGCCAACCACTGAATATACGGCGAAAAATCTACATCTCGATCAATCAATTCATCCACCGTCAAGCACAAAATTTTCTGATTCCCCTTCTCCTCTTCCGCCGCCAAATAAGCATCCACCGATCGACTCACCCGATAATCTGTCACCAAACACCCCTCATCTAACTGCCGCTCCTGCACCACCGCCTCCACCCGCGCCAGATCCTGCATCCCCGCCTCGCCCGTAATCCCATGAATTAAAACTCGATCGTATCTACTCCGCACTGGTATCCGAATAATCCACTCAAAATATTCCGCTGTCTCCACCAGATAATCTGGCTCGATCTTATACCGCAATGCTTTAAACCAAGCCCGTAAATCTCGATCGAGTTCAGCCAAAGAATTTGGCGGTATCTCTGGCACCGCCTGCATTTTTTCAGCCGTTAACACTATCGCTGCTACCCGCTGCCACCTCTCAATCCCCACCGCCCTGCAAATCGCCACAAAATTATCATGTTTAATTGGCTGCTGAGCATAAAACCGATTCAACGTCGCTCTCGAAATCTCCGCCGCTTCCAGAAGCCGCCGATCCGATCGATTCCAGCCTTGCTTTTCTCTGGCATTATCGATGAGCTGAAGTCCTTTATCCGAAGCAATCAAAGAATTAGCCATGGCAAGTCAAGATCTCCAGTCCTTTTGTGTCTCAATTATGCCTCAATTTTAACTAAAAACAAAACTGAGTTAAAAATAAATCGTGAGTTTGCGATACTGGAAATGTGGTATCGACCCCCAACAAAAATTGAAATAGTGAGGAAATTGATGTTAGCCCAAGACCAACAAAAATCTCATTTATCTAATACCGACTAAGTATCATGCAAGCAGTAGAGCAAACACTCCCATCTAAAACTGACAACTTCTTTGATTTGTCAGATGAAACGATGTCTTCTTTAGCCAGAGAAGCAACTAAGGCAGCCGTGGAAGACCTTCATGCGAATGGTATCTCTACTTATGGAGAAAGAGATGGCATCATGCATGAAACAAAGCCAAGTGGAGAAGAAATTGAAGTTTCCAATGTACCCAGCCAGAGCTAAGAAAATATGGATAGCTCATCGACACCTTTATTGGTTGTAATCGCAGGTGTTAACGGGGCTGGGAAGTCTACTATTACTGCTCGTCTACGACAAGAACCAGGATTTCCCTCAAACTATATTAATCCTGATGAAATAGCTCTCACTCTAACAGACATTACTGACCTGAGAGAAAGGGCTAGCACTGCGTCTAAGAGAGCTGATGAGCAGAGAAATAGATGGTTAACAGGTCGAGAATCGATGGCTTTTGAAACAGTGATGAGCCACCCTAGCAAGATCGAATTCATGCAGTCTGCAAAGAACGCTGGCTATGACGTAATGCTGATTTTTGTCGGATTATCTAGTCCACAACTTTCTTTTGAACGAGTCAGACAAAGGGTTCAGTCTGGTGGGCATGATGTACCAAAAGACAAAGTAATGGCTAGGTATGAGCGTGTGATGCACTTATTATCAAGTGCGCTCGAAGTAGCTGATCGTTCATTGGTTTATGACAACTCAGACGATGCTACTGAAGTCAGATTAGTGCTTTCTTTAAATCGTGGCCAGGTCAGATATCAATCGACCGATCTGCCTAGGTGGTTAAAACCATCATTTAAATGAATCAAATAAACACCGATCACATCTCGCTTTTATATAAAAATTTCAAGTGAGATACAAATAAACAAAAAAATGTGTGGAAATATTATGTTAGCCGAAGACAGACAAAAATCTCGTTTACCCAATACCAGCAGTAATAGACCTCAGCAAACTTTGCAAGAGTTTCAGTGGGAACTAATTACGGCTGAGGGTGGCTGCTGGGAAGCCGATCGAGTCATGCAGTATTTTGGTGTGACTGGTTTTCAGCATCTAGATGCAATGCGGGAACAAGGTAGGTTGCTGGGTGTGTGGTGGGAAGATCGCTATCTCTATCCCGCTTGGCAGTTTACAGAAAATAGGAAAGTTCTAGCTGGGTTGCCAGAAGTTCTCAGATGTCTCAATCCTTTCTCATCTTGGGACAAGTTATCGTATCTACTTTCGCCAAACTATTCTCTAGATGATCAAAACTCGCCATTATCAGAGCTACGACGAGGTAATATTGAGGATGTAGTTATTGCTGCGACTGAATAAGTAGCAACGCTCAATTAAATGTAAGACGGATCAATCTGAAATCCTTGTCTAGACCAAAACTATCTTGAGTTTAATTAGGCACGCCTACTTAATGCAAACAGGACAAGAGCATCCCCTGCCACCAGAAGATTTAAATGATCGGCAAATTAAGATCGATACCTTAGATACTGAAACACGATTATTTCGCATTCATCGAACCGTTTTTAATCCGATATTTTTTGGCAGAGATTTACCTCATCGCTTTGATGCACCCAGACCATATGGGGTTGTCTATGCTGGAATGAATGAAGGTGTTGCCTTTCTGGAGGTGATGCGCGATCAAGCAAATCGTGGCTGGATAGAACGCTCTAGCTTGGCAGCAGAATCTATCTCTCAATTAAAGTTCGATCGACCGCTCAGATTAATTAGGGCTTCTGGTGCTAATTTGGAACGCATGGGAGCAAATTCTGGGATCTTTGCCACCAAAAATCGGCAGATTACCCAACAATGGTCATTTGCTTTTTGGCAATACCCCGAAAATGTGGATGGAATTATCTATCCTTCCTGTCACAATAACGAGCAATTTTGCGTGGCGCTTTATAGCGATCGAGTAGATGGAATTCTAGCTACTGAATCTACAGTTGAAATTTTAAGCGACATTTTTAGCGATAAACTGACCGAAATCACCGAGAAATATGGATATATGTTGTTTTCATAAAACCGTTAGAGGGATATCTCTAAGCTCCAATATCAGAATTTAGGATTATCATTATGTGCCTAAATATTTTTAGGTAAGAAGGACATCGATTTATCATAATGGCTGATTATCTTATTTAACCCTTTTTCCCAAAACCATTACCTCTCCAGAAAAGTAGCTTCAGATTGCTTTAGGTGTTGATATGGCTTTTGGTAAAGTACAATGAGCAGTCATCACGCGGACATCATTCTCAGTGAACAGCAACTTTACCTTTCAATGCCACGGCAAATGCAGCCGCACCCAAGCTCGGGCTGGTACTTTTGTAACCCCCCACGGCATTGTAGAAACCCCCAGATTTATGCCTGTGGGCACCCAGGCCACGGTGAAAACCCTGACTTCTGCTCATTTAGCCGATGCTCAGGCGCAGATGGTGTTGGCTAATACTTATCACCTACACCTGCGACCGGGCGAGGACATTATTGCAGAAGCTGGTGGTCTGCATAAGTTTATGAACTGGTCGGGGCCAATGTTGACCGATTCTGGTGGGTTTCAGGTGTTTAGCCTGAGCAAGACTCGCAAAATCGCAGAAGAGGGGGTTACTTTCAAGTCACCGCTAGATGGCCGGATGATCTTTATCTCTCCAGAAAAATCGATTCAGATTCAGAATGCTTTAGGTGCTGACGTAATTATGGCTTTCGATGAATGCCCACCTTACCCAGCGACCCGCGAGGAAGTAGTGGCAGCGACCGATCGAACTCAACGCTGGCTAGAGCGCTGTATTGCTGCTCACCAAAGACCTCATGATCAGGCTTTATTTCCGATTGTTCAAGGGGGTGTGCATTTAGATTTGCGGGAGGCGGCGGCTAAAGCTCTCAGCCAGTATGATATGCCAGGATTTGCGATCGGCGGGGTGAGCGTAGGTGAACCGGCTCCATTTATTCACAAAATTGTGCGGGCAACTGCGCCGCTGTTGCCCCAAGAGAAACCACGCTATTTGATGGGGATTGGTACTTACAAAGAAATGGCGATCGCGATCGCTTCGGGGATAGATTTGTTTGACTGTGTAATTCCTACCCGGGTAGCTCGTCATGGGGCGGCTTTTGTGAGAGGAGAGCGCTGGAATTTAAAGAATGCGACGTTTAAGCGCGATTTTACGCCGTTGGATGATAGTTGTCCTTGCTATACTTGCCAGAATTTTAGTCGGGCTTATTTGTGTCATTTAATTCGCTGCAATGAGGTGACAGGGTTTACTTTGTTGGCACTACATAATGTGACGGAGTTAATTCGGTTTACTACTCGTATTCGGGAGGCGATTTTGGCCGATCGATTTGTAGAGGATTTTGGGCAGTGGTTAGAAAAGCCGGATTTACATTGATCCCCACTTCTTGAGAAGTCGGATAACTTTATTACTTTCAGACGATCGACCTTTGCCCTGTGCTGTCAACAAAGACTGAGCTTTTTGCAGATCTTGAATAGCACCGCTTTTGTCATCAAGTTCATATTTAGACAGCCCTCGCTCGTAATAAGCTTGTGCTCTAGCTGCATCAAGCTGAATTGCTGTATTCAAATCGGCGATCGCCTTGCGATAATCTTTAAGCTGATGCCTAGCAATACCAAGACCAAAATAGTTAGCGGCCTCTTTAGAACCCAGGCTAATGGCTTTGTTATAGTCTTCGATCGATCCTTGATAGTCTCCAATATTGTATCTAGCATTCGCTCGACTCCGATAAGCCAAAATCGACTGCGGATCTAAAATAATTGCCATATTTAAATCTACCATGCCACTTGTGGGCGAATTAAACCAAGATTCTCTGGCTACCCCTCGACTGATATAAGCATCTACATAGTCAGGATTAATTTCCAAAGCTTTGGTAAAATCATTAATGGCATATTCCCAATCGATCGCCGCCAAATACATATTTCCCCGATTTAAATAGGCTCGGGCAGATTGAGGATTGAGCTGAATAGCGGTGCTGAAGTCGATAATGGCATTAGAACGTTCGTCCAGCTTATATTTAGCGTAGCCTCGACCAATGTAAGCATCGACATAGCGAGGATTCAGCTTGATCGCCCGACTGTAGTCTACTACTGCCCCTCGATAGTCATTCTTTTGTTCCTTAGCCAAGGCAGTGGCCAATAAATCTTCGGCGGGCTGGCTGCTAGGCGCAGTAGGAACAGGCTGATCAATTACCACGCCCAGAGTGCTGGCAATTTCTAAAAAGCGGGAAATTGGAATCCCCAGGTTAAAACCGGTTTTTGCTCCTAACATGCCGTTACTTTGCTCTCGATCGCCTTTGCCGTGGATAGCAACTAATTCCCCAGCACTATTCAAAACTGGGCCACCACTCATCCCCGGTAAAGTATCGTTGCTATAAATCAAAGAGTAGCCGCTCTCAAAAATCTTATTGCTATTGGCTGAAACTTCGCCTTTTCTGAACACAAAGACTGATGTAGTAATTGTGCGGGTTGCTGCCGGAAAACCGGCTACATAAATTTCTGTACCACCATTAAGCAGACGAGAATTACCCAATTTCGCGACAGGATAACTGGTTTTTGATCGAAATTTACAGAGGGCTAAGTCAATTCCTCCGCTGGCTTTCCGAATGGAACCCGGAATGACCGCATACTTTTGCTCATTGGTGGCAGTAATTTGATAGGCTTCATCTTTCAGTACATGTGCGGCGGTCAAAATGGTATAGACATCTCCTTGCCGTTGAATAATGATGCCAGAGCCTTGCTGACTGGTACCAGAAATCATCACCGTCATGGTTTTGGCGATCTCATTAATTTCTACCGGCGCTTTAGCCGACGCGGATGCGATGATTGCGATAGGGGCAAAGATTCCCAGTAGACTGGTCGCAGCTAGGGTTTTGGTAATTCTGAACATCAATTCTTGTTTACTGATCATTTTAATGCCGTTTTGAGCATCGTGCCAAACTATTTCTCACCATTTGGGCAAGCTCAAGGAGTTACATGCGGGTGGAGGGTAATAACCACTACTATCGGCTAGATCTTGATGCTCTGCAAAATATGCAGAAATCTACGCTTATGGCGCTACCAATGGTGCAGCCGATCGGGGATGAAAATATTTGGGAAACTAAGGTGCTCAGTAGTTTTATTGATAACGACGTAATTAAAGAGATTCCGGCTAGTCGCAAAAAACGCTGGATTGTTTTGAAGTGGCTGATGCAAAAATTTGAGTTTGATCGACAGTATCCTGAGGCAGAACTCAATGGCATCATTAAACCTGTTCATGCCGATACGGCTACGCTGCGCCGTGAGTTGGTGGGCTGCCAAATGATGCAGCGAGAAAACGGCATTTATTGGCGAACCCCAGCATCGGAGATACCAGATTTTTGTTAACTTGACTGCTTTGACGATCGAGTACCAATCTTCAATCTGGATAGCAACGTCAGGAAACTGAGTGGCAGTTCGACGCAATCGACTAATGGCGATTAAGTAAAATAATAACCACTACAACTAAAAAAAAGGAGCCAATATTGACCCCTTTTTTATTAATAGATTTTTAAATCTAAACCTTAGCTGTTGCTTTCAAAGCATCAACCTTGTCAGTTTTTTCCCATGGCAGATCTAAGTCATTGCGACCAAAATGTCCGTAGGCAGCCACATCTTGATAGAAACGACCATTGCGTTCGCTGGGCAACTTGCGCAGCGAGAAAGCCGCCAAAATTCCAGCAGGACGTAGCTCAAAATGCTTTTCAATTAAGTCTAGGATAGCATCATCATCGATTTTGCCAGTGCCAAAAGTATCTACCAGAATACTTACTGGACGAGCAACCCCGATCGCGTAGCTGAGTTGAACTTCGCACTTATCGGCCAAGCCAGCAGCCACTATGTTTTTAGCTACGTGACGACAAGCATAAGCAGCCGATCGGTCAACCTTCGTAGGATCCTTACCAGAGAAAGCTCCCCCACCATGACGAGAGTAACCGCCATAGGTATCGACAATAATCTTTCGCCCAGTCAAACCAGCATCCCCTTGAGGGCCACCGATTACAAACTTACCAGTGGGGTTTACCAAGTACTTGGTTACCTCATCGGGCTTGATGGAAAGCTCAGCGAAAACCGGTTCTACAACCTGTTTCCATAGCTCGTCTTTAATTTTCTGCTGAATACCCAGATCATCACTAATGCCTGTAACAGTAGGATCGTGTTGGGTGGAAAGCAAAATAGTATCAACGGCCACGGGCTTACCTTCTTCGTAGGCGATCGTGACTTGAGTTTTACCATCAGGGCGCAGGTAAGGCATTTGACCATTTTTGCGCACTAGAGCCATCTGTCTGGCCAAACGGTGAGCCACGCTGATAGGCATGGGCATTAGTTCGGGGGTTTCGTTGCAGGCATAGCCAAACATAATTCCCTGGTCACCAGCACCGATTTTGTCGAAGCTGTCAGAGCTATCCTGAGATTCTTGAGCATCATTAACGCCCTGAGCAATGTCGGGGGACTGTTGATCGAGGGCGATCAGTACCGAGGCGCTGGTGGCCGAAAAGCCATTGTCGGCATCGGTGTAGCCGATTTCTGCGATCTTGGCACGCGCGAGGTCAATGTAATTAACCTGAGCTTTGCTGGTGATTTCGCCAGTGATTAGTACTAGTCCGGTGTTGACTACGACTTCTGCGGCTACCCGACTAGCGGGGTCTTGCTGAAGAAGCGCATCAAGAATGGTGTCAGAGATTTGGTCACAGATTTTATCTGGATGACCTTCGGTGACGGATTCTGAAGTAAAAAGATAACGACGAGCCAAGAACATTCCTCCGAATATAGAGTAAACAGCAGATTATTTAAGAATCTGTGGTTGGCTACATAACTTTATCAGTTTGTTTGGTACGTCGATCATTTCAGCTATGGCTTTCGGTGCGATCATGGAAACTAAATGGTCAGTCAAAAATTGCACCAGTTTTTTCCTGATGCAAAATGAATATTTGATTTGGCTATTTACCGCTGAGAATTTTGGCGGCGGTGGATACTCCGGCTCCGTTGCTGTTGCCGATTCCTAGTTCAGCTAAGGTGCCTTCTAGAGCGGCAAGGGCACTAAGGATATCTCGATCGCACACAAATCCCAAGTGACCAATGCGGAAGACTTGACCGCTGAGGTGATCTTGACCACCAGCTAACACAATGTCGTATTTCTTTTTCATTACCTTGCGGATTTCTTCGGCGGCGGGAGTCGCAACTGCGGTGATCGCAGGGCTGCCGTGACCATCGGGAGCATAGAGTTCTAGGCCTATGGCTTTAACAGCGGCGCGACAGGCATCACGATGACGGTGGTGACGAGCGAAAATGTTTTCTAGTCCTTCTTTTTTCATCATCGATAAAGAAGCTTGGAGCGCAAAGATAAGGTTAACCGGCGGCGTGAAGGGAGCGCCATCTTTGCGGTATTTGCCCAAATCTAGGTAGAACTTAGGAATTTTGGCGGTTTTGTAAGCTTCCCAGGCTTTAGCGCTGACGGCCACGAAGCCCATCCCTGGGGGAACCATAAAACCTTTCTGAGAACCAGAGCAGACTACATCTAAGCCCCAGTCATCGATCGGGACATTAGTGGCACCCATACTGGTGACGGCATCGACAATGATCAGTGCGCCATGGGCTTTGACATGTTTGTTGATAGTTTCTAGGTCGTTAATTACGCCAGTAGAAGTTTCGCTATGGGTGATAATTACGCCTTTGATTGCTTTAGCGCTATCGGCAGTCAGAGCAGCCTGCACGTCAGCAGGATTGATTGGTTGACCCCAAGGAGCGGTGACTTCGACTACATCTAGACCAAAGGCTTTAGAGACTAGTACCCAGCGTTCACCAAATTTACCGTTGTGGATTACTAATACCTGATCGCCAGGGCTAAAAAAGTTGATGATGCCTGCTTCCATTGCACCTGTACCAGAGGCAGTAAGCAGCAGTAACTCATTGGTAGTTTGATACAACCATTTCAAGTTTTCGGTGACATCGGCTTGAATCTGGATGAATTCACCGCTGCGGTGCCCCATTGGGTGCTTAGCTAAAGCTAACAGCACATTCTCTGGCACCGGGGTCGGGCCAGGAATCATCAACATCAATTTATTTTCCATGAGGTTCCTTCTAATTCTTGCGCCTAACTCAGAAAAATTATCTTAACGCGGATTGAGTCAATGACCCATCAATAATTTCTTGATTTGATTGATCACTCTCATCTATTTGATGGTGAACCGGAATAATTTTTAAATGATTTTTATCGACGGGGATTGTGGGCTGGCCAAATATGCGGTAAACAGACCGGATTCTGCACTGGCTGCACATTTAATGACACCTCCAAATCCACCGTGGGGCTGTGGCGATACCAGCCCCGGGGCAGGCGACGACGGGTTTGGGCGATCGAGACTTTCTGAGATTCTAGTTCTTGACGCAACCCCATTACATCTCGTCGGATGCCGAGCAGGTTAATTTGGCCGCGAAATTGTTCGATTCCTTTAATGGGAGGCATCATAAACTTACTCCGTTGAGATCGATCGGTGCTACAGCCGGGTTATTCAAACCCCAATGGTGTTCTATTTCGAGTTGACGACGCTGACAGTCTTCTTCTAGCAGGCGCTGTTGGGAAATAGCTTTGCGCATAGTAACAACTAGCTGCTGTGCCTGCTGGCGTATTTGAGGATCCTGACCATCAGAATCTGGCAAAGTTTGCTTTTCTAAAATTTGCAAGACCAGTTCGTAATGGATCAAAGAAGGCAGTTGAATTTTACTCACGTCAAAAACCGATGATTTGGATAGAAAGGAACTTATGCAAATAACTCGGCGATCGCCTGAGCTGGGTCTGGTAGTTTCACCAACGATTCACCGACCAAAACAGCGGCGGCTCCAGCCACTCGCACGGTCTTTAGATCTACAGGTTGATGAATACCCGATTCGCTTACTACCAAGATATCGCGTTCTGCTAAAGCTGTGCCATATTTTTTCAGCAGATCGCCAGTCGTCTGGAGCGAAACACTAAAATCTGTCAGGTTGCGATTGTTGATGCCCAGCAGTTCCAAGCCTTCTAGCTTTAAAACTCGTTCTAGCTCTTCGGCACTATGCACTTCAACCAGAGCCGTCATGCCCAAAGCTTTGATAATTTTAAGGAAATAGCGCAGGTCACTATCGGGCAAAATCGCCGCAATCAGCAAGACCGCATCGGCTCCGTGCTTGCGGCCTAAATAGATTTGGTAGGGATAGATGATGAATTCTTTGCAGAGCAATGGGATATCTACTGCCGATCGCACCAAGCTCAAGTTTTCAAAGCTACCCTGGAAAAACTTTTCATCGGTGAGTACCGAAAGACAAGCGGCTCCGCCTTGGACATAAGATTGGGCGATCGATACTGGGTCAAAGTCTGCTCTAATTACACCTTTACTGGGGGAAGCCTTTTTGACTTCGGCAATCAGCGCAGGCTGGCGAGAACTGTTGCGCAGTGCCCCGAGGAAATTACGGACTGGTGGGGCGATCGCGGCTACTTGTTCACGCAGTAAGTTTAAAGGAGTTTTCTCGCGCCAGCGGGCGACTTCTCGCTCTTTCTGCCAGACTATTTCTTCCAAAATGTTATGGGGTTGGTTGTCTGGCACTTTGATCTGATATTCCAAAGTTTCGATGCTGACTGGGATACCGGGCTGAACGCGACGAATTTGCATAGGATCAAAGGTGTAGGCTAACGAAACATTGGTTACAGAGATCTGAGGACTTTGCCCCCAGATCCCCGCTCGATCAGATCATCTTGATTTGATCACTAGTGAGCAAAAGCCGCCCGCTTAAAGGCATCATCTAAAACCTCCGATAGAGTTGGATGAGCATGAGTAAGCTGCGCCATATACTGCACCGACTGCCGAGCCGCGATCGCATTCGCCGCCTCCTGAATTAGATCAGAAGCATGAAGCCCGATAATGTGAGTCCCTAAAATTTCTCCAGTATCGGTACGATAGACCACCTTACACATGCCATCAGCCTCACCCTCGGCGATCGCCTTAGAATTGCCTTTAAAGTAGCTCTTAGACGCAGCCACAGTGTAGCCGGTAGCCTGCTCCTTGGCCTGTGCCTCAGTCATCCCCACAAAACTAATCTCTGGGTGAGTGAAAGCCGCCGCCGGAATGCTTTGGTAATCCACCGTCTTTGGACGACCACAGATATTTTCCACCGCTGCAATCCCCTGAGTCGCCGCCGTATGCGCCAGCATCATCTTGCCAGTAGCATCGCCGATCGCCCACAAATGCGGCACCTTCTGACCATCAGCCACAACCTGGAGATGATCATCGATCGGAATAAAGCCCCGATTGAGAGTCACGCCTACCGCTTCTACATTCAGCTTTTTGGTATCTGGAACCCGCCCCGTAGCCACCAGACAAGCATCAACTTCCAATACCTCCACTATTTCTTTGGTCTTAGCATCAGCCAAATGAATCTGTACCGGCGTACCAGGAATAATCTTCATTGCCAACACCCCTGATCGAGTCTCAATATCCCGAGGCTTGATCAAAATTCGCTCAGCCAAAGTAGCAATATCTCGATCGAATCCCGGCATCAACTGATCTAAGGCTTCGATAATAGTTACTTCCGAACCCAGCGCCGTATAAACATCCGAGAACTCCAGACCAATGTAACCGCTACCAATAATTGCCACCCAATCAGGCACAGACTCTAGCTTAATAGCATCATCGCTAGTAAACACCGTCTTGCCATCAAGCTCAATTCCTGGCGGCACAAACGGCACCGAGCCAGAAGAAATAATAATATCTTTGCCTGTAATAGTTTTCTCGCCTTCGGGGGTGGTAATTGAAACCTTTTGTTGACCAGCAATTTTTGCCCAGCCCCTAATTACATCCACACCCAGCCGGGTCATACTATTTGTCAAATCACCCCGCAGCTTGTTCACCGTATTGCCAGCATGAGCCGCGATCGCCGATCGATCATAATTCACCGAACCCAGGGAAATACCCAGCATTTTCAAATGATGCTCATTGCGCATTTCTCGCACCCGGCCAGCGGCTGCCAACAAAGCCTTAGAAGGGATACAGCCCCGGTTTACACAGGTGCCCCCCATGTCTCCGCCTTCAATAATCGCGGTCTTCAGGCCGCAGCTCACCGCGTGCAGTGCGGCACCATGACCACCAACACCGGCTCCGATAATTACTAAATCATAGTCAAACTGTTGGCTCACGGTCATTTCTCCTGAAAACTCCTGCAAAATGCGCTTCCTCATCTTCACTCCGAGAGACCATCCTTGTCAAACTGATTCAAGCTAACTTCGTCCTGCTAAGCTAGAATATAACGACCAAAGAGCAAGCCCAACAGCAAACAAGAGCAAAGTAGTGAGTTTCAACACGGCCATTTTTTATGACATCGAGAATCTGCTGAAAGGCTATAGCTTCTCTAGCCATCTGATTTCCAATTTATCTTTAGAAGAAATTTTGCAGCGCATCCGCAAGACCGACAAAATCGGTCAGATCGCTGTCCAGCGAGCCTATGCCAACTGGAGTGACCCCCGACTAGGCATCATGCGCGGCGAAATCAATGAGCTGGGCATTGATCCCGTGCAGGTTTTTGGTTTTTCCCGCGAGCAAAAAAAGAACGCCGCCGACATCCAACTCTCGATCGATGCCATAGATCTGGCTCACATTCGTCCTTCGATCGAAGTCTACATCATTGTCTCTGGTGACGGCGGCTTCGCAGCCTTGGCCAAAAAACTCCACGAATACGGCAAAACCGTAATTGGCTGCGCCTACGACAATGCCGCCAACCGCACATTCCAAGCAGTCTGTGACCATTTTGTGCGGATCACAGATCCCACTGAAGACGATCGACAGCGCCTAGGCAGCACCGTAGTCCGCGCTCTGGATGGCATTGATCCTCGCAATGCTCGCCTGATTTCTCAAATTAAACGCCCCATATCTCAATCACCAGAAGAAATTGCGACCAAAACCAAAGAAATCCTGCATTGGTACGCCAATGATCGCACCTGTCGATCGGAGCTATTAGTCGGTGGCATTCACCTTTCGGTCATTCAGCAAGCACTGCGCCAAGTGATTCCCGACCTGCAAACCATCCGCTTCGGCTTTGCTAAGTTTGTAGAATACATGCAGTATGCCTGCAAAGATTCCGAACTCTGTATTGCTCGCATTCCCCCCTCTCAGGTGGTACTACGCTTACGAGCGGCGGCTCCTAAAGATGCTGAGATTTTGCCAGATATGAGTTTGCGGACAGCCCATTCGATCGAAACCTATCAATCTATTCTTTCGGTGGGTTCACCGATCTATCGTCTACCGCCACCCCACGAGCTATATATCATTGCCAACTGGATAATCAAAAATCCGCTTCAGCAGGTAAAGCTCTCTACAGCTAATGAAGAAATTGTGCGGGGCTTAAACGGCGCAGTGGCCGCCGAGGTAGTAAAACTCTCGCTATTTAGCTTTGTCTCCGCTGGTATTTTTGTGCGAGAGCCAGCCACTACTCATGTTTCAGAGCAACGGGTTTCGCTGCATCCAGAAGTGAATTCGATCGAAAATATTTCTCAAATGCTGCGGCAAGCGGTGGGCAGAAAGCTGACGGCTTTTTTGACGGAGCCGATCGATGAGGAAATCTTAAATCAGATTCTGCCTTCTTTGAGCTAAACAAGAGATTGGAGCATAGTAGAAAACTACTGTAATTCATCTTTTGTTGCGAAGCCTTCAGCATTAGTCGGAACCGAGAACTTAAGCAGTTTTGCTCTGCATGAAGTTGGTAATTACATATTCCCCAATCTGTTCACCACATTCTAAACCGCTAATGTTAGCCGATAAGAAATGAATACCACCGTAAATGCGGCTGATGCCCGCTTCTTGGGCAGCTTGCTGAAAGCTAGTAAAACTGCGAGTTACACCCGGTAAGCCGATCGAAGAAGTGGTAAAGTTCACATTGTCGCCGATCAATTCTGTCAGGACAGTTGCAGCAGTAGAACTAAATGTACTATGGCCAGAAGTGTATTCGGGGAAAGGTGGAGTAGCAATTAATGACTGCCAAGTAGCATCCGCAGTAGTAGCATCATTACCATCTAAGGCGGCTTGCTTAATGGCAGTGACAGGTCGCCAAGTATTGAAGGTATATTTGGCATCCCAACAGGCGATCGCAGCATCAGCTAAGGCAATACTTAAAACTCCCAAGGTATGAGCACTTTCTACCAAAGAAGCGTTGCTTTCGCCCAAAAGCTGAGTGGCAATGCTGTTCCAGTGACCGGGTGGAGTATAAGTACCGCCACCATCTGCCCAAAACTTGGCAATTTCGGTTTGGTCAGCAGTACGAGTAGTGCTGTTTAAGCTACCCAGGTCTTTGGTGAGGTTAAAGTCTTTAGCATACTCGGTGCTAGTAAGAGCTGGTGGAGCATCTGGGCGAAACTGGCTGCTACTTTCTAAGGCAAAAGGCGTAACCTTACCCCATTGGGGCAGCAAGGGAGAAGTTACCGAGCCAGTAGGCTGCCACTTACCGATTTCGGTGCTGGCAGTGTAAGGCACTACGGTTTTAGAGCCATCGTTGGTGCGAGAAGCTAAGGCGGCTTCAGCTACTGCTTTACCATAGGCCAAACCTTTAGTAACAAAATCTCCTGCTGGTAAATCTTGCAAATAGCCATTGAGGATGCCATCAAAAGTGGCTTTTTGGGTGGGATACAGCTCCGTAAGCACCCGATAGGCAGCCTGGGAAGCGGCAGCTTCTACCGAAGCATCAGGATTGATGCCGTTATCAAATTTATAGGCATCATAAAAAGCAGTGAGTCCATTGACTGCATCAAATACCGCCGTTTCTAAAATTGCCAAATTGCGAGAGGCGATCGGTGGATTTGTCTTATCGGTTTTAATGGCCTCTAGAGCTGCTTGGTTCCAGCCCAACACCGCATTTACCTTGTTAGAAAAAGCCAGAATATTTTGAGCCGATTCAGTTTGCAGCCAGTTCCGATCGGCCTTCATAACTTGACTCAGCTCAGTGGCTTGACCAGTGGCACCGCTGACTTTAATCACGATATCGTTGTAGTCAGCGTCAGAAAAATTGCTGCGGCCACCTTTAAGAGCTATATCTTCCCAACCAAAAACATTGGTGCCGACCTTGGCAAACTGTGTGGCACCGTTGGCAGCAGACATAGAAAATAGCGGACGGTTAGAGCCTTGGAAATTGCCATCAGCCACGCTCTCTAAGCTGCTATTGGGTACCAAAATCAATGCGACTTTTTCACCGGCTTCAAAGCCTACTGTCTTAACTCCGTTATAGCTACCGCCATTGTAATCTCGCTCACCAAGCTGAGAGTTAAACCGGGCATCTTCGGTGGCATCATCAAATAGCAAGTAACCTTCACCATTGCCATCGATCGCTCTGCGAGCTGCTTCTATCATGAACTCTGCTGAACCCAGCCGGAAGTTTTCCATGCCGGTAAGGCTAAATACTCCAAGCTGTCCTTGATAAGCTCCGTTATCTGCCAATACATCGATCGACAGTAAGCCGCCATTGCCTACAGTAAACACTCCATCCATGGCTGCAAAAGGGTTTATAGTACCATTACTGCCGCTAATATCAGCGCCTTTGCGGCTGCTAAGATCGGAATACCCGGCTGCCAAAGGAGCTTTAAATACGCTACCAACTGGTGGGGTAGCTATTAAATTATCTACTTCACTTGTCTCTACTAATGCCGCACCCAATGAACCTTTACCCAGATCTTTAACAGCATTAATTCCTAAAAGGCTATCTACGTTTTGCAGTGAATCTAGTACTGGGTTAGAAAAGTTACTGGGGTTAGAAAAGTTGTCGTTCATGGGTGTAGTCAAGGACAAGATTGAATGGGAGATTGTTTTAGCTACCTTCAATCTTACGCAACACCTACCTTCAGAGATATCCGCCAAAAGCACTGTTGCTAATTCAAACACTTTTTGCTGGTGCCGTCATTCGGCTGAAGTGGAAAATATTTGAGTGCGAGTATTAGGGAAGTATTTCTTTGCCTACTTCTACATACTGTTGCCAACCAAAGCTAGATCTGGGGTCACTATAGTTCTGCACAGATACTCCTCGACTAGGCGATCGCTCAAAAGCCACTAAGCGAGGAATATCAGTTTTAAACATTGGCATTCGAGCTTCGGTTAAAAATTCACGGCCACTACGGCCATTTTTGGTACGTGGATCTACCTGAGTTAATAGCACTTTAAATTTGGCATCCCAAGAGTTCAACAATTCTGCCGCCTTAATAGTGGCATCCATATCTAAATGGTTGGGAGTGGTGGGCAAAATGATCAAATCACTGCTGGCCGTCAAGTCTTTGAGTTCTTCGGGTTCTGGTCGTGCCTGAGTATCAATGACAATATGCTGAAATTGCTGAATAATTGCCGTCGCTGAAGCTTGGGAAGCCACCGTAAAAGATAGCTTATCTTCCCGTGACCAAACCAAAGCCGATCGGTTTTTGTCGGCATCTACTAACAGAGTGGGAGCTTTTTCTTGGAGATAGGCTGAAAGGTGGATGGCAGTGGTTGTCTTGCCCACACCACCTTTGAGAGCAGTAATAGTGATGATCATCTATACCGAACCAAATTGAGAAATTTTAATTAGTTTAGCTAGTAAATACTTCTCTCCCAAAAAATATCATCAAAATTTACTTAGCTGGCTACAAAATAGCTGAAACTACCACACAGAATCGGCCATATCAATATACCCTTGACCGCGCAACAGGCCACTACTAGCTCCGGGTAACATATACTGCACTTGAGGAAACAGCTCTTGCAGCTTGGCCACACTCCGCAGTTGCCTGGGCCAATGAAAAGTCTTAGCAGTTTGGAATGGTTGAGGATTCATCTGTCGATCAGGTAATAGATGTCTGCCAGTGAACATCATGCCCCCGTAGTAAACACAGGCAGAACCAGGTGAATGGCCAGGAGTCCAGACAACTTGCAGAGGCTCCTCTGCTGCCGCTAAAGTGATCTGATAGGCTTGGTGATAGGTAGTTTTTGGCGTATCTGGTAATAGGTAAGCTTCTTGTTCTTGAATAATCACCTGGCAAGCCAACTCTTTGGCGATAGTGGCCATTCGACCCAATCCGCCTCGGTGAGTGGCGATCGCGCAGTAAATACCACCTTGACTGGCCATAAATTCTCGATTGGTCTGATTCCAAGCTGGCGCATCAATTAAAATGTTTTGGGGTTGATCAACACCACAATTACTTACAATAAGGTAGGATGTACCGCCCAAGGTATCTCGATTTGGGGCAAAAGCAAAGACGTTTTGTAGTACTAAATTTGGTGCTTTTTCTCGCCCTTGCTGGTTTTCTTGAGAGGTTTCCGGTGGGTTCGGCATAATATCAAATATAATGTGGTATTCCATCCTGTGCTCATTCGCTTGTGCCAGCGGAGACAAAAGCAAAGGAATTAATGAGTTCATGGAAAAGTGGATTGTCCTAATTTTATCAGGCATGATTGCCTACTGGTTGCTGAGCCTGACTATCCGACGATCAGCGCAAATATCTCGCTGGCTACGCATAAATCAGTCTGTTCTACCTTTAACAGGCTCTACGCTAGAAGCGGAAGTTGTTTCACAGCCAAAAGAGGCAGCACCACTGCGATCAATTTCAGTCGAAGAAGAAGCTCTCTTGCGTGAATGTTTCCCTTGGTCGGTGTATTTTTTGGAGTCGATCGAGTATCGCCCCCAAGGAGTGGTGTGCCGAGGGCGATTACGCACTGAGGCTGGGGAAGCCTATCAAACAGTCAAAGACAATATTTCAGAGCGCTTTGCTGACAAATTTTTTGTGTTGTTTCAGTCCGGGTTGAGCGATCGACCTTTTTTCGTCTTGGTGCCCGATGTCATTAAGAATAAGAATTCGCGCCCTAGCTTTATGAATTACATGATTGCTGGTCTGAGCTGGGCTTTGGCCTGGGGTACTACTAGTCAGTACGGGGCGTTGTTAAATGGGGTGAAGCCCGAGCAGCTTCAACAAAACATGATGGAGCCACGGGGGTGGCTTTATGCCTTAACCGTGTTGGCGGTGCTGAGCAGCAAAGATGTGGTGAAGTATTGGATCTGTCGCTGGCGTAGAATTGCTAGTGGTTTGCTGTACTGCGTGCCTCTGCCGTTTTTCCCGGGCACCTGCGGTACTCTGTTGCAGTTACGGGCACCTATCCCCGATCGGCGAGTTTTGTTTGATCTAGGTTTTGGTTCGCTGATGGTCAATTTGGTGATTGCTAGCGCTGGTTTGTTTTGGGGATTGCAACATTCCACAGTGGTAACAGCGACCACAGAATCAGGAATTTTGAATTTTGCTTCTTGTGATCCGCGCTTTTCGCTGTTTTTAACTGGTCTGAGTAAGTTAGCCATGGGGCAAGATTTCAGCACGAACACCGCAATCCAGCTCCATCCAGTGGCCACGGCGGCCTATTTAGGCTTTTTGATGATGGCCATTAACATGCTGCCCTTTAAGCGCTTTGATGGCGGTTATGTGGTTCATGCCATGTATGGAGTGCGTGGCAGCATTACCATTGGCCAAATTGCCAAAATCATTCTCATTATGTTGGGCTTTTTGCAATTGCGCCTAACGGGCAACACTGGCAGTTTGATTTTTGCGATGCTGCTGATGTTTTTCCCCACCATCTCGGATCCCACTCTCAATGATGTTACTGAAATCGACATTCGGCGCGATGCCTGGGGAATGTGCCTGCTCGCAATTATCGTATTAATTTTCTTGCCGGTGCCGGGGATCTTAGGAAAGTTCTTGGGCGTATAGAATTGTCATGAATCCCTGACATAGATCCCCGTCGATCGACCATAACTCGTTAAACCCTCATATCTCAATGGTCTGGGGGATTGTTTTATCGATCAACATCCGATTATAAATAAGCTATCAAGACATTAGTTAGTGTTCTTGATCAATCCCCCATCACAAACCAGATTGCAGACTGCTCAAGCTACTGTTTTCTCTGGAGGAAAAATCTCACCATGTCTACAGACAATATCCTATTCGAGGAGATGACTCTGCGGCAACTACGAAGGGTTGCCAGCACCTACGGTGTTTCTCGCTATAGCCGGATGCGCAAATCCCAGTTGCTAGAAGAGATTCTCAAAATTGAGCGCAGCACATCTTCCGCATTACATACTTCAAATAGCAACGCATTATTACAACAGGAGGCATCACTAACAGTGGAAGCAGGAAAATTTGAACTAGATGCCCCAGTCCCCAGCAACACCATGGAAGATTTGGCAATTGCCGATGCCGAACTTGGTGACATTCCTGGGGGTTACGCCGAAAGCAAAATAGTCCTGCTCCCTCGCGATCCGCAGTGGGCTTATGCTTATTGGGATATTACCACTGAGCACAAGCAAGAGCTGCGCGCTCAGGGCGGTCAGCAGTTGGCACTGCGCTTGTATGATGTCACCGACATCAATATGAGTATACAAAGCCCTCACAGCATTCAAGAATATCCGCTAGATGAAATGGCGCGGGAATGGTATTTGTCAATTCCGGTCAGCGATCGAGAGTACCTATTAGATATCGGTTTCCGCTGTGCCGATGGTCGGTGGTTGGTCTTGGCTCGATCGGCTGAAATCCGCATTCCTCCCGTATATCCTTCGGATTGGGTAGAAGATCATTTCGTAACAATTGATTGGCAAGAAGACCTCGTTGGCAAGACTTTTGCTAACCTGGTTCCTCCTAGCAAAAAGCCTGCTGGTGCTGGCTCCACAGCTACTTTCGATGCCGCTGGCAACCCCATTTACGAGCAAATCTTTGGTTTGGCCGAATCGGTGGAAGCAATGCGCATTGCTGGTTCGTTGTATGGCTCCATGCAGCAGTCTCCCGAAGAATCTCTCAGTTCGTTTGTGTTCCCATCTGGTATCGGGGCTTGGGCTTTACCTACTGCTTCTGGTGTCAACATGTCCGGCGTGGGTATGTCGGGTATTGGCATTGAGCAACATCAACCTCGCCAGTTCTGGCTGGTGGCTGATGCTGAGTTGATTGTCTATGGTGCGACTGAGCCTAATGCTGCGGTATTTATCGGCGACAGACAAATTAAGTTGAATCCAGATGGTACTTTCCGTTTCCACATGTCATTCCAAGATGGTCTAATCGACTATCCGATCGTAGCAGTGGCCAAAGACGGTGAGCAGCAGCGATCGGTTCACATGAAGTTTGAACGTGAGACTCCTTCCCGGAATACTAATACTAAGGAAGAAGCTGTCCAAGAGTGGTTTGCTTAGATTGTTGAAATTAAAAAGCAGGTTGATAGTATCAACCTGCTTTTTTCATGAGCGTAGAAAACCCTCGGTTTGATACCGTAGTGCAATATCATGCTCTCTTTAAAAGCTTTGGAAACAATCCTAGTCTTGGTTTTGATACCACCACCAAGTCAGCATTGGTAGTACAGTGGCCGCAATCAACAGCACAATCACAATCGTCGTAAAACTAAAGCGATTGGCATTGGTTTCTTCGGCGGTCAGGTAAGTGCTGCCAGCAACGGCTGTTTCCTTAATGACTGGTGGCCCCGGATCTGGTTGACCAGTAATCACTGCCACAACTCGATCGACCGCATCAGAGAAAGATTGATTGTACTTATTACCAGTACGCAAAGGCACCAACATGGTTTCGGTAGTAATACTGACGGCGATCGCATCGCTCATCACTTCTTTAACTCCCGCGCCAGTAGATACTCCAGTAGTATTAGTGAGATCATCGAGCAAAATGAGCATCTGATTTTTTTGAGCCTCTTCAGTTGGAAACCACTTCTGGAAAATCTTGGTGGCAAAAGTCTGTGCGTTGTCTCCATAATCAAAGCGATGGATGGTCACGAACCTAATTTCCTTGCCAGTATCTGCCGCCAGCTTCTCCATGGTGCTATTGATCTTGGCCTTGGTCGCCACGCTAAGCACTCCGGCTTTATCGATCGACCAAGTAGGTACTCCCTGAGAAATGGTAGGAATTTCGTATAGAGCTGTGGCTGCTACTGGTAACAAGCAGATCTGCCAAGCCATTAATGCCGCAACGCAGAGCAGGCAAAGCTTTTGGCAAAATAACCGAATTTGATTCATAGGAATAAAGAATAACAACTGGACAATAATCTTTCCCTAAAATACAACAGAATTAGGGAACACGTCAGAGGCTGACCTCAGACTAGGCAAAATCATGATAGACGCAGGACTCAGCAGAATGGTTTAATGGGTGCTGAATGTTCGATAAAAAAATTATTCAGGAGAGTTTTATTATGGCCTTGTTTATATACGTTGGCTTTTTGGGTGCGATGGCCATTGCTGCGGTTGCTCTATTTTTTGGCTTACGCGCTGCCAAAGTTATCTAAAATCCCTAAGATTCGCCGCGAGGCGGCGAATCTGTCTGATCCTCATTCACCTTTGTTTTTACTGCAATGAAATCTTATCTCGCCGCTGCCGTTCAGATGACTAGCTCCCCCAACCTGGAACAGAACTTGGCACAGGCCGAGGAGCTGATCGATTTGGCGGTGAGGCGCGGTGCTGAGTTGGTGTCTCTACCAGAAAATTTTGCTTTTTTGGGTCAAGAAGGAGCCAAAATTGCCCAAGCTAGCCAGATTGCTGTTTCCACTGAAAAATTCTTAAAAACGGCTGCCCAAAAGTTTCAAATTACTTTGCTTGGTGGTGGTTTTCCTACACCTGCTGGCGAAAATCAGGTTTACAACACGGCTTTGCTGATCGGTCCCGATGGTCAGGAGCTATCAAGATATCAGAAAGTGCATTTGTTTGATGTGGATCTACCTGACGGCAATACTTACTTGGAATCTAAAACAGTGAAAGCTGGTAATGAGCTACCAGAGGTCTATAAATCAGAAGAGTTGGGGAATTTAGGTCTGTCGGTTTGCTATGACGTAAGGTTTCCAGAGCTATATCGGCATCTTTCTAAGCAGGGGGCTGAGGTGTTGTTTGTGCCAGCGGCTTTTACGGCTTATACCGGGAAGGATCATTGGCAGGTGTTGTTGCAGGCTAGGGCGATCGAGAACACCTGTTATGTCTTGGCTCCAGCACAAACCGGCAACCACTATGCCATGCGCTATACTCATGGTCACGCCATGATTGTAGATCCTTGGGGAGTGGTGTTAGCAGATGCTGGCGATGCTCCTGGAGTGGCAGTAGCAGAGATTTCGCCTAGTCGATTGGCGCAGGTGCGTCGTCAGATGCCTTCCTTGCAGCATCGGATGTTTGGTTGATCAAATTTTTGATGCGTATGAACAACTCCATCGACCATGACCAACTGTTTAAGCAGCTAATTCAAACCTTCTTTTTGGATTTTCTAGCCCTCTTTGCCCCAGAACTGCTCAGCCACATCCAACCAGACACCGTAGAATTCTTACCCCAAGAATATTTCACTGATCTCATTGAAGGTGAGCGTAAAGCTATTGACCTCCTTGCCAGAGTAGAACTCCAAGTTCCTCTATCCCAACCGGCTTCCGGCAAACGCCGCCCATCCCAAGCCCAAATGGTATTAATCCACCTCGAAAACCAAGCTCTCAGCAAGGCTCAATTCGAGCAGCGGATTTTCTTCTACTTTTCCCAACTGCACAACCAACATCGCATTCCTATTTATCCCTTGGTTATCTTTTCCTTCGAGACCCCATATCGCCCAGAACTCAGCGAGTACCGGATCACACTGCCCGGTTTAGATGTCCTGAGCTTCAAATTTCATGCCGTCCAACTCAATCGTCTCAACTGGCGAGATTTTCTCCAGTACCAAAACCCCATTGCAGCCGCCCTCATGGCTAAAATGCGCATCGCTCCTGAAGACCGACCCAAGGTAAAAGTAGAATGCCTGCGATTGCTGGTCACTCTCAAACTAGACCCTGCCCGCAGCTTTCTCATCTCTAGCTTTGTAGATACATATTTACGGCTTAATGCTATTGAGGAAGACAGCTTTCAGGCAGAAGTTGCTAAAATTAAAATGCCTCAAGAACGAGAGAAAATCATGCAACTTACAACAAGCTGGCTAGAAAAGGGACTTGAACAAGGACTTGAACGAGGACTTGAACAAGGACTTGAACAAGGACGGCAAATGATCGAACGGCTGGTGCAACGGCTGCTAGTACGCAAGTTTGAGTCAGTACCAAAGGCTGTGGCCCATCAAATTCAACAACTGTCGATCGAACAACTAGAATCTCTCCACGAAGCAGCGATGGATTTCAGCAGTATTGAGAACTTAATAGATTGGTTGGCACAACGTCCCTGAGTCAAGTCAAACTTGCAATGCTGCGTTGGCAGGGTCTGGATGGTTCGATCGGCCTGATGATGGAGCCGATTGTTGTGGCCTTTGTGGCTTGACGCTATGGTGGGGAACCCCAAAATGTAGATTATCTTCGATCGATTTTGCTCACCATGAAATCTCGGATTGACACTCTCAGGGCTAAAGCCACAGAGATTCTTAATAACTCCAGCTTGATAGCCATCAACGCTATTAAAGGCGACTGTCAAGGGTGCCTCTAGACGCTCAAAACAACTACCCATACAAGAGGTATTGCAATTGCGCTTACTTTTATCTTTTAATTGCTTCAAAGGTTCAACGCTAGCCAGTTCGGTACGCTCCCCACCCTGCCATTGCTTACCCTTTTTGTGTTGGCTCTCTATAGCCGTACTAAGTTGGCGGGGATTACACCCTTACTAGGAATGGTTCGACACGTAGTTGAATTTACTATCTGCAACTTTAGTTAATATAGCAAAAATGGTGCAACTTTAGTTTTTCTTTTTGCCTATCGGCAGAAGGGGACTAAAGTCCCCCGAGTCGCTTCCCTCTCAGGGCTAAAGCCACTGAGTTTCCCACATCCCGCATTCTTATTATGAATAACAAAAAAATAAGCGGTTGATATTAACGTGATCGTTGTGGAGTCCTGGGGGTGCTGATCCAGCCATGTATCGGGTCGATTTCATTGCAGAGAATTGCTTCGTCACAGTCTGAAATATCTGATTGTCCAGAATCTCCTAGACCTGCGATCGCCAGTAAAAAATTTTGCTTGGGAGGTTCAGTGTTTTGATATTGGACTGTTTTAAACCGAAGGTATTCCATAAAACTGGCCAGCTCGATCAGAGCTTCGTCTGGTAGGGTGTTGATGGTCTCAATTAAGTTTTGGCGTTCTACAGTTGTTTTTGTCATAGTTAAAATCTCAATGTGTAGTGAACAAGGCTTGTTGGATGTCTTCTTCTAGCTCTGGAAATTCTTGGAATAGTTCTGATCGATCGGGGTAAACCGCCAATAATTCAACTATTCGTTTAACTGTCAGTCGCATGTTGCGAATACAGGGCTGACCATTCATTTGTTTAGGATTGATAGTAATTCTATCTATTTGCATAATGTACACCTATTCACTACTTGAAAACATCATACTAGCAAATCTAAGAATTAATCAACATTGCCAATTGCCTGTATTGCCAAGTCTAAAAACTGCTGAGCACGATCAGTTTGTTCACTGGATTGAGCTGTCCATAAGTAGGCACAAGCAATTAAATGTAAAATGAGATGACCTGAAAGCCTTGCCAAGAATAGCAGAGACCTTGCACTTGCCCTCATCCCCCAACCCCTTCTCCCAATTCTGGGAGAAGGGGAGCCGGAACATCTAACGTAGTCTCTTGCTCCCTCTCCCAAGTTTGGGAGAGGGCTGGGGAGAGGGCAAGTGCAACAATGTACCGCTTAAAATTGTTATCCCTTACCAAGACTAAAATTATCTAAAGTTTAATTAGATTTACCTACTTAGTCGCTAGTGGTGCATAGTTCTTGAGATTCAATTAAAAAGCGGTGAAAGTCAGGAGGAACTCGCATACTCTGGATAGTTGTTAGCTAAGAGCAGTTGGGCTGCCGATAGGCTATGCTGGGCTTTGAGTAAAAGTTCTCGTTGCTCGTCGGTCATAGCAAAACTCCTTCTTTGCGGATGTTCTGTAATAGTGGGCTATCACGTATTTTGTAATCAGCTTCATCCATAAAAAGGCAACTAATCACTTGCGCTTCGCGCTCAAAGGGCAAAAGAGCAAGAGAACAAAGGGTTAAGAAGTCCTCGCTAGGGCATACACTACTCGAAAACCAATGAAGTCGTAGTGGAAAGCTAGCCTGTTCCTGCTGCGATCAGCCGAACGGCAGTAATTAGGAACGTCGATGCACGAGCCGCCGCGCAGTACATGAGCACTATTTCTCTGGCTCGTCCAGGAACTACCATTGATCGGTGCGCCTTGATAATTATCATGCCAACTATCTAAACACCATTCCAAAATATTGCCATGCATATCGTGCAATCCAAAGCCATTTGCAGGGAAACTACCAACAGGAGTAGTCTGATTTCTATAAACCCCTTTAACTCCTGACCCATAGACAAAATCCCCATTATAGTTAGCTAATTCTGTACTGATAGTTTCCCCAAAGTGAAATGGCGTATCAGTATTGGCTCTACAGGCATATTCCCACTCAGCCTCACTGGGCAATCGAAACTCTTTACCGGTGCAAACATTTAATTGTTGACAAAATATCTGAGCCTCATGCCATGATACCCGCTCTACCGGTAACTTAGCATCTTGCCACTGAGAAGGATTTTCACTAGTTATCTTCAGATATTGCTCTTGAGTAACTTGGTACCTGCCCATATAAAAACCGGGTACATTCACCACATGCCTTGGTTTTTCACGTTCCTGTTCCTCAGAACCCATCATGAAGCTACCGGCTGGCACATAAACCATCTCTAGGCTCACACCATCGCCTAAATTTTCGATAAAGCGCTCCGCTTTACCATGACTCTTTTTAATTTGCCAGACTTGCACCATTGTAGTTACTTGTTTTTCTCTCTCGCCAAAGCCTAACCATCCTGGCTTTTTCACGATCTCGACTTCTTCTACAGAAATTTCCTCTAACTTGGCAGTTTCAAAAGTAAATATTTCTTGGCTGAGTTGACCAGCCTTACTTACAAACTTAGAAGCTGGCGAAATTTCAATTGACGAAGGAGATCCTGGAATAACAATGCTGGGCTGTGTGACCACTGACGGCAACGGAGTGGATGGTTGCGGCGTAGGTGGTGAATTAATTGGCTTAGCGGAAATTCCTGATGGATATTTTGCAGTGATGGCTCTCAGCGCCTCTAGTGTTGCCGAGGCATCATAGTAACGAGCCTTGGGCGAAAATGCCAACATTTTGTTTAGTACAGCAGTGAATTCTGGAGTAGCGTTAGTGCAATTTGGCACTTCCCACCACCGAGGAATTTCTTCAAACGGAGTGTCAATCATATCAGGTGACAGTCCAGTCATTGCTTGGATACCGATCGCCCCCACCGCGTAAATATCACTGGCCAACACCGGAGAAGGAGAACTTAGCGATGATTGTTCCGGCGAAGCATATCCTGGTGTTCCAATGACCGAACCAGGGCGCTCTTCACCATTAGGCAGCAGAGTTAACTGCCCAATTTCGCGCACTGCCCCAAAATCAATAATCACTAGCTGCTGATCTTCCCGGCGACGCATCAGGTTTGATGGTTTTAAGTCGCGGTGAATAGTGCCTTCAGCGTGGCAAAATGTTAACGGCTCCAGTATTTCAATCAGCAAATCGATCGTGTCTTTTTGAGTCCATCGCTGACCGTAGGTCAAAACACTGCTCAGCGTGTCGCCATCAATCCACTCCTGCACCAAATAAAATTCATTGCCTTCAGCAAAAAAATCCACCAACGTTGGGATTTGAGGATGCACACTACCCAACTTTTTTAGTACCTCTGCTTCCCGTTTGAAAAACTTCAGCGCCTCATCAAACTTCCCTGGGGGTGGCTGTAAATGCTTAACCACCACATTGACAATGCTTTTGTATCTGGTGTCTCTGGCTAAATAAGTTTTGCCAAAAGAACCTGCGCCAAGCTGGTCTCGATCGACATTTTCAATCAAATAACAATTTTTTAAAAGTTTTTCAGCCATGTGGTCGTCGAGTCACGCACAGATCAACTTTTAGATTATGACATCTTGGCGATAGATAATTCTAGGGTACTCAGCCTATACAGCATTCTATCTGTAAGGTTGAAAGCTCCGGCTAGTTGATATTTTAATCAGTGGTAAAAGTCATCACAGGAAGGGTATCAACTTAATGCGAGACAAAATAGCAGAAATATTGCACTTGCCCTCATCCCCCAGCCCCTTCTCCCAAATTTGGGAGAAGGGGAGCCGGATCATTCCACGTAGTCTCTTGCTCCCTCTCCCAAACTTGGGAGAGGGCTGGGGTGAGGGCAAGTGCAACAATGTCCTGTCTTAAGTTGCTACCCCACAGGAACACGTTTTCATTGCTGAGCCACTACATTCATCAAACCACAATGCAAATTGGTCAGATTTTGACGGCAAAAAAAAGCATGGAAAGATCCTGAAAGAACTTTCCACCTGTAGTCCGCACTTTAGCTGCAGATGTCTCTCAAAGTTGAATTTGGAATTGCTAGAAATCTTTGTTAACTCGGTAGAAATATTTTGTCTGTCCAACTGCCGTGGAGTCCAAAGGGCAGATGGTGCGGAAGATGGAGTTTGGCAACCACCGTTAGATCTTTGGCCTCCAAAATGACGATATCAGTAGCATTTCGATCGGCCTGATAAACCAGTGTTACTACCCAGCCATCATCTTCGCTGGCTGCTTGGGGCTTGGCGATAAACTGTGGCTCACTGACAAAACCATAGGGTGCTGCTGACCAAGTGATGGTTTCTTTGGTTTGCAAATCAATCTTAATAATTGCTTGCAAAGGAGCATTGCCAGTTTCATTAGCCGCAGCGCCTAAATAATAATAGCGACCATCTTGACCCACCTGGGCAGAATTCATCGTAGGAAATTCGCAGCAGCGGGGTTCAATTAATTCCCGATCGACCTTCCCAGAAGCAAAATCTAGCTGGAAGCGCCAGAGCTGCCCGGGGTCTAAGCGATCGAAGTTAGTCTCACGGAAATCTTTGTTGGGTTCTACCTCTGGGAAACTGCCATAGGCGATCGAGTCGATCAATAAACCACTCTCAGTTTCAAAAGCATTAGCATGGTGGAAAACAAAGCCAGACTTACTTTCAAATACCTTGACAGGATCTGTACCATTGCGAGGAATCACCAAAATCTTAGTGGCTTCTTCGGCCTTGAATTTTACGCATTCTCCAGCGCCTTTCATGCCAAACAAGAAGGGTAAAGGATTAAAGCCCACTGGGTTCTGGAAGAAAATACAGTAGTTAGGGGTAATTGCAAAATCGTGGATAAAGGCAAAACCGGGCACTACATGTTCATAGCTAGTTTCTAGTTTGCCCGATCGATCAAATTCAAATATTTTAACAGTGGTCGATAAGCCGGTTTTCAGCGCAAAGTTTACTAATCTACCAGCCGGGTCAATCCGAGGATGAGCCGCAAAAGCATCTCCGGGCTGTAAGACCCCATCCAAATAATCTAGGCCCACTGTTTCCAAGGTTTCTGGTAACAGCCGATGTGGTTCTGCTGCTTCCCATAAAGCCAACAGCTTACCGCCCCAATAAATTACATGGGTATTGGCAATATTCTTGAGCTTAATATCAAAAGCATTCGCTAGCCAGCCACCAGCTTTGGCGGTGCCAAATACGCCGCGAAACAAAAACTTGTTAGCAGCTTGCTCAGCAACAAAGCCTGCGGTGCGCACGTATCGATTGCGGAAAAACGCTTTACCATCCCGGAAGCCAACAGAGCAGATCATTCCATCACCATCAAAGGGATGTCTGACAGAGACTCCATTGACATCCAACATTGCTGGAATATTCCGAAACAGCGTCCCAGCTAAATTCCAGGGAATTTCACCAGTAATATTTTCGATCCAATACTCGTATTCATTTTTCTGTGATTGATAGCCCTGTGCCCAATCTTCTTGAGTGTAAGCAGTTTTTTCTAGATTAAGCATGTTGTTAGAGTGTGAAATATTTAATTGTAGTTAAAAGAATTCAAGGAGAACTCTCATCTCCTGGTAGCCAACTCAAAAAAATCAGCGGCAGGATGCCACCTAAATTGGTAATAGTTACTAATAGCCACAATTTGTCAAAATTGTGTTCATTAATGCCCAAAGCATGAGTCAGCAGCGCTCCGCCTTCCTGAGAGACCAAACCAGCCAAGTTCAGCACTGACATCAACAAAGCAAACAAAGTAGCTTCGATGCCAGCAGGACAGAGACGGGCGGCTAATACTAGCACCGGCATAAAGGTAATTTGCCCCATCACCGTCAAAATCAACGTGTCACCCAAGCTAAACCATCGATCGTCTATCCCTAAAGCACGATTGGCATGAGTCACCAGCAGCAAAGTAGTTAAACCCAACAGCGAAGAAATCACTGTTGTCCAGCCAAAGATCGTCCGAAAAGGCACGGCCTTGAGGTAGCGTTGAAACACCCAGATCCCAATCAGCGAAGCCAAGCTAGAAACCAACCGTACTCGTCCCAAAAACTCCGGCGTAAAGCCTAGTTCATTGGTCACAAAATAAAAGAAAGAAGATTCACCAGTGGGTGTGCATTGCCACAAAAACACAAAGGCCAAGGGCATCCAAATTGCCTTTTGACGCAATGCCGTCCACAGTTGTTGGATCTGCCCCCTGGCCTGAGCTACCGCTGATTCTTTCACGGTAATCGGCTGTTCATCAATCCAAAAAGCCACCAGCGAAACCAGCAGAGGAAACACTGCCGTCACGGCAAAAACAGTTTGAGGCGTAAACTTGCTCAAAAGTAGCCCGCTAGCATAGGCCGTCAACAAGCCACCCAGAGCAGAAGCTCCCCAACAGAGAGACTGCAACGAGCCAGACTTGCTCAAAGATTCGCCCCGCGCTCTTTCGACAATCAGGGAATCTACCAATACATCACTAAAAGCCACCGATAGAGAGGTCATGGCGATCGCCAACGTAGCCAGTCCCGGCGTGTGGACAAAAGTCGCCAAGCTCAGCCAGGATCCTGCCCCCAACAAACCCGCCAAGACCAAATAGGGTCTACGTCGATAGCCAAATACCGGCAATCCATCTGAAATAAAACCAAACAGCGGCTTAATTACCCAAGGCAAAGCAGCCACACCCATTAGTGCTGCGACTTGCGCTGGCGACAGTGCCAACTGATCTTTCAGGAAAAAACTGACGGCCAGTTTGGCCAAGCCCAAAACGCCTTGTACCCCATAGACCAGCAAAATTGCGATCAGCTCTAAGGTCGGTTCTTGGCCAAACAGCAGCTTGCTCCAGCCCGAAGGCGGAGTAAGTTCTAAATTCTGATGCTCCAAAGCGTGTAGCTCTGAACTCTGAAGATGATCGGTCTCAGCAGGAGATGTCAGCATTGTGAATATTTGTTGCAATGGGACTATTTTGGCACTATTTTTTCTATAAGGGTAGTTTGCCCAGTTACCAGCAGCTATTTAGACCGATTGGGTTGATCATTGAGAGCGATCGAAATAGAACCTACCACCACCGCTATAGCCCCGGCAATCCCCAAGGGCGCAATTTTCTCGGCCTGAAGTGACAGCCAAGGAGCCAAGATCGCCATGGCTACCAAAGTGACGATTGGTGCCAAAGCCAACACCGCACTGACTCGTGAGGCAGGCCAATGAGCCAAAGACTCAGCAAAAGCCCCGTAGGCCACAAAGGTATTCAACCCGGCAAAAATCAACATGCTCCACTGCAAGGCTGACATTGCCAATAGACTCGCCGGATGAGAGAACACCCCAAAAATCACCCCACAGCAGCCATAAATTATCCACATAATTTGGCCAGAGCTGAGCTGCTGCAACATTTGCTTCTGAGCCAGAGCATAAATTGCCCAGGTCAAAGCGGCAAAAGCCAACATGGCACTGCCTGCCCAATACTGATCAGTGGCAGCCACTACCGCCAACTGCTGATTAAAAAATCCTACTAGACCCAGAACTAGAATTCCCAGACCCATCAACTGCTTGCGGCTGTAGGTTTCCTTGAAAATCAACAGGCCACCAAAGCCAAAAAATAAGTGGGCGAGCTGAATCAATACTTCCGCATGGGAGGGCGAAGTAGCAATCAAACCCTTAGTAAAAAACAGGTAATTACAGGTTAACCCCCCGATCGCCACCAGCATTAAAACCGGCGAAGTGGCCCGCAACTGTTTGACCGTGGGTAACTGCTGGCGACTAGCCAGGTAGGTACCAAGTAACACAAAAGAACTCAGAAAACGAAAAGCATTGACCGTAGCTACATCGACAGCTTCGCCTGGGGCGAACGATTGCAGCACCACCCCCAAAGCTAAGGGAATCAGCCCCCACAGCAAGACCGTGACGATCGACAAACCCAGTCCAAGTTGCCAGTTACCGCTAGAAGTGTGGAGTTTCAAAGTTTAGTGAGTGCGCTGCAACACATAATCGCCCATCTCGATCAAGGCCGACTTGGAATTAGAAGGTGCTAAATCGGTCAATTGCTCTAAGGCTAACCCCACATGCTCCTTGGCCAAAGCCCAAGATTTATCCAGGCCGCTGCTGCTATGGATCAGCCCCAAAGCTTTTTCTAGGTCGCCTTCTTGTTCAAACTCACCCACAATTATCTCTGCTAAGCGTGGTTGTTCTTCCATTGCGTAAAGCACTGGTGCCGTCAGATTACCACCCGCCAAATCGGAGCCAGCGGGCTTACCGAGTACTTCAGTGGAGCTAGTGAAGTCTAAAATATCATCCACAATTTGGAAAGCCAGACCCAAATGGCGACCATAAAGATACATTTTGTGGCAGTTGGGTTCAGGTAGGTCGCTCAGAATCGCTGTGGCCTTGGCACTGTTTGCTAACAACGAAGCCGTTTTAAAATAGCTTTTCTCTAAATAGGTTTCGATCGACATCTCCGTATCAAAACTGCTCAGGCTCTGCTGAATCTCGCCTTCAGCTAAGTCCATAATTACCTGGGAGAGCAGCTTCACCACCGTCAAATTATCTAAGTTTGCCAAGTACCAAGAAGACTGAGCAAACAAAAAATCACCGGCCAAAACTGCTACCCGATTGCCAAACTGGTCATGTACTGTGGGAATGCCCCGCCGGGTCTCCGCTGTATCGAGCACGTCATCATGTACCAAGCTAGCAGTATGAATCATCTCCGTGATTTCCGCTAACCGCCGATGGCGGGGGGTAATATCTTCTCCCGGTAAAGTGGCGCGGGCAATTAATAGAACAATCGCTGGTCGGACTCGCTTGCCACCAGCAGAAAAGAGGTGCTCTGCTGCTGCGTAAAGGATAGGATGACGAGCACCCACCAATGATTTAAGGTTTTCTGCCAACACTTTCAGATCGGCTTCAACAGGAGCGAAAAGGGATGTCACCGAGTTCATGAGTTACTAGCTGGCTTGATAAGCATTTACGAAAGTTTACACTTATTTTAAGCTATTTTTCTCAGTCGGGGGGCAGTTCCTAGATTTCTGCCTTGCAAGACACTTACAAATGCAAAGATTCTACCGGAATGTTTTGCACGTAAGGACGACTGGGCAACCAGTTAGTCGCTAAATCAGCAAAGTCAGGTGCCGAGCCGCTGACATAAAAACTGGTTTCTCCCAACAGGTTAGGATTAGCCTGAATTCCTTCACCGGCTAGAACCTGTGCTGTTTCGATAATGGCAGCTTCAGCAGGATTTACGTAGGTAACATGGGGCGGCAAAATTTGCTGAAAAACCCGCTTAAGGTGGGGATAATGAGTACAACCAAAAACCAGGGTGTCGATCTCCTGGTCGATTAAAGGCTGCAAATATTCTTCTGCAGCCTCCATCATTTCTGGCGAATCAATTTGATTGCTTTCAATCAAGGGCACAAACTTCGGACAAGCAATCTCCCACACGTGAGCATCGGCGGCACAGCGCCAAATTTCGTTGCTATAAGCCTGACTTTTGACTGTAGCATGGGTGGCCATAATGCCAATTCTTGATCCGACCTGTACCGCTGCTTTCGCCCCTGGCCGTACTACTCCGACGATCGGAAAATCAAACTCGCTTTTTACCAAGTCCATAGCTAGGGCAGAGCCAGTACTGCAAGCCATGATCACCATTTTCACATCCTGTTTGGCCATCATGTGCAAAATTTCGCGCACAAAAGTAATGATCTCGGCAGGCTCCCGATTACCGTAGGGCACTCTGGCCGTGTCTCCAAAATATAAAACAGATTCGTGTGGCAATTGCCGATGAATCTCTTGTAAAACAGTCAGGCCACCAACTCCACTGTCAAAAACGCCAATTTGGGCATTATTAGTATTGATAGGCGCTATTTCAGGGGCAGACAAGCTCAACAAAGGATACCTCGAAAGTAATCAACACTCCACGCATTTGTATCATATCTGGAAAACAATAAGTTCAATCATTTGTCTGAAGCAGATCTAGGATATTCAATCTTTCCCAGGAGATACGAGTAGTTTTACTTATGATTACAAAAACTTACAGTCTAATATCTTGATAGATATTCCATGATTCCTTTGGCAATTCCTTCAGCTTCTACTGCGCGGTAATCGTCTCGGCGTAATCGTGCTACTTCGGCTTCGTTTGTCAGGTAGCCAGTTTCAACCAAAATAGCCGGCACTCGCGACTTGCGCAATACCAAAAACCTGGCCGATCGGGTATTTCGATCGCCTAAGTAAAATCCCTTAGCTGTAACCGTACTCAATACATTTCGATGCACTATCTCAGCTAGTTTGCTGCCTTCAGAACCATAATAGTAAGTCTCTAAGCCATTAACATCGGGGCGACCATCGATCGAGTTGGCGTGAATGCTAACGAAAATGGTGGCATCATAGCGGTTTGACAAAGCAACTCGTTCGTCTAAGCCCACATAGTAGTCGCTGTCCCGGGTCATTTTGGTGGGAATACCTTTACTCTCTAAAATGTTGGCTAATTTTCTGGCGACCGGCATAATCACATCAATTTCTTGTAATCCACCTAAGCCGATCGCGCCCGGATCTCTACCCCCGTGACCAGGATCGATCATCACTAATACTTTGCCGCTGGGGCGGGTCGTCTGAGCTTGAGTCGCTGTGGTTGGGCGAGTAATTGTGCTCGCTGTGGTTGTGCGGGTGGCTACGGTGCGGGGGGCACTACCATAGGGCAGGGTTAAAATTTGGCCACCATAATACTGAGCTACTGGACCAATTTGATATCGATCGTAGCGTCGCAACTCAATCTGCACAAAGTTGCCACCTTGAGAAACTCGTAAATCTACTGGCGCACCACTGGGCAGACGCAGATCCCCAGATAGCCGAGCATTTTCAATGTTGATGCGATAGCTTGCAGTGCTGGAATCCCAGCCGCCTCTAAAAGTCATTTGGCGACTGCCTCGCACAATCACGCGGTTGTACTGTTTGTCTAGTTCGACGGCACTGACAATCACCGGATTACCGGCAGCCAACTGAGTGGGGACGTTACCTGAATTTACCGGGACGATGTTGGAGCCGCTCGTAATAGCGGGGGGATTGCTGATCGTGGGATTACTGATCGTGGCACTGGTACTAGTGCTGACCCCAGAAACCACGGTACTGGTTACTGTTGGTTCAGCGGTAATCACTCTGCCATCTTCACTCAATACTGGAATAGCACCAATAGCTGCTGTGCCACCGCGCAATATTTGTGGCTCTGGTACCTTGACCACCCAACGATTGGTGCTGCTAGCTTTAACTAGGACTTTTTCTGGATCGATCGCGTAGCTGGGTTCTAACTCAAAGACTAAGCTAGTAGTGCGAGTTTCGGGGTCATAGCCCACTCGAAACTCCTTAACTCCTCGGCTGCTGGGCTGGCGAAAAGTCGGTCGATTAAAATTGGTTTCTGGAAGTAAAATCACCAGTTTGCCAGGATTCGCAAGCATTTGCGCTTCTGGCTGCACACGACTATCGGTGCTGAAGTCTAGCTGGCCGTTGTCTCTATTAAATTGCCAAGAGACGATTTCTGAGGCACTGACAGGCAGCGCAGCCAACATTGCTCCAAACGAACTAACCAATAGCCATGTTAATTTCACGGTTTTTTACTCCTCCTAAACGATCGTCTACAGATACAAAACTAGCTCGATGGAATGTTGCCAACTACGGGGTTGGGCAGATCTACTAACCAATCGATCGGATTGTAACCGGTGAAGCTAATTTGCTTTGGGTTTAAAGTGTACCCTGCTCTTACCTCTAGCACTAACCTGGTAGTGCTGGGATCAAACTGACCAACTCGCAGGGTGTTGTAGTAGCCCGACAGGGTTTGAGTGACGGTCGGTCGGGGAAAAACAGTGCCGGGTAAATCTATTACTAAGCGAGTGGGTGAAAACAATAAAGTTGCTCTGGGCTGTACACCACCATCGGTTTTAAAAGACAGTTTTTTACCGTCACCAGACATTTGCCATGTAGTCAACTGGCCAGCATCCGCCGGTGGGACGATCGCTAGCAGCGCACAAAATGCTAAAGCTATGGAAGACAATCTCACGAGATAAAACCCTCAAAATTACTACTCACGATCTCACCGTTCGGTGAGTACCGTATTTGTTACTAAAACTAATGATGTTTATTTGGCTACGGTTGTTTCGAGATTGGGTAAAGCAAACGGGTTCTGTCCAATCCGTGTGGGTAAACATAGCATGGATTATGACCATATATGTCATTTTGTAACCAAATTTGGATATTTGGCTGAGGAGCCAATATTCCGATTAAATAAACCTCTAGATGCTTTCTATCAGAGGTTTTCGGTTCAAAAGCCTTACTGTAGAATACCCAATTTTGTTGGCACAATTAACTAAACTAGGCCAGTTGTCTTCTGCCTGAAAGATTAATCAATCTGATAATTTTTGCACAGTTGAAAGAGGATCTTTAAACACTAAGCGCAGCAGTGGCGGGGCAAGAAAAGTGGTGAATATCACCATAACCACCACGCCAGCTTGGATTGCAGGCGGTAAAATGCCGCTAGTAGCACCAACGCTGACAAAAATCAATCCTACTTCACCCCGTGGAATCATCCCCACGCCGATCGCCAGCCGATTGATGCCGGGTTTACCAAACACCACTAAACCAGTAATTACTTTACCTAACACGGCCACCACAATTAAAAAAAGTGCTATGAGCAATCCTTCTCGATTAACTGGATCGATCGGGTTCAACACTGATAAATCAGTGCGCGCGCCCACCACCACAAAAAATATTGGCACAACGGCATCGGCTAAAGGGGTAAGGTCATTCACAATTCCCTCCCGCTTTTCGGTTTCTGCCAGCACCAAACCAGCAGCAAAAGATCCTAAAATACCTTCCAAATGAATGGCAGTTGCCACATAGGCCAAACTAAAAGCAAAAATCAGCGACACCACAATCAACTGTCCCCTGGTTTGCAGGGTATCTACTATTTTAGCCAACAAAGGAGTTAATGCCCGCCCAATGAAGATTGAACCGACCAAGAAAGCACTGGCTGTGATGATCAGATAAAAAATACCGCCCACATCGACTTTGCCGGTTTGACCCAGGCCAGACACTACGGCTAAGACGATTAGACCCAAGATATCGTCTAAGATCGCCGCCCCGATGATAATTTGGCCTTCGGGGGTGTTGATCCGACCAAGTTGAGAGAGTACTTTGGCAGTGATGCCGATGCTGGTGGCGGTCAGGGCAGCAGCAGCAAAAATTGCGGCGATCGGGGGTGCATGAAAAATATAAATCATCCCCAAAACTCCAGCGGCAAAAGGAGCTATCACGCCGACGATGGCCACCATGGCGGCTTGGGTGCCGACTTTTAGTAACTCAGTGAGGCTCGATTCTAGACCGATTTCAAACAGCAGAATGATTACGCCAATTTCTGATAGCACCGAGATGGCTTCCGACTGTCGATCGAATACGCTAGTGGCGGCCTCGGGTGCTAGTCCAGCAGTGTTTTGCAGCAGGTTGATCACCAAGGAAGCACTAGCATCGAGTTCGCCACCCGGAAAAATAATCAACCGCAGGGCAGAAACTCCCACAATTACGCCTCCGAGCAGTTCACCCAAAACTGGGGGCAAGTTGAGACGCACGCAAATTTCGCCGCCCACTTTGCTAGCTAAGTGAATCACAATGAGGCTGAGTAGTACCCCAGCAAGTACTAACTGGCTATTTTCACCCATGAATTTATTTTCTGAGTTAGGGAACTTGTGCAGTTTACCGCAATGTCTGAAAAAGTTAATTGGTTTTGGAGCTGCTATTTTGATCAGTGGCTATTTGCTCTAACATTCGTGGCACCAATACCAAAAAATACAGCCACCAGAATCCAATCAAGACCCCGATCGGCAGGGTAATCCACAGAGTATGTAAAAGCAACCAACTGCCAGACACAATGAGTGTCCCAGTTAAAATAATTGTCCAGGGTTGGCACCACCAGGGCTTGGACTGCCATAAATTAGCTTTGCTGCTGGTCATCCTAAACCACCTATTTGCCAAATGAGACTGCCGATCGACACTGTGCCCAGCAACGCCAAAAAGGTGAGTTTGATCCGGCGCATCACGGGTGCTACTTCGTGGATAGCCAGCAGTCGATCGCGGGCTAAGATTTCGACGGTCTTTATCCAGGTTTGACCATCATACCAGCCAGATTCTTCGTATACGACGCTTTCGGAGCGCAGGCGGCGTTCCACGTGTGACCAGCCACTGTATAAGTAGGCAACGGCGAGAGCTACAAAGAACAGTGCGCCGCCCATGCCAGCTAGGGCAAAGTAAAGCGGTTGGCGCTGCCATTCAAAGCTGACGTTGGAGATCGGCATGGTGATAATCAAGCCAAACAGCCAAATTCTGAATAGCTTTAACCCATATATCGATCGATCAAGTTTTCCCCAGCCAAAAAACCAAGATGATTGCAGATCTTGGTATTCATTGATAGGCTGTTGTTCTTTGGGTACTGGACAAGGTGAAACGCGGGACATAATTTCTGAAAAAATTGCAATGATTCCATTCTGACACTCTCGGCAATGGTTTACCAGCTTAGAGCTTCTATCCGTCAGTTCTAAGGCGCATTGATCAAGATTGATTTGATTTGCTTTCAAATCGAGATAATTTGTTGAGTAGCCCTGCCTTGAATCCGTAGACTCAAAATACAAGGTGATTTACTCAGGGCGATTGTCTCGTAGCATTAAAGCCGTCAAAGCTTCCGCCGGGGTAATTTGACCTTGTAATGCCCGATCGACCATGGTAGTAATTGGCAACTCCACTTGATTTTGGCGCGCAATTTGCATCAATACTTTAGTGGTATTTACCCCCTCAGCAGTACCTTCTAGTTGTGTCAAGATCTCAGAGAGCGATTGACCAGTCGCCAAACCATAACCCACCTGATAATTACGACTGAGGCTACTACTACAAGTTGCCAACAAATCACCCAAACCCGAAAGCCCATAAAATGTTTCGGGGTTTGCGCCCCAATGAGTACCAATTCTGACAATTTCGGCCAGTCCTCTAGTTAACAAGCCAGCTTTAGCATTGCTGCCTAAACCCAAACCATCACAGGTACCAGCCGCGATCGCCATCACATTCTTCACCGTACCACCTAGCTCTACCCCTATAGGATCATCGTTGGTATAGACCCGAAATTGACTAGAAGAAAAAGCTGCTTGGACTTTTTTGGCCGCATTGAAATCATGACTCGCCACTACTGTAGCTGCCGGTAAACCCCGCTGAATCTCTGCGGAAAGGTTTGGTCCCGAGAGCACCACCACTGAGTTGTGGGGAAATGCCGCTGTCCAAATCTGGGAAGGGGTTAAATTGGTCGCTAAATCCAGACCTTTAGTAGTGGTAACAATAATTTGCTCTGGGGTAATAATGTTTTGTAGTTGATTGACTACTTCATTAACCCCAGCCATCGAAACCGCCGATATCACCAACTCACTACCCGTCACTGCCGCATCTAGAGAAAGCGCAGAACTGCGCGACCACACTTGCACCGGAGATCGCACCAGTCCAGCCAAAGCATTACCCCAAGCCCCAGCACCAATAATTGTAGAAGGCAGCAACATATCTCGGCTTCTCGATAACAAAGTCTCATTCTATCTCGACGTTGGTTGCTACGGCGCTCACCCAATGATTAAAACTTGGGGTTGCTGATTTTGGGAACTCTTGAAGATCGATCGCTACCTGCATTCGTCGATCAAGTCGTACTGCGAGATTTTATGGCTCGTTCGATCTGCCAGAGGAATTGACAAATATCAACGATCTGCGGCTGGTGTTGGAGGAGTTGTATTTTTACTGGCAATTGGGATCGTATCAGCCTGTCATCGAAATGATGCTTGGGAATATTATCGGTAAGCTGCAAAGGTGGGGTTACTGGAGATTGTGCAAGGAGTGGTGCGATCGCATGTTGCCCCACGCTGAAGGTATCTACTATCGCATTTGCGTCCAATTTCTCGGCGGCATTTGTCGAGATACGGGCGACTGGGATGGAGCAGAAAAATGGTTCCAAAAATCTCTGGCTCATGCCGAAGCAGCAGATAATTTGGGTGGAATTGGTACATCACTCGGTTTACTGGGAGATATCGCCCGCAAACGGGGTGCCTACGACAAGGCTGAAGCTCTCTTCAATCAATCCCTCGCAGTGCAAACTGAATTAGGCGATCGGGCGGGGATGGCAACTTCTTGGGGCAGTCTGGGTGAGAATGAGCTAGAGCGAGGCAATCTCGAAGCAGCGGAAACATGGCTGATAAAAGCACTCCTCGTATTTGAAGAACTCCAGATGCCCGATATGTTGGCGGAAGTTAATTGGGTTTTGGCGAGGATTTATCATGCCAAGGGTGAACCCAGCAAGGCTCAGGAGTATTTCGATCATGCTCATGAGCCATATACCCAACTTGGAGCCAAAGCAGATCTTGCTAGGATCGATCAAGAGGCTAACGCCAACGGTTGAGACGACTACCAGCCAGAGAGTATGCCAAAATAAGATTATTCAACTCCCACGGATGAGAAGTCTATGTCACCCATCAAACAACAACTCTTAGCAGCCATCGAAGCCGCCCCCGATGAAGTACTAGCAAAAACCCTACACTTTCTCACCAGCCTCTCTAACTCTACAAACACGCCCGCCACCAAAACCAGCAAACTCGATCAATTCTCAGAATTCTTGCAAGCCGAAGGATTCTACGAAGACGAATACATCCAGGAATGTATGACTGAGATCGCAAATAAATGATTACAGCCGTCATCGATTCCTGCATAATTTTTGGGATGCCCTTGTGCGACACCCTACTCAGAGCCGCAGAAGCAAATCTCTATCAAATAGTTCTCTCTCACAAAATCGTAGCCGATGCCACCCGAAATATGGTGCTCAAAGGTAGATTGAAACCAGAGAAAGAAGCATATTATCAACAACAAATTCAAAACGCCTTCCCCGACAATTTTTTTGATGCTCCATCAGAAATTGTTGCAACCATGACAAATGCCGAAACAGATCGCCACGTTGCCGCAACTGCGATCGCTAGCCAAGCACAATACATTGTGACCTTCAATCTCAAAGATTTCCCTCCGAAATCATTGCTTGCTTACAATATTGAAGCAATTCACCCAGACCAATTTCTAGAGCTGTTGTGCGACGATTGGGGCGAGAGCCGTTTGTACGAGATTATTTACCAACAATCGGGCACACTGAAAAAACCAAGAATTTCTCCAGAAGCCATATTAGATAAACTGGCAATTCAAAAGTGTCTGCGGTTCCGATCGAGACTCATCAAAAATCAAAAGAACGTTCAAAGTTAATTCTTTTGGCTGGGCACCCCCGTGGCCTCCTTGTGCTTTGTCTATACCCCGCGTGATGACCCACTGAAAAGTTTTAAAAAAGGTTGCAGACATACCAACGGCAGTCTGAACTAGTCATTCTCAAAATCTTTTGTTCTTACGTAAACTTTGAAGTGAGCTGAACTAAACTCAACGGGGATTTTTGCTCATTAATTCTCGTACTTGCTCTGCATGATAAGAGCTACGAGTTAGAGGCGAAGAGACAACTTGCAAAAAGCCGATCAACTCGCCAAATTCTTTCCAGCTCGCAAATCTCTCAGGAGTCACAAATTCTACTAGTTGCAAATGCTGCGGTGAAGGCTGCAAATATTGGCCGATGGTTAAAATATCGCAGTGAGCCTCACGCAGATCGCGCATTGTTTGGCGCACTTCGGCATCAGATTCGCCTAAGCCCACCATAATGCCCGATTTAGTGTAAACATTGGGAGCCAGTTGGTGGGTTTTACTGATTACTTCTAAGCTACGCAGATAGCTACCTTGAGGTCTAACCTTCCGATACAACCGGGGCACAGTTTCGGTGTTGTGATTTAGCACCTCTGGCTCTGCCCGCAGAATAACTTCTAAGGCTGCCCAGTTACCACACATGTCGGGAATCAAAACTTCGATCGTGGTTTTTGGCGACAAGGCGCGCACCGCACCAATGCAGCGCAAGAACTGCATCGCGCCACCGTCTTCTAAATCATCTCGGTTTACCGAAGTGATCACCACATGATTGAGCTGCAATCTTTGTACTGCTAAAGCTAATTGATGAGGTTCTGCCGGATCTAGCTCGGGGGGCTTTTTGTTAAAATCGATATCGCAGTAAGGGCAAGCTCGCGTACAGCCTGGCCCCATAATTAAAAAGGTGGCGGTGCCTGCTTGAAAACATTCACCAATATTGGGACAAGAAGCTTCTTCACAGACCGTATTGAGATGCAGATCACGGAGAATATCTTTGACTTTGCCCACCCGCTCCATTTGGGGCGCTTTCACCCGCAGCCATTCTGGTTTGACGGTCATAATGAATTTTAGGGGGCGACGATAAAGGTTAGGATTGGGATATGGGTTTCCCAACAGATTTATTAGGAAGTATAACGCGATGTCTTTTTTAAGTCGATCGATTCAATGGTTGATTTTGCTGACGATCGGGGCAGCGGTATTAGCGATCGCTATTGTTACAGCTCAAAATTTGACGGTGGTTTCCTTTAAGTTTTTGCTGTGGGATTTCCCACCAGTTAAACTGGGGCTGGCACTCACTGGTTTTGCCGTGGGCGGATTGGTGCTAGGGGGAATAGTCCCCCTCGGCAAACGCTTTTAAGCTTTTTTCAACCAGCTAAACATCGCCCGTAGGTCTTTACCTACAGTCTCGATTTGGTGTTCGGCTTCGTTCCGACGCATGGCGGTGAAACCAGGATTGCCAGCCTGTTTCTCTAACACAAATTCGCGGGCGAATTGGCCAGATTGAATTTCTTGCAGTACCCGTTTCATTTCGGCCTTGGTTTCGGCAGTCACAATGCGGGGACCGCGAGTATAGTCACCGTATTCCGCAGTGTTAGAAATACTGTCGCGCATGGTAGCCAAGCCACCTTCTACGACTAAATCTACAATTAGCTTCACTTCATGCAGACACTCAAAGTAAGCAAGCTCAGGCTGATAGCCAGCTTCTACTAAAGTCTCAAAACCAGCCTTAATCAGAGCGCTCAAGCCGCCGCAGAGCACGGCCTGCTCACCGAACAAGTCGGTTTCGGTTTCTTCTCTAAAAGTAGTTTCTAATACACCAGCCCGAGTGCCGCCTACGCCTTTGGCATAAGCCATTGCTCGATCGCGGGCTTGGCCAGTAGCATCTTGATAAACGGCAAATAGAGCAGGTACACCCTGACCCTGTTGGTATGTGCGTCGTACTAAGTGACCGGGGCCTTTAGGAGCCACCATTACTACGTCTACGTCGGCAGGCGGGACAACTTGACCGAAGTGAATGTTAAAGCCGTGGGCAAAAGCTAAGACTTTACCGGCAGTTAGGTGGGGCTTGATTTCGTTTTCGTAAATGGTGCGCTGCACTTCATCGGGCAACAAGATCATAATGAAGTCGGCTGCTTTGGCGGCTTCGGCCACGGTTTTTACGGTCAATCCTTCGGCTTCAGCTTTGCTAGCAGATTTGCTGCCTGCGTATAGGCCAATCACGACGTTTACGCCACTGTCCTTCAGGTTGAGTGCATGGGCATGTCCTTGGGAACCATAGCCAATAATGGCAACGGTTTTACCTTTGAACAGGTCTAAATTAGCATCGGCATCATAATACATCCGCGCCACGATCTTTTCTCCTAAGCTTTGCTCGAACAAGTCGTTCATTTTAGCACTCTAAGGAGTAATCGATCGCCTTCAGTTTGTTATCAATCAGGAGAAACAAGAATCCCAGATTGTCTAAGCGGCTTTGAGTAAAATGACTCCGCCGATAATTAAGCCCACCGCCACATATCGCAAGACGTTAGTGGCATCACCAAAATAGAATACTCCAATCAAGAATGTTCCGGCTGCGCCAATGCCCGTCCAAACAGCGTAAGATGTACTGATCGGAATTTCTTTTTGAGCGAACCAGAGCAGACCACCACTAAAAACCAAAGAAATAATGGCAGTGACGACACCAGGAACTATTTTTCCGGGTTGCTGAGAAATCTTGAGTCCCACAGGCCAGCCAATTTCGGCAATTCCTGCACAAATTAGCGCAATCCAAGCTGTACTCATAATTTTTAAGTGTAGTTATGTCAATACTGCCAATCCACACATGAGTGAATCAATATCTTAACGTAGTTGAAGAGCTAGCAGAGAAGGGGATTGCTAAGGACTTTTACAGTTAAAGATGTAGAAGGAGGCAACCCCTTAGCCTGCTGAATTCATTATAGAACCCATTGAGTTCACATAAATCAACGAACATGGGCAGTGCCCACCCTACATTCTATTTCTATAGTTGTTTATAGTAAATCTAGTAAAGCAGCAACATTAGCTACTATATAATCACAGCCAATTTTTTCTAAGAGCTTTCTCTTATATTCCAAATCAGTGCCGAAGCCAGTAAGGACACCGATCGACCAACAACCCGCCGCTTTTGCTGCGGCGACATCACTGGCTGCATCCCCAATGTAGGCCACCCGAGGATGAAAATTCTCGGATAACTGAATCAACTCTGCATCTGTCTGATCGGGGTAAATCGCTTTCAATACAATAAATGGATGGGGTTTACCCAGCTTGATATCCACCAACTTCTCCGCCTCCAAAACTTCATCGTAGGTCACGATTAGCTGAGCATCAAAATATTCAATTAACCCCAGCTTAGTCAAAGGTTCTATAGTTTCGTTGCGCGGACGACCAGTAGCGATCGCCAATTTATAGTGCTGCGCCAGTTTCCCAAGCACCCGCTTAATCTCTACCACCGGCAAAACAGTCTCATCATCGGGTAGCTGATAGCCCTGTTGTCCTTCATACCAAGCCTGGAAATTCTTATAGCAGAGTTGCCAAAGCTCGCTGTGACTCCGAAAAAGTTCTAGGTTTTGACCTAAGATTTTCTGGGCGAAGATCGGCACATAGTCTTGAACAGCAGTGCCTTTGAAGTCGGTGGACTCCTGCCAGAATTTTTGGATGATCTGCTGACTATGATTTTGGTCAATGGTTTGTTTTTTGCAGAGATAGCCAATTGCTTCTAGTTGCTCAATCAAATTCTCCTCTTCTTGCACAACGAGCAAATCTACCGGATTCATCTGGGCTAAAATCGCCACTATTTGTAGTGACACCACAAAAAAAGTTAAATCCCAATTAGAATTCACTGCGCGATTTTTTAGCTCAGTAATAAAGTCGGTGTCAATCACCGCTTCACCCTGCTCCAATACCAGATCAGGATTGGTCAAACCACTACCAAAATGCTCTGCCAACCCCAAATAATGCGGCTGACAAAGCATTTCCCAAACTGTCAAACGGGCAGTGTTCCAATATTTTTGCTCGCTGGTAATCACCCCATCTAGGTCAAACACCAGTAGCTCTAAGTTATCCATCGGGTTAACCATTCAGCTTTTCAGCCAAGATCTTATTGGTCAGCTTCGGTTCAGCGCGACCACCAGATTGCTTCATTACTTGGCCTACAAAAAAGCCCAGCAACTTAGTCTTACCGCCCCGATACTGTTCCAACTCTGTGGGGTTAGCAGCAATAATTTCGTCAATGAGCTTGCTGATCGCCGCTGGGTCAGACAGCGAAGTCATTCCTTTACTTGCCACCAGAGCCTGCACCGAGCCACCTTTTTCTAGCAGCTCTGGTAAAATCTCCTTGGCGATTTTGCCATTAATTGTCCCCTTACTAATCAAACACACTAATTCAGCCAGATTTTCGGGCTTAAAGGGAATATCGTTAACGCTAATTTTTTGGGTCTTTAAATGGGAAGTAATATCACCCATCACCCAGTTAGCAGCCTGTTTGGCATCGGCTCCGGCTTGGATTGATTGCTCTAGGTACAGCGCTACATCCCGATCATCCGTCAACACCCGCGCATCATAAGGAGACAAACCATACTCGGTTTCATAGCGCGATCGCTTCTGAGCAGGCAACTCTGGCAAACTGCCTTTCCAAGCCGTCAACCGGGCATCACCCACTACAATCGCCGTTAAATCTGGCTCGGGGAAATAGCGATAATCACTGGCTCCCTCTTTTGTCCGCATACTAATGGTGCGCTGAGTGCCTTCTTCCCACAGGCGGGTTTCTTGCAGAATAGTTTCGCCAGCTTCTACCGCTGCAATTTGACGCTCAATTTCGTAATCGATCGCCTTGGCAATGGCACTAAAAGAGTTCATGTTTTTGATCTCGACCTTCACCCCAAATTCCTCGCGTCCCACTGGGCGCACCGAAATATTCACATCACAGCGCAGGGAGCCTTCCTGCATGTTGCCGTCGCCAACGCCCAGATAACGAATAATCCGGCGCAGCTCCTGGGCGTATTCGGCAGCTTCTAAACCACTGCGCAGGTCTGGCTCTGAAACGATTTCTACCAGTGGCACACCGGTACGGTTGTAGTCTACCAAGGAATATGTAGAGCCAGCTAGTCGATCGCTGCCTGCATGTACCAACTTGCCTGCATCTTCTTCCATGTGCAGCCGAGTGATGCCGATGCGCTTACGCACCGGTTTGCCTTCTTCATTTAAAGGGGCAATCTCTAACCAGCCATGTTCACCGATCGGCAGGTCAGACTGAGTGATTTGGTAATTCTTAGGTAGATCGGGATAGAAGTATTGCTTACGATCGAACTTGCTGTAAGGCGCAATGGTAGCATTCAAGGCTAGACCAGCTTTGACGGCAAATTCTAAAACTTTTTCGTTGAGTACCGGCAAAACTCCAGGCATCCCCAAACAAATAGGACAGACGTTGTGGTTGGGGTTCTGGCCAAATTTGGTGGAGCAGTTGCAAAATATTTTGGTTGCGGTGCTCAGTTGGCAATGGGTTTCGAGGCCAATGACTGCCTCGTATTTGGTGCCGCTAGGAGATGCTGTGACCATGTTAGAACGTGCTGGAGAAACTGGATATATAGTATAGTCCATGTTCTGCTTCATGGTCAGAAATCGAATCGATCAACAAAATTAGTCTGAGAAAAAATGCTTATTTTTCGTGCAACTTAGGAGATCAATCGGATTGGAATGCCTTGACTAGTAACATGTGTTGGGGGGGCTTGCAGTTTCGAGCTTTGGCAGATAGTCTTGATGGTAGTGATGATGAATGTTCACCTGCAAGGAATTGTAGGATATTATCGGGTAAATCAAAGGGGCTATATTTGAGTAAGGATTGAGTATGCAAATTAAATCTATTAAGGTTGACAATTTTAAGTCTTTAGTTGATTTTGAATTGCCACTAGCTAAATTCAATTGTTTGATTGGGCTAAACGGTTCTGGCAAGTCCACAGTGTTACAGTTTTTTGATTTCTTGTCTCAACAATTTAGAGGTGATCTGAGTGATTGGCTAAAAAAACGGCAATGGAATCCTTCTGATATAAATTCAAAATTAACTCGCAAGCAGAATATTAAGTTTGAGATTTCGTTTGCTTGTCATAGTCGTAACAGCATGTTTGGCTATAATGCTGAGTTGACATGGTTTGTAAGCTTCAATCGTCAAGCTCTACGATGCACTTCCGAACTCATTCATATTGTAGAAACTAATGGTATTATGACCGAGAAATCTTCCTTGTTGAAAGTACATGATGGGGGATATTTTGTTTTTGATCGGAAGAATGATAGGACTATATTGTCGGGAGACATTCCATTTGATTACCAAGGATCTGTATTGGCTCAGATCAAGGAATCTCAGTTACCAGAAGAATTACTCGAATTGAAAAGATTCTTTTTTGATCTACATGCCCTAGATCTTTTAGCTCCTGAATTACTCAGGCAAAAAACGAGAAATGCGGATAATAGTTTGGGTTTAGGTGGTGAAAAGTTATCTGCTTTTTTACATGAACTGGGCGAGTCAAAACGAGTTGTTATTCAAGAAAAGCTAGCTAGAATTTATCCACAGTTCAATGACATCAACATATCGTCGCTACGTTCTGGCTGGAAAAGTCTTGCTGTTCAAGAACAATTTGGTGAGACGATCATCAAGACTGAGGCTCGCCATGTGGCCGATGGTTTTCTGCGAATGTTGGCGGTTTGTGCGCAGCTTTCTAAGGATCAAAGTTTTTTGTTGTTGGATGAAATCGAAAATGGTATTAATCCGGAGCTGATCGAGTTTTTGGTGGATGACTTGGTGGAGGCCGCTCCGCAGGTGTTAATCACGACTCATAGTCCGATGGTCTTGAATTATCTGGAGGATGAGGTAGCGATCGAGGGGATTATTTACATCTATAAAACGCCTCTGGGGGCGACGCAGGCCAAAAGACTGTTTGATATCCCCAGAATGCGAGAAAAGTTAACGGTGATGGGTGCGGGCGAAGTGTATGAAGATACGCTGTTAACCCAACTGAATGCAGAAATTTTGGGAGAGGCTTGATGCATCTAGTATTGAGCGGAGAAGGTGCATCAGATGTTGGGGTTGATCTTGAACACCTTGGCCCGATTACCAAGTTAGTCCTGCGGGAAATGGATGGACGGCTGACCTACTCCTTAATTGACTATCAAGCCCTAACATTGTTCTCAAAGGCAGAATTGGTAGCTCGTGCAAAACAAATGAAATCACGCTCTCGCAAAGGGAAAAAACAACCGAGTGAAACGCGCTATTTCTACAACAATGCTCGGGCACTGGCTTTATTGGCAGGAACGCTGGCAGCAAAGAATGGCTATCGAGATTGTCAAAAGTTGGAGGATGAGTCAGGGAATGATGCCTCGCCGAATTCGTTGAAGAGTCAGCTTGAGACTTATCTGGGGGAACCAGCTACCCGCGAGCTGCTGAACAATAAAATTGATGATGGGAAGATCGAGGGCGATCGCCTTGTTGATATACCCAGTTTTATGGCATTTAAGGAGAGGTTAGAGGTAGTGTTGACTAATTTGTTACGGGGAAAGAATCAGGGTGGCTAGCGTTATAACCGGGTTACAAGGTCGATCAATAGCTCAAAGCTTTTTATGGTGAGTTTTTTTAGCCTTTAAGACTAATGGTTCAGCTTGGTACCAGGGTTAATGATGATTACCCTGAAATTGACTGAGGGTATTTACAAAATCGTTAATTCCCTGAAACTGGCGATAAACCGAAGCAAAGCGAATATAGGCTACTTCATTGAGCGGTTTAAGCTGTTCTAATACTAAGTCCCCAATTTCGGTAGTGGTAACTTCCCGACGAGTGCGCGATTGAAGCTGAGCTTCGATTTCATCAACAATTCGCTCTAAGGTATCAGTCAACAGACCAGTTTTTTGACAAGCATGTACCATGCCACGCAGTAGCTTAGATCGATCGAAGTATTCGCGCTCTTCATTGCGCTTAATCACAGTAACTGGCACAAATTCTAAGCGCTCATAAGTAGTAAAGCGATGTTTGCACTTGAGGCATTCTCGGCGACGACGAATGCTTTGGCCGCTTTCTGTCGATCGAGACTCTAAAACGCGGCTGTCGATAAATTGGCAGTAAGGACATTCCATGGAAAGAAGCGGGCGACAGTTATGGCAATCTTCCCATAGATCATCCCCTTCAGAGTAAAACATCTAACCTAAATGCCAAAAGAAATGAGCCTAGAAGGGTTCTAGGCTCATTTCTTCTGTAGAAATTTCAATAGTTTAGGTGTAATCAAGAAGAATATAGATCTCTAACGTTGTAAATCGCAGGCCGAACAGAGATTTTAGTGATTTTTACTTTGGCTGACATCCTCAATAAAATAAGGTGTAAAGCCATCTGGTTGCTTTGCTCGGGTGATTGCGTAGAACCTAAAACCTGGCTGACATCTAGTTTCGGCTCGGGGGGTGAAAACCAGTTTTCTCTGCTGGCTGATGTCTATATTTAGAATAACACTACAAAATATTTAGAAACTAATTGTTTACAAAGCTTGAATATCAACTTGGTAAAAAATTTTAGACTTACAAACAGCTCTTGAGCGCGATCGCTGCTTCGGCAGCGGTAGCATAGCGTTCACTAGCTCGATCAGCAGACATTTTGTGAATCACATCGGCCAACTTGGGCGTAATAGTGGGCACATTCTTTACCGAAAACTCATAGCCCTTGGCCGTCAGCGTTAAATACTTACTGGGATTTTCCCCAGTTACCAAAAATAAGATAGTTGGCCCCAACGCATAAATATCAGACTGGGTCACTGGCTTACCCTGATTTTGTTCGGGAGCCATATAGTCTGGGGCACCAATGCGGGTACTGCCTGCGGAGCCGCTTTCTTTTACCGCTCCAAAATCAATCAAAAAAATCTGTTGTCCTACATTGCTCACCAACAAATTGGCTGGCTTTACATCTCGATGAATCAATGGTGATCGTTGGCTGTGAATATAGGTCAAAATTTCACAGAGTTGCAGCATCCATTCGATCGCCTGCTGGATAGTTACGGGTCCTTTGTTAATAATGTAGCGCTCCAAGTCTTGGCCATGCACCAAATCCATTGCCAAATAGCGTTTGCCCGCCTCAGCAAAAAAATCTTGATAGCGGGGAATGCCCGAATGCTGCAAAGTACTTAAAATCTTTGCTTCCCGCTCAAACAGCTCTTGAGCTTTGGTATTGTTAGCCACCTCGGCATTCATTTCTTTCAATACCAGCATTCTTTGCTGATTCCAAGCCAAATAGGTGCTGCCCATTCCCCCTTGACCCAAAGGCTTAAGAATTTGGTAGTCTCGGATAGTTTTAACCACCAAAATTGGCTGTCCACAGTGCATGCAAAATAGTCGATCGGGGGTGTTGCCCTGATGCTGACAGTAAATTGCCCCAATCACCTCAAAACGCAGGATCGGTCCACCGCTGCCTAATTGCAGCATATTGCCACTCACCAAAGTTGCTCGATCGACCTTCTGGCCATTTACAAAAGTACCGTTGGTGCCATGACTGATTAGTTGCCATTGGCTATTGGCTTGCAGATCAGCATGGAAGCGCGAGACCAACGGGTCATTAATCACCACCTGATTTTCTGGGTCGCGGCCAATCCGAATATGGCTAGATTGATCAAACTGCCAACTCTTTATAAAGGTCTTACCAGTAGCATCAAATAGAGAAAGAATTAACATTGCCGGGTCTCTTAGCTAGATCACTTATTACTGGGCAACTTATTTCCCAATCTGAATGCGCACAGCGATCGCCGTAATGTTGTCGTGACCATTGTAGCCATTGGCAAACTCAACTAGTTGCTTCACTCCTTGGTGCAGGGAAATTTGCCGATTAACCAATGGTCGCAGCAGCGCTTCACCATTTTCTTCGACCAAATCTCGATCGGTCAAACCATCGGAAGCGATCAGAATCAGCGTATCTTCACGCAGGCTAAAAATTTGCACGTCAGGCGAAATAACCGACTGGTCACGGGGACCGATCGCCTGGGTAAGCTGATAAGCATCAGGGCGACCATAGGCGATTTCTGGCTCTACGCCTCGCAGCATTTCTCTTTGACCAACTTCATGATCCAGGGTAATTTGCACTGGCTGACTGCTGGCTTCGAGTAAATAACAGCGGGAGTCCCCTACATGGGCGATCGCCACCTGGTTATCTTGAAGCATCACCATTACTAGCGTGGTGCCCATCCGGCCGCTACCAGAAGAAGAATTTCCTTGATTTATTTCAAATAGGGCTTGGTTGGCATAGTGAATCGCCGCGATGATTTCTTCTTCGCTGGGCAAAACATCGTCGCACCAATGGCTTTCCCAATACTCTTTTAGCTTCTCAGTCGTCATTTTGCTAGCAACTTCACCAGCGGCATGGCCACCCATGCCATCGCACAAAATATATAATCCTCGACCAGTAGTGGTTTGGATTTCGGGGCTTTGGCATTGAGTAAAGCTGCTATCAATGCTGTAATAATCTTCGTTGTGATCGCGCTGTCTACCGACATCTGTAGCGGCAGCAGCTTCTACGCCTAATAAACGAGGAGCCAAAAACAGCGAAGTAGTGGGTTCAAAAGCTTCAGCAATCTCGGTAGCAGCAGTAGCTGAAAGCTGGCTGAGTCCGTGATGCAGGTTATCAACAGTGAGATTTTCGGTAGCAATAAGTTCTGTGAGTGATTGTTGCCAACCTAGATCTTGACTGTGACCAAGCTGCTGCCAAATCTTCGCTAGGTCGTTGGGAGTGGGGGGTTGCTCACTAGGTTCATTAATCAAGCAGCGAAGATAAAGCTGTCGATCGGCGTTCAGATACAAATTATTTAGATCTAACAAGCTCGAACGCACAGACCAGGGTTTGAGGTAGCTCCAAAGCTGCAACATTTCTTCTAGCCAGCCTTGCAGCTCTTTGCGGGGCAACTGGTCGTCTTGGCAGATCGTGGTCAATTGTTGATGAGTGGTAGGTGCATTTAGCACTAAAACACTGCGACGCTGGTCTTTCCAGGCATCACAAAGCTGAGGAATGCTGCTCAATGCAGGTTGCAGGGCTAAATACGGGCGAGCAGCAGGATTAATTCCGCCCCGTTCCCAAAGCTCCCATTCTGGATAGTCACTGGGAGTTTTACCCAGATATGCTTTGCTGTCGATCGGCGGCTGCTGTGCCATAAATTCTTGCAGCGCGGAAGGTTGCTTCGGATGGGCATCTAGTACTTGCACTAATTTGGTATCTAGCATTGCCGGAGCAGAGGAAACAATTCGATAGCGAGAATTACTATCTAGAGCCAAAGTCGGCGGTACCGATGGCTCTGGTTCATCGACCTGCGGATTGGTAGGTTGGCCTGTTGCATCGGCTAACTCTTCGACTACAGCCAATTTTTGAACTAACTGGAAACCACATTGCTGGCAAAAGCGGTGGTCGATGGGGTTTTGGGAGCTGCACTGGGGACAAACAAACATAGACCTGAATCTGGAGGTTGGCGGATGATCCGAAGATGACGAAAGCAGAGAGCCTGTTATTCTTTATTAGTATGCCACGGTCATTCCTTAAAGTAGCAAAGAGTTGAAAATTGTATGGAAGTTCCTTCCCTGCATCCTGACACGATCAAAGAAGTTAAAGCCAAAGCCGATATTTATGAAATAGTTTCCTCTTATGTAGTACTCAAAAAGCAGGGACGCGATTTTCAAGGGCTGTGTCCCTTTCATCAAGAGCGATCGCCGAGTTTTACGGTCAGCCCTAGCAAGCAAATGTATTATTGCTTTGGTTGTCAGGCTGGGGGCAATGCCGTCAAGTTTTTGATGGAGGTTAACAAGCGATCGTTTAGCGAAGTGATCTTAGATTTGGCTGGACAGTACCAGGTTTCGGTACGCACCCTCGCCCCAGAAAAACGCCAGGAGCTACAGCGCCAGCTCACTGAGCGAGAGCAGCTATTAGAAATTGTGGCGGTGGCGGCGAATTTTTATCAGCACGCTCTTCAGCAGCCCATTGGTCAGGCCGCGCTGGCCTATTTGCAGGCTCGCCAGCTCAGTATAGAAACCATTCGCAGCTTTCAGATTGGCTATTCTCCCGATAGCTGGGAAGTTTTAGCTAAGTATTTGACCGAGGCCAAGAAATTTCCGGCCAAGTTGGTAGAACTGGCTGGATTAATTATTCCCCGCAAAGAAGGTACGGGGTATTTCGATCGATTTCGGAACCGGTTAATGTTGCCAATCTTTGACAGCCGGGGGCAAGTTATTGGCTTTGGTGGCCGTAGCTTGGGCGATGAGCAGCCTAAGTATCTAAATTCTCCTGAGACACCCTTGTTTGACAAAGGGAAGACCTTATATGGTCTAGATCGGGCAGCAGCAGGCATTAAGCAAACCGATCGAGCGGTGGTAGTAGAAGGATATTTTGATGTGATCGCTTTACATGCAGCAGGCATCACTGAGGCGGTAGCTTCTTTGGGCACGGCGCTGAGCAATTATCAGATCAAGCAGTTGCTAAAGCTGACTCCTTCTAATCAAATTATTCTAAACTTCGATGCCGATCGAGCCGGGAGGCTGGCTACTGAAAAGGCGATCGAAGAAGTTGCTGATTTAGCATATCAAGGCCAGATTCAGCTCCGGGTTTTAAATTTACCGGCAGGTAAAGATGCCGATGAGTTTTTGATCGAAAACAGCAGCGCTGCCTATCAGGAGTTACTAATTCAAGCGCCGTTGTGGTTAGATTGGCAGCTTGATCGAGCGGTGTCGGGAGTTAATTTGCAAGATGCTCAGGGCTACCAGCAGGCGGTGGGCGAAAGTGTCAAATTGTTACACCAAATTACTGACCCCACCACCCGCACTTACTACTTACAAAAAACGGCTCAGTTGCTCAGCGGTAATGATGTACGCCAGATTCCGCTGCTGGTAGAGAATCTGAACACGGCTTTGAAGCGTCAAGAGCGATCGGTGCGTAGACCCGCCGATCCAAACCGAGCCGAACCAGAAAATGAAGATCTGGCTCAGGGTCTACCCATTAATCTTTTACCGTTGCCCCAGCAGCGGTTGGTAGAGCAAGCCGAAATTGTTTTGTTGCGTCTGTACCTGCATTATCCAGAATATCGGTTGACTATTATTGAAGCGATGGAAGAATCTGATGTGATTTTTTGTCTACCCCATCACCGGTTTATTTGGCAAAAAATTGTGGAGGCTTGTCAACAAGGGACGATCGATTATTCTGATCCACAGCTCATTGCCTATTTGCAAGATCTGCACGGCACCCACAGCCGCGAAATGGGTCAAGTAAATCACTTATTCCACTTGAATGAACAAACTGCTCAGGAAATTCTCCGATCGCCACTGGTGATAAAGGCAGCCGCAGCTTGTTTAGAAAAAGTTGCCTGTGAAAAACAGCGCAGTGATTATTTAACCCTCTGGCAAAACCCGGCGACAGCTCCTGAGCGTAGACAGCAATACTATGAGCAATTTTATGAGGCTCAAAGAAGATTGCAGGCGATCAATAAACAAAGACTATTTTCTATTGCCGATCTAACGATCGGGGAGGTTTAAATGAAATTATTGACAATTTTGACGGCAGCTTTAGTATTAGCGACCATTCCGGCGGCAAAAGCTCAAGCCGATTCGGCCAGTGATTTGAAAAAACTTTTGACCACCAATCGCTGCGAGGGCTGTGACTTGAGCGGGGTGAATTTAATTGGTATTGACCTGAGCAATGCCCAACTCCAGGGGGCAAAACTCAACGCCGCAAATTTATCCGGGGCTGATTTGAGTGGAGCCAATCTGACCAAAGTTTCGGCAGTGGGCACCAGTCTGGTGGGAGCCAATCTGCAAAAAGCTACCTTGGTCAAAGCCAGCTTGATCTATGCCAACTTGGCCAAAGCCCAGTTGAACGATGCCATTTTGCGAGGCACCGATCTACAAGGATCTAACTTAGTTGGTGCAGATTTAAATGGGGCAAAGATTACTGAATCTGATTTTGTGGGTGCCAATTTGTCAGAAATCAACCGCTCTCAGCCTTGGTCGGCAGCGGATAAAAATCGCTTCCAGGGTGATGTGAGAGTATTGATCGATAGTAAGCCAACCATCATCGAAAAAGAAGTAGAGCCATCAACAGCAATCAATATTCTGCCTCCGTCTGACTCTGCGCCAACTGCACCGATCACTGGTACGGGTCGTGGTGATACCGGTACTACCCAATCGAATACTCAAAGCAATACGATCAACAGCAGCAGAGACAATAACGTTCGTGGCGGAAGAGGAGGAGATCGGCTCGATGATGTCCAGGGAAGTCGCAATAGAACTAATGAGGAGGTGATAGGTGGTGCTGGCAGCAATACTATCCCTAGTGACAGACCAGTTACGAGAGGGGGTCGAGATAGCAGGATAGAAGCGCGTCGTAGACCACAAAAGATTCGTCGTCGCTTCTCCATTCCGGCCTGGGTCGGCTTTACCCAAACTAGCACTACTGGTGGCGATCGCTATCATGACCCCGATCATCCCGATTCGATCTTAGAGTTATGGTAAGCAGATTCTATCAAAAAGTTTAAAATTGTGGCCAGAATGGTACACGATCGAGTACGATAGTACTTGTCTACTGATTTTTATTAAAGCAAGTTTATGAATAGCTGTATCTTGATGGCGGAAATTGTTCAAGCTCCTGAACTGCGCTCTACCTCCGATAACCAAATGGAGATTGCCGAAATGTTTGTGCAATTTACCAACGGCAAACCCGAAAATCCGCCAGCTCTAATCAAAGTAGTAGGCTGGAACAACTTGGCGCGGGAGATTAAGGAAAAGTATCGTCAGGGCGATCGGGTGATCATTGAAGGACGGCTAGAAATGACCGTCACCGAAAAGCCCGAAGGCTATAAAGAAAAACGTGCCCAGCTCGTGGCCTCGCGGATTCATGCTTTCACTGGCGGTGAAGATATGGGGATGTCTGCTGGAGCCACAATGTCACCAGCCGCGACTCCTGCTAGCAGTCCCTCAGCACCACCAATGGCCTCAACAGCCTCAGTGGCACAAAAAGCAACCAAGGCTGCTCCAGCCAAGCCAGTAGAGTCTTTTGAAGTTAGCGATGACGAAATTCCATTCTAGAAATCTCGATGAGTTTGTAATACGAAAAAATAATGCATCTCAACAAGCAACATGGTAAAGTTGGATTGCCTAACCACCAACTTGGAGAAAATTCCTATGTCAATTCGCCTCTACATTGGCAATTTGCCGAAATCTGATGTCGAGCGCCAAGACCTACAAGCAGTATTTGCTGAAGCGGGCGAAAGTGTTTCCGCCAAAGTAATTAAAGACCGTAAGACTGGTAAATGCCGGGGCTTTGGCTTTCTGACCGTAGAAGATGAAAGTCAAGCAGATGAAATCATCGAAAAATACAATGGCGCGATGTTTCAAGAGCTGGCAATTAAATTAGAAAAAGCATTACCTAAGTCCGAAGAAGAAGAATCTTCGGCCAAACCGGTTACTCCTCGTGGCGAAGGCCAACGAAGTGAGGGTGGTCAACGCAGTGGCGGTGGCGACAGAGCCAAGAAGGGCGGCAGTCGTGGCGGCAGCAAGTCTGGCGGTGGCGGTAACAAAACCCCAGCTACTTACACTGGTGGAGACACTACATTCCAACCAGATCCTCGGTGGGCTAACCAATTGGCCATCTTAAAGGAACGTTTCACCGAAGTCACTACTAACCCATAATTCTCTGTGGGCAGTTTGGGTGCTCTGTGATTTTGACTCGATCCAAGTAACAGTTAGGACTGGTGTCTAAGATTAGACACCAGTTTTTTTCGACTATCTTTGATGATTAAGCATCAATTGCTTCACTAGTATTTTCGGCGATAGAAGCACCTAACAATTCCTGTAAATGTGCTTTTAATTGTTGATTGAACTCCGATCGCCGCACATTTTCGGGTGTTTTAACTGGCTTCCGTTCAGCATCGAGCCGCCAGCCATAATCGCTGCCCAAACGCAGTTTATCTTGCCAATCGGCTACCGAAACCACTAAATTTGGAGCTTCAGCCACACCATGGACTTTGAAGACATAATTGTAATTATTTTGGCTAGCAGCAGCGACCGTCGAAGACTGTCCAAACTTTTCGGCTAATTTAGCACCAACTTCGATCGCTAAATTGGGCTGTTCTACTTCTTCTAAGGTGCGTACCGCCAGGGTGAGGGCGAAGAAAAAATCTTCTACGGGAACAAATTCTAATTGCATGTGCTAAAAAGGCTCTAATTTGGCGATAGGCCATTATAGAACGAGGTGCGCAGGAGCATCAAAGATCCCAGAGAGTGACGTATTCTTCGACAACTTCACCGCCAAATCGATCGGCCAAGTTCTGAGCAGCAGCATCGAGTTCTTCTAACGTAAAGCTATCAGGAATATTCGGATTGGGTTCAGGTCGGGCTGGTGAGATAGCCGGGGGAATGACTGGAATTGAGATAGAGTCAGACGGTGGCACTGCCTCAAACAAGGAAAGCATCTGAGGTTCTTTGGCGACTATCGGTGGTAATGGCGCTGGTTCATCCCAGGGTAAGGTAGTTTCTTCCTCTTCAAAGTCATTCTCCACTTCTTCCAAAATTTCGTCATTCAAATCAGCTACGACTCTATTGCTGACTGGATTATTTGCTGGTGCCAAGGAAGCCGGTGAGTTTATCACTTGCGGAGCAGGTAGCGCGGTTACTTGTGGAATGACAGGAGTGGGCGATATTGCTACTGGAGCCACCGATAATAGCTCAGAAGTTGGTGGTGTAACGTTTGTGGCCTGCGCGGCAGTTGCTAGCTGGATATTTACGGCAATTGATCGACCTAAAATATTGCTCAGAGCTTTTTGCACATGGGGTTTTTGGCCTTCTGCTAGTTTGCTGAGGGTGCCGCTTTTCATCCCTACAACTGCCAGGTTTGCGTCGATCGACAATAATACTCCATGGGGCGTAAATAAGCCTTTGCCAGAAGGTAGGAGCTGTTGCAAAACCTGCTGCCAAATACTAGGTAGATCATAGGTTTCGGATACTGGTACAGAGGGAGGTTCAGGCTCAGGTTCCAGATCATCAAACAATGGATCTTCTTCGATCTCCGGCATCATTTGAGGTGCTGGAACTGACTGATGATTACTTGCTGAAAGAGAAGCCTGAGCATCTGGAATTAACTGATGGTTACTGGCTGCCGGAGGAACCGGAGTGAGCTGAGGTTCTGGGATTGATTGGCTACTAATTACCGCTGCTTTGGTAGATGGCGAAGAATTATTGGCGATCTTAGCTGGTGAAGGATTAGAGACTGATGAGTTCGATTGAGCCACAGGCAACAGCGAGAGCAGCGCAATCTCTAGCCACAAATAAGGCTGACTGCTGCCTTTGAGTTGGGCTTCTCCTTCTTTCAGCCTTTGTTGACCGTTCAAAATACTAGCTAAGTCTAATTGGGCAGCCAAAGCTACTGCTTGCTGCCAAGTTTCATTGGTGAGACTAGTCAAGTCTGGGCGTTGAGGGGCAGTTTTGGCGATCGATAAATCTCGATAAAAGCCGGTCAAGTTTTGCAGTACGGTCAAAGGCTCTTTGCCTCTTTCTAACAACTGCCGACAGCGATCAATAACTGCTGTCAAGTCTCCCTGCTGCAAGGCCGTACAGATCTCCAATAAATCACCTTCTGGCACCGAACCCACCAAGTCCCACACCCGATCAATGGTGACTTGTTCGCCCACTAAACTGAGCTGATCTAATAAACTCTCTGCGTCCCGCAGTCCACCCTGAGAGATCTGAGCCACCAAACGTAGGGCAGCGGGATCGATCAACATCTGCTCATTCTTGGCGATGTAATCCAAATGCCCAACCATGGCTTCTAAAGGAATCCGCCGGTAATCAAATTTTTGGCAGCGCGAAATAATGGTGGGTAACACCCGCTGAGGATCGGTGGTGGCCAGGATAAATACCACCCGATTGGGCGGCTCTTCTAGGGTTTTCAGCAGCGAATTAAAGGCCGCCGTACTGAGCATGTGGCATTCATCAATGGTGTAAACTTTGTACCGGCACTGTACTGGCGCATACTGCGCACGTTCAATTAGCTCCCTAATATTGTCTACGCCGGTATTACTGGCGGCATCAATTTCGATTACATCCATGGCGTTGCCAGCAGTAATCGATCGACAGACCGAGCACTGACCACAGGGTTCCGCTGTGGGTACTGCACTCGCGGTACAATTGAGAGACTTGGCAAAAATCCGGGCGCTAGAAGTTTTACCAGTGCCGCGCGGCCCGGTAAACAGATAGGCAGGTGCTACTTTCCCCAAGCGTAAGGCATTGGTTAGAGTCGCCGAAATCGCCTCTTGACCGACTAAATCGGCAAAGGTCTGCGGTCTATACTTATGATGGAAAGGAAGGTAACTCATCTGGGGATCAATATTTAAAGTCGAACCTGTAGCTAGTTATCCCCTTTTGGGATAGTTAAATTGTAGGGATGCCTCCCGGATGCCATCGAATCTTAGCCCAAATTTTGGCTTAAAGTTTAGCCCAAAATATTAACAGCAATGTCCTTAATTTGGTCACTCTTGCTTACTATATTAAGGGCATTTCAACTAAAATAAAACCCGTGTACTACTACAGCTCAAGGATATCGGTAAATGTTTAAAGGAATTTGGCGGCCAGTCTCAAAATGGTGGCAATCCCTGGTGGGCACCACCCCCCAAAAAGCTCTGGCAGCCAGCGCCGATCTACCACCACTCACCGATCCAGACTATGAATATTTGTTTATGCAGTTGCTAGAAGGAGTCTCTCATGGCTGGCAGCAGCCTCGGGCGATCGAGTTTTTCCGCAAAATTAAGCAGCGCGCCCCCAAATCTCAGTGGGTAATCTGGATAAATACCTTTGGCGATCGGGCGGTAAATTCCCCCACTCCCAATGAAGAACTGGCACGCCGAATGATTCAGCTTAGTGACTTGGACTGTAGCGAAGTCACCAGCTTAGCGGGCGACTATGGCCACCAAATTTTGGGCAAAATTTACGGCAACGTCAGCGACGAAGATTATCTGACCGAAATGATGGCTCAGGAAATGGCCGCCCAAGAGTTATCTGATCAGAATTTTGTTGCCGATAGTTCACTAGAAGATATCTTTGAGCAGGACTCAGTATCTGATGACCTCACAGGTTTTGGATTTAGCGGTGGCTTTAATCCAGAAGAGCAAAAAGATGTTGCCGCCCATAACCCGCCACTGGAATTACCGCTAGATTTGCCACAGCACGAAGAAATCTTCGCAAAAGATTTTGAAGCAGCAACAGCAAAATCCTTAGAAGATGACCTTGTTTTACCTGAGCCTATGTACAAATCTCGTCAGCCCTTGGCGAATTTGGTAGACACAGAGGACGATTTCCCCACTTTTGGCGAAGTCCCTGCTGATTTGCGTTTGGACAGTACTCCCAAAAAAGCCGCGCCGCCGCCACCCCCATCAGGCTTTTTACAGCCGATCGATCTAGAAGAAGCTATGATCGAACACCCTTTACAGCCTCCCGTAGAACAGCAAGAAATTAGCATTGAAGAATTTGCAGCAATGTTACAAAGTGACCCAGATTTAGTGCGAGATATTTCTCAACAGTTGGGCATTGAAACCACCGATCCACAGGTGGTAGTAGACACGGTCATGGCCCAAATGCAAGAACAAATTAGTGGTCAAAGCTAATGGCTGAAATTCAGAGTCTCTACGGTGATGGTGCTTGTAAAGGCAATCCTGGCACTGGTGGCTGGGGTGCGGTGGCTTATTTCACCGATGGTTCGGTAGCTGAACTTGGTGGCAGAGAACCAGACACCACCAATAATCGGATGGAAATGTGTGCGGCGATCGAAGCCATGAAGTTTTTTGTTCGATCGGGTCAAACCACCCCATGCACTCTGTATACCGACAGCGAGTATGTGATTAAGGGGGTCACAAGCTGGATCAAAGGATGGAAAAGCCGAGGCTGGAAAACAGCCGCAGGCAAACCAGTACTCAACCAAGATCTTTGGGAAACCTTAGATGAATTGAGTAGTACTATCCGCTTGCAAGCTAAGGGGAAACCTTTAAAATGGGAGCATGTCAAAGGCCATGCTGGTAATGTAGGCAACGAACGTTGTGATGTCATTGCTAGTTCATTCGCCCAGGGCAAACCGGTTTCTTTACGTCAACCGGCGTTACAGTCCAACTTAAAATCTACGGTTCAAGCTGCGGTGCAGCCTGTACCATCTTCACCTGCTCAACTTTCTCTTGTCCCAGACCCCAACGCTGTTTCAAATTCTACGATGCCAAATTCTACGATCGCCCCTAGTTCTACTTCTGCCAAAATTACTGAAGAGCATCATTCTCACCACAGCGACAGCGAAAATCTGCCCCGAGAAGAACGAGTCGCCCATCTCAATTACATGATCGATACGCTGCATATTGCCGACAAAATTGCGGCACAGGGCTATTTTATTACTAGTTCAGAGTTGGCAGATTTAATGGATATCAATGCTGGTGCAGTAACTAGCCGTGGTGATCACTGGATCTGGCGCAATTGGATTGTTTCTCGTGCGCGCAAAGAAGGCAATCAAATTCTGTGGCAGCTCGAAAGAGTCGATTTTCCTAGTGAAAGTTCAGCAAAGTCAGAATAGTTAATTGTTAGACTAGTGAGCAGTTGTTTCGGAATCAGTTGTATTGCCAAAAGCGGTAATACCTTGTGTGTCAACTGCACTAATCTTACTTTTTTAGAAAACTAGGATTAATTGCAAACTAGTCGAAATCCATATCTTTTCGCAGCTCTTTGTTGGCTTTGTAACCAGCCTTCATCCGATCGAAGTTAATCTTAAACTCATCCAACCCCCAAAAACTACCGTCAGTATCTTCCCAGGAAGCCGACAAAATGCCGTAGGTCAAGCCCGCGACCCCCAAACCCAAACAGCCCATGCTGACCAGCAATACTACGACGTTTGGCAACCTCATGCCATTCAAGGCCAAAAAATAAGCCCCAATAAATATGCCAATGCCCATAAGTGTGGGAATACCGCTGCAAACTACCGATCGAGTAATCATCCGCTTACTCACCGGCTCTGGAATGCGATTGTCGGCGCTCGATCGAGGACGCTCGGGCTTATTCATGACTACCGGCGGGCGCTTCTTCGCCGCAGGTTTTGCTACCTTGGGCTTTTTGGCCGTATCTGGTTCAAAGGGTAAGGGCTTACGAGATTCTTCAGTCATGAGCAGCGTTAAAAAATACTTCCTTAAGCCTAACAAAAAGCAGCTCTCTAAGTAGGAAATCATGAAAAATCGAAATTGACAATCGTCAAATTATGTATCTACAATGTAATTACTCAGTTGTTGGGATCTCATGACTAACTCAGCTATCAAAACCCGCATCATCAAAATTGGCAATTCTCAAGGAATCAGGATTCCTAAGATTTTACTTGAACAAAGTGGAATCGACACCGAAGTAGAAATTCAAGTCGATGGCGATAAGCTGACTATTCGCAAAGCTGCTGAGACAAGATCGGGCTGGGATGAAGCTTTTGGTGTGATGTCAACACAGCAAGAAGACGTGCTTTTAGATGAGCCAATTGCTACTAACTGGGATCAAGAAGAGTGGGAATGGTAGTACAAAGATTTGATGTTTGGCTGATTGATCTAGACCCCACGATCGGCAGCGAGATTCAAAAAACCAGACCTTGCGTAGTAATTTCACCAGACGAAATGAATCGAAAGATTGCTACCGTGATCGTAGCGCCAATGACAACTCAAGGAAAAGTGTATCCTACTCGCATTTTGTGCCAGTTTGCAGGAAAAGAGGGTCTGATAGTTCTAGACCAGATTCGGACTGTAGACAAAACTCGCTTCGTAAAATATCTAGGTAGTATCAACGAAGATGAGCAGAGGCTTGTTTTAGAAATTTTAGCCGAAATGCTTGCTCAGTAGGAGCAAAAAAATTAGCCCTAATACAGAAAAAAAGCAGGGAGTCCGACAAGCTTGAGCGAACTCCGATCGCCACTGCTCATTGGTGAGGCGAGCCTCAACCTAACCCCGGATACCGAGTTTAGCAATGAGTGCTTCGTAACGAGATTGCTCTTCTCTTTTGATGTAGGCCAACAGACGCTTGCGTTTGCTGATCATGAGTAGCAGACCACGCCGAGAGGCATGATCGCTTTTGTTAGTCTTGAGATGAACAGTCAACTGGTTGACCCGATCAGTCAGCATAGCCACTTGTAAGTCAGCGGAACCAGTGTCGGTGGCATGGCGCTGATGCTCCGACATAATTTCTTGCTTACGCTCTTGCGTTAAAGACATGAATCCTTCTAGATTTTGGCGAATTGTGCGATTAATTATATTAGCACTTCCTTTCGACATTTCCCAACCCCCATGGCTGACTCTCCTCGCTCTACCTCAATTGCGCCCTTGCGGCAGGTGATCGCCTACGGCGCAAACTATCGATCGGCCACCAACCAAGCCATTGTGGCTTCGATCGCCAATAAGATTTTTGACATTGCCCCAGAGGTACTAATTGCGGCTGCCGTGGATGTGGTGGTACAGAAGCAGCAGTCTTTCTTAGCCAAGCTAGGCTTTGTGGATATTACCCAGCAGTTATTGGTGCTGACGGGGGTGACGATCGCCATTTGGGTGGCAGAATCTATCTCTCAATATATTGCCACCCGGCTGTGGCGGGGCTTGGCACAAAATATTCAGCACGAGATGCGACTGGCGGCCTACGGTCATTTACAGGAAATGGATCTGGCTTTTTTTGAGAACAGTAATACCGGCAACCTGATGTCGATTCTCAATGATGATATTAACCAGCTAGAGCGCTTTTTAAACGGCGGAGCCAATGAGTTAATTCAGCTTATCGTCTCTGTTTTGGCGATCGGTGGTGCTTTCTTTTTCTTGACTCCCAAAATTGCCCTGTTTGCAATGCTGCCAATCGTGCCAATTATTGTTGGCTCAATTTGGTTTCAGGGCAAGTTGGCTCCTTACTATGCAGAAGTGCGCGATCGAGCGGGTTTGTTGAACGATCGACTCTCTAATAACCTGGGTGGCATTACTACCATTAAAAGCTTCACTACCGAAGCCTATGAGCAGCAGCAGGTTAGCGCGAGTAGCGCAGCTTATCGGCAGAGTAACCGCAAGGCGATCGCTCTTAGCGCCGCCTTTGTGCCCTTAATTCGGATTCTGGTGCTGGCGGGTTTTTCGGCCACGCTGCTCTACGGGGGGTTTGAGGTAGTCAATGGCAATTTATCGGTGGCCATCTACAGCGGTTTGGTGTTTATGACTCAGCGGTTACTGTGGCCTTTGACTAGATTAGGCGAGACTTTGGATCTGTATCAAAGATCGATGGCTTCTACCCGACGGGTGATGGATTTGTTGAATACCCCCAAGCCGATCGATAACACTGGCACGCGGTCGATCGATCGGGTTCAAGGTGATGTGGCTTTTCAACAAGTGGGCTTTGCTTATGTGGGCAACCCACCTCTGTTTGAAAACTTGTCTCTGATGGTCCCCAGAGGTCAAACTATTGGAATTGTGGGCGCTACTGGTTCGGGGAAAAGTACCATCTCAAAGCTATTACTGCGGCTATATGAAATTCAGGGAGGCGTGATTTCGATCGATGGCACTAATATCCGCGAGTTTCATACTTCTGACCTAAGGCGGAATATTGGTCTGGTTAGTCAGGATGTGTTTTTGTTTTACGGTACTGTTCGGGAGAATATTGCTTACGGAATGCCCAATGCTAACTTTGAAAAAATCCAGGCAGCGGCCAAAGTCGCCGAAGCCCATGAGTTTATTCAGACTTTGCCTCAAGGTTACGACACCATTGTTGGTGAACGAGGCCAAAAGCTTTCTGGTGGACAGCGCCAACGGATTTCGATCGCCCGCGCCGTTCTGAAAGATCCGCCGATTTTGGTGTTAGATGAAGCCACTTCAGCGGTAGATAATGAAACTGAGGCAGCAATTCAAAGATCTTTGGCAACTATTACTAAGGATAGAACTACGATTTCGATCGCCCATCGTCTTTCGACGATCCGCCATGCTCACCGCATCTATGTGATGGATCGCGGTAGGGTAGTGGAAAGTGGTACTCATGAAGAACTGCTGTCGCTGAATAAAATCTACGCCAGTCTGTGGCAAGTGCAGTTAGGTTTAGGAGAATCCACCGTGGGAGGTAGGTGAACATGCAAAGAGATTGATCAAATCGACAACCATCAGACATGCACTTACAATGTAACTACTCAGTTGTTAAAATCTCATGACCAACTCAGCTATCAAAACCCGCATCATCAAATTACATAATGGCGAGCGATTCGATCAAATAGGCAGAAGTTTAGATTTGCCTACGCTACGCAAATCGATCGCTAACTACCTGCTGGAAGAGGAACATTATGGCGGGTATCTCGACCTAACTTTCCTTTCATAATGCAATGCCAATCGCTAAAAGTATCTACAAAACAGAAACCCTTAGCTTCCACAATAATAGATTCGAGACATGTTGGGGAGTTATTGCCACCGTTACAGGAATAATTCGCGAAACTGCCTCGGATAGCATACATGGGCTTTTCGACATCTACGGTAATGTATGAATCACTTATAGTATCTCTAACATTGCTTGCATTAGCTGCGTTTACGAAAATAGGTTTTGGAGACATCTCCATTTGAACATTGCGGACGAGTCTTACGCGATAGTCTCTGACACGGTTACTAGAACGTTCTGCACCACAAATAAAGTAAGCCTCTGCTTGTGCGATAGTCGGTGCGCCTTTGGTGGGGCTTTTCAGCGATGCACAAGTACGGGGAGTGGATCCTGCTGAAGCTGGCTCGTTAAGTGAAATCGATGTTGAAAGTCCTAATAGTGTGTACCCAACTATTCCAAAGATGAATTTTAGTTTCATATTGCCTAACTGTAACTTTTATAATTTCTCATGGCTATCTACCGAACATATTGGGGTATTTTTCTGAAATTATGCACATTCAAGATCCAAAGATCGGTCAATTGGCTGAAGTATGGATATTTTTCACCAACAATCGGTGCATAAATATATCAACAGCCAAGGTTGTTACAAGAGTTTTATTGTTCCGCCAATTCAAATCTGAGGTGCAATATGTTAAGCAGCAACAGCCTTAAAGAAAAGTGGGTAAATCACGTCTGTTTTTTGGAGGTAGCTACCGAGCTTACATTGACAAGGCAATATTTTACAGACTTCAGCCTTCTAGAAAAAACCATTTTACTGCGCCGTTTATCCACAGCCTGCCGGGATATCCCCAGTAACTGAGCGACTTCTTCACTCCGCAAGGGTTGTCCATCCCCATACAACAAATCTTGTTTGACCTTCATCCCCTTTAATCTGGCCACAGCTAAGGGATCGATCGGTGCCAATTCTGCTAATAATTCAGGCGCAGTCAAAGCAGCAATAGCTTGCTCCAAACTGCTGCCTTGGGCAATAGTCTCGATCATTAACTCTAAGGATTTTGGCAAAGGGTTTGCCGAGAATCAGTACAACTCAAATCATCAACTTGCTTAAATGTCTTGAGGATCAATACCTAGTTCTCGGAGCTTAGCTGCTAATCGATCGGCTCTTTGTTTCTCTTGTGTTGCCCGTTGCTGTTCATCATCAGCTCGCTGTTGCTCCTGAATTGCTCGCTGTTGCTGGGTGTCAGCTCTCTGCTGCTCTTGGGTTGCTCGTTGTTGTTCTAGATCAGCCCGTTGCTTTTCCACTTCCGCACGCTCATCACCGCTCAGTAGTAGATTACCCGCAGCATCCCACCAGCGCAGCCAAGGTAGATTTTGATGCATGTACTCGCCCTGCCAGATGCCCAGAGCGATACCTAATGGCGGAATAAAATAGTGCCCTCGATCGTCTGGAACACAGCGCTGATAGCGACCAGCCACCAGTTGGTAAACTTCCACGGTGGCCTTGTCTACTTCATAGATCCCATAAAAGGGAATCTTCACGGCCTGTTCATAGACCCAGAATTTGCCAGCTTTAGTGGTTTCTGAAGAAGCGGTGTTGTCTCGTTCTTCTTCACCATTGCCGGAAACGAATTCTAGAGCGATCGCTGGTATCACTTTTTCTTTCCAGAGCACATAAGATCGACGACGCTCACCGTCTAGCAGGGGTGGGACGTTGGGAACGTAAAACCAGTCCGGGGCTTCGGCACCGCGTTCTGGTGGATCAGTAAGGTTCCAATAGATGCCGCAGTCTTGACCGATCGTATACTGGCCGTTGGGATGCAAAGTTTCTAGTACTGGCTGGATGGAGCTGGTAAGCAGCAGGCTCTGAGGATGCTCTTGAAAATTTTTCACAAATGTACCATCGGACTCTGGCAACTGCTTGTGGTCTGGTAGAGGCAGGTTAGTGGAAGGTTTGGCTACGACCATGGTTTGTCTCCGAGTAAAGAGAACTTATGTTTCATTTTACCTCAAAGATTCTGGTTCGGGCACAGCACAAACCAGATTTAGATCACTCATCGTCTTTCAACTATCCGTCATGCTCACTGTATTTACGTGATGGATCGATGGCGAGTGGTGGAAAGTGGTAATCAGGAGGAATTGCTAGCAGCCAACAAAATCTATGCTAGTCTGTGGCAGGTACAGCTAGGCTTAGGAGCATCTGTAACTCGCTAATCGTCAGGCTGCTGTTTTAACAAAACTATTTAGAGCAATAGCCTGCGCTACGTTAGTATCAATGAATACAGTTAGTAGTGACTTAAACAGATTATTGATTTACGTATAGAAAAACATTTTTGAGTACCCATGCAATTATCAAGCTATCAGTTAGGCGAGTTCTATGATGAGCTGTTTTTGGCTGATGGCAGTTTTCGGCCAGCCGCCACTACCCTGCTCGATCGAGTTGCTACTCTATCGATCGAACAATTGCAGCACCACCAACAGATGGCACAACTAGCGCTGTTGAAAATGGGCGTGACATTTAACCACTATGCCGATAATCAATCTACTGAAAAAATCTTACCGTTTGATATTATCCCTCGAATTTTGCCGATCGGAGAGTGGAAGTGGCTAGAACAGGGGCTAAAGCAGCGCATTGAAGCATTAAATTTATTTTTAGCAGACATTTATGGCGACCAAAAAATTATTAAGGATGCAGTAGTGCCCGCTGAGCTAATTTTTTCTGCTCCAGGATTTTTAAAGCCCTGTATGGGCTTACAGCCCCCTCGGCAAATTTGGTGCCATATTACGGGTACCGATTTGGTGAGAGACAAAGATGGCAAGTGGTATGTATTAGAAGACAATTTGCGCTGTCCTTCCGGGGTTTCTTACGTGATCGAAAACCGGCGAGTGATGAAATCAACTTTTCCCCAGCTATTTGAAAGTACCCCAATTTTGCCTGTAGAAGATTATCCCAGCCATTTGCTAAGTACTTTGATGCACTTAGCACCGGAGTCTTTGCTCAGCCCCACTGTAGTTGTGCTTACCCCAGGAATTTACAACTCAGCTTATTTTGAGCATTCTTTTTTGGCACAGCAAATGGGAGTGCAGCTAGTAGAATGCCGCGACTTAAAGGTTGCCAATGGCTATGTGCAAATGCGCACCACCAAAGGATTCCAAAAAGTAGACGTGATTTATCGACGCATTGACGATGAATTTATTGACCCACAGGCTTTTCGCTCAGATTCACTTCTAGGAGTACCTGGATTGATGGAGGTTTATCGGGCAGGGCGAGTAGCGATCGCCAATGCCTTGGGTACTGGAGTCGCTGACGACAAAGCGGTATATGCTTACATGCCTCAAATCATTAAATATTATTTAGATGAAGAACAAATCATTCCCAATGTGCCTACCTATCTTTGCTCCGAGTCCAATCAGCAGCAGTACGTATTAGAGCATCTAGAAAAGCTAGTAGTTAAAGCCACCGGCGAATCAGGAGGCTATGGCATGTTAATTGGTCCACAGTCTACGGCGCTAGAGCGCAGCGAATTTGCCGATCGCATTCGGGCTAACCCTCGTAACTATATCGCCCAGCCCACCCTATGCTTATCCCGAGTCCCTACTTTGTTTAATGACGGTTTAGCTGGTAGGCACGTAGATCTGCGTCCCTACATTTTACATGGTCAAGAAATCTATGTTAACCCGGGCGGCTTAACTAGAGTTGCTCTCAACGATGGTTCCTTAGTGGTGAACTCTTCGCAGGGTGGCGGCACCAAAGATACCTGGGTGGTGCAATAGCAAACCACTTAATACTAACTATTAATTCAATACTAACTATTAATTTTTCCGAGATGCTTTATGCTCAGTCGTGTCGCAGATTCAATTTACTGGCTCAATCGCTACATCGAGCGTGCCGAAAACATTGCCCGGTTTGTGGAAGTCAATCTTAACCTATTAATAGATTGCAATGTGGTTGTAGAGCAACAGTGGGAGCCATTGGTCATTACTACTGGTGATGCGGAAATGTTTCGAGATCGTTACAGCACGCCATCGGCTGAAAATGTAGTAAGGTTTTTGACTTACGATGAAACATATTCAAACTCAATTATATCTTGCTTAAGTGCCGCTAGAAATAATGCTAAGTCAGTCAGAGACGCAATTTCATCAGAAATGTGGGAGCAGGTCAACAGCTTCTACTTCATGGTGAAAGATTCTTCTCCGGACGGCAGTTTGCCAGAACTACCGGACTTTTTTGCGGCTGTACGCACGGCTAGCCATCAATTTGCGGGGGTGATGGATGCAACCATGTCACACAATGAGGGCTGGCATTTTGGCCAACTGGGCAGGTTGATTGAGCGAGCTGATAAAACAGCGCGTATTTTAGATGTCAAGTATTTTTTACTAATGCCCGATGGACTGGGCACCGCTCTAGATGAGCTGCAATGGATTGCCCTTTTAAAATCAACCAGCGGCTATGAAATGTATCGCAAAGCCTTTCATCAAATTAACCCTCGTGACGTGGCACGGTTTTTAGTGTTCGATCGAGAGTTTCCCCGATCGATCTACTCTTGTTTACTGCGCGCGGAAAAATCGCTGTATTGCATTAGTGGTAATGGCGGCACCTGGAGTAATTCGGCAGAACGCACTATGGGGAAACTGCGATCGCAGCTAGATTATATGTCAATCGAAGAAGCTATATCTCTGGGGCTACACGAGTTTTTAGACGAAACCCAAAGCCGGTTGAATTTTATCAGTCAGGGTATCAGTGAAACCTTTTTCACCTTAGAATACTAGCTTGGAATATTGATATGTTTCAAATTGCTCACTCAATTACCTACGAATATTCTCAACCAGTAATTTTGCTGCCACATAAATTGCGCTTGCGACCACAAAGTAGTGGTCAGCAGTCAGTCGCTCAGTTTGCACTACGAATTTTGCCAGCGCCACTAAAAATGGTTGACGTGCGCGATCTAGACGGCAATGATATTTTGCAAGTGTGGTTTGAAGCTGTCCCGGTGCAAAAGCTCCAGATTCAGAGCCAAGTACAGGTGATTTCTGACCTCAGTGCTCCTTTTGACTATTTACTAGAACCTTGGGCGGTAAATCTCCCGATCGATTACCCTCACTCTGTTTGGCAAAGATTACAGCCCTATTTACAAGGCTATTTGGGCAGTGCCATTGACCCCGTGGCCACTCAGTTAGGGGCAGAGATTTGGTCAGAGCATCAGGGCATTGGCAATTTTTTAAATTCTTTGAATCAAAAAATCTATCAGTCTTGCGGGTATTTGCTGCGAATAGATGGTTTGCCTTGGCCACCAGGAATAACTTGGAGTAAAAGATCTGGCTCTTGTCGTGACTTGGCCGTTTTGTTTATAGAAGTCTGCCGATCGGTTGGTTTGGCTGCCCGGTTTGTGAGTGGCTATGAAGCTGGGGTCGAGTCTCCCGATCGATACTTACACGCTTGGGCTGAAGTTTTTTTACCTGGAGCTGGCTGGCGCGGCTACGACCCGACTCATGGGTTGGTGGTAGCCGATGATCATATTGTGCTGGCTACGGCTCCTCTTCAACAGCAAACCATGCCAGTCGAAGGAAAATTCCAAGGCAAAGCGGCTGAAACCATGACGGATCAACTTTTAATTCAAAAATCCTGAGAAGTCACTATGTTCAGGATTTTTGGTAAAATCTGTAGTCCAAGATATTGGCGGTACTCGATCGAAGGCTTCTTGCAAAGAAGTCTCCCACTGCTGACGGACTTTCAGCAGGTAAGGATCGCCCCGTCGCAGCTTCATCTGATGATCAATGCGCAGGCTGTTATTGTGATACATGATCAAATCAATTGGTGGTCCAACCGAAATATTTGATTTCATAGTGGAGTCGATCGACAGCAAAGCACATTTAGCTGCGTCTTCAATTTTGGTCTCAAATGTCAGGGTACGGTCTAAAATTGGCCGCCCATATTTGATTTCTCCAATCTGCAAAAAGGGAGTTTCGGGCATTGCTCGAATAAAGTTACCTTGGCTATAAATCATATACAGGGCAGAAGGACTTTCGCCAATCTGACCACCCAGCAGAAAATTACAGTGGTAGTCAATGCCGTCTTTTTCTAACCAGACTCGCTCACGATCCTGAATGCCTCTGAGGGTTTGGCCAATGTAGCGAGCAGCTTCGGCTATGGTCACAATATTATGCAGGTTTTCACGCTCAGGATCTTTGAGGTCTTCTTGCAGGGCGGTGATGGTGGCCTGGGTAATTGATAAGTTCCCCGAGGTACAAAGAATCAGCACTCGATCATTTACGGCAGAGTAGGCGCTTTCGCTAGTGTCGCTCGATCGGGAAAAGTTGAATAGCTTTCGATACGTAGAAACGTGATCTACGCCAGCATTCGTGCGTGAATCGGCGGCCATCACCAGTCCATGGCAAGTAATAATTCCCAGACAATATGTCACTGTTTTTCTCCAAATTCTCTGCCCAGTATAGATTACATCTTATACTTCTGCCAGATATCTCCATAGAGGATATTTGCAGTTTTCCAAGGCTTGTGGTGTCCGCCACTCCAATGAATAATGGCAATTTCTGACAATTCTTTTTTTAGTAACCAGGTGATCAGCTTAGTATTGCCAAACCCACAGCGATTCCAGCGTCGATCTAATTGAATATAATCCTTAAAGATTAGATTGAGAATCGTTTCATCGTTGAGCTGAAATATGTAACCGCACTGCTTATCCCAGTCTAAGTAATAGCTTAATTTGTTGTAGTATTCTTCTGACCAGAAAGATATATCAGTAAATAGTACTCCTGCATTAAAAGTTTTTTTGAACTTACGCAGTTCTTGGATAGCCTTCAAAGGTTTGGCGAAATGAAAGATTGCCGGAAAAAAGTGAGGGCAAGATGCAAAGTACTGTTGAGCAGAGAAATCCATCGAGTCATACAGCTTGGCAATATCTTCGATCACAACAATATCGGTATCTAAATAAATAATCTTTTTTAAATCTGGAAAGATTTTATTTAAATACAATCGAGAAAACAACATATACAATGCAATGGCTCTTTCGGGCGTTGGCTTGTACTTGTTAACGACATATTGCTGAATTTCGGTAGAAGGCTGGTATTCCTTAATCTGAAACTCAAATGCCCGATCGCCTGGAAAATATTTAGCTAGTTCAGCTTCAAAAAACTGGATTTCACCTTCAGGGATAATGATGTTAAAGCGAAGTCTTTCGGGCTGCGCTGTATTTTGAATGATTGAGTTTACTGTAGCTAATAACCCAAATAAATAGGCCGAGTTCAGCGAAAAAATAATATCGATTTTCATCACAGCTTACCAATTTGTTCTTGATAACAGCACATAAACCATTTGTGCCAGTGATAAAGATTCATTAGCACCACGGTCTGGCCTGTCAAGCTTACCAGCAAATGCCAATGAATTTATTTTACCCCTTGGCCAAGACGTTCTTAAGGTACCGTCCAGTATAAGAAGTAGGATGTGCCGCCACTGTTTCTGGTGTACCAGCCACCACAATTTGTCCCCCCGCACCACCGCCCTCGGGACCCAGATCGATCGCCCAGTCACTACAGCGTATTACGTCTAAGTTATGCTCGATCGCAATTACCGAATTGCCCTTATCTACCAATCTTTGCAGTACATCCAGCAACTTATGCACATCATAAAAAGACAAGCCGGTCGTTGGCTCATCAATTAAATACAAAGTTTTACCAGTCGCCCGCTTGGATAACTCCGCCGCCAGCTTCATCCGCTGAGCTTCCCCGCCCGATAAAGTCGGCGCAGTTTGCCCCAGCCGCACATAGCCCAACCCCACATCCAACAAAGTTTGCAGCTTGGTGGCTGCGCGGGGAATATTCTCGAAAAAGACTAAAGCTTCTTCGATCGTCATATTTAAAACCTCGGCGATCGATTTCTCTTTGTACTTTACCTGCAAAGTCTCTCGGTTATACCGATCGCCCTTGCAAACTTCACAGGTCACATATACATCCGGCAAAAAGTTCATCTCAATAATATTTACGCCTTGCCCGCTGCAAGCCTCACAGCGTCCACCTTTGACATTAAAAGAAAACTGCCCCGGCTTATATCCGCGAGTTTTGGCTTCGATCGTCAGGGAAAAAGCCTCCCGAATCAGATCAAACAGACCCGTATAAGTAGCAGGATTAGAACGAGGAGTCCGCCCGATCGGTGATTGATCGATCACAATTACTTTATCGATCGCCTCAATGCCAGTAAGTTTTTTCACTTCCGTAGGAAATGGCACCCGGCGAGTTAGGTGATGCTGTAAGGCTGGATGCAGCAAATCATTGACCAGCGTAGATTTGCCAGAACCCGATACCCCTGTCACCGAAACCAGCATTCCCAGCGGAAAATCGATATCAATCTTTTTCAAATTATGCCGACAGGCTTGCCGTAGCCCGATCGACTTGCCAGAGCCTTCTCGCCGCAAAGCTGGTGTAGGAATCGACTTGCGCCCCGACAAATAATCTCCGGTCAAAGAATTCTTGGCCTTTAACAAATCTTTCAAAGTCCCTTGAGAGACAATTTCACCCCCATGGACACCTGCCCCTGGCCCAATATCTACAATATAATCCGCCGCCCGCATGGTGTCTTCGTCATGCTCCACCACAATCAAGGTATTTCCCAAATCCCGCAGCTTGAGCAAAGTGGCCAACAACCGATCATTGTCTCTTTGGTGCAGACCAATACTCGGCTCATCCAACACATACAATACTCCCGTCAAACCCGATCCAATCTGGGTCGCTAACCGAATCCGTTGGGCTTCTCCGCCAGATAACGTGGTAGCCGATCGACCCAGGGTTAAATAATCTAGCCCCACATCCAACAAAAACTTCAGGCGGGCTTTGATTTCTTGCAATACCAACTCGGCAATTTTGGCCTGTCGCTCACTCAGCTCTACTTGCTGAATGCGCTGCTGACATTGATCGATCGAACAGTCTGTAAAGTCTAAAATTCCATACTGACCAATTCTTACCGCCAGGGCTTCGGGCTTCAAGCGCCGTCCTTGACAAGTCGGACAAGGCCGATCGACTAAGAAAGCATCTAGTCTTTGCTTCTGCAACTCCGAGCCATCATCGTACTGCCGCCGTAAAATTTTGATCACCCCGCGATAGTGACGAAATTCGCCAATATTCTCCATCCATACCGGTTCATTAGTGCCGTGTAGAATAATTTGCTGCTGCTCGGCGGTCAGTTTTTCCCAGGGTGTATTTAGCTCAAACCCATAGGCTTGCCCGAGATTTTGCAACAGAGATAAGTAGTAAGAATTATCCTTGTCTGCCCAGGGTAAAATCGCGCCATAGAGCTGCGCTTGGGGGTCTGGCACAATCAATTCTGGCGCAAACAAGCGCAGGTTGCCCAAACCATGACATTCGGGGCAGGCTCCGTAGGGCGAGTTAAACGAAAATAAGCGCGGAGTCAGTTCTTCCATCACCGCTCCATGTTCGGGGCAGGCAAATTTCTCCGAAAACACTAAATCGGCAATCTCATCATCCGCCAAGATATTGATCACCGCAATTCCATCGGACTGTTTTAAACAAGTTGCCAAAGAATCCGCCACCCGTGACGCAATTCCGGCTTTCTGCACCAGCCGATCGATCACAATTTCGATCGTATGCTGCTGGTTTTTATCTAGAGCAATCCGATCGGACAGCTCCCGAATTTCGCCATTTACCCGCACCCGCACAAAACCGCTAGCGGCTAAGCTAGACAGCAATTTTTGATGGGTGCCTTTTTTGCCCCGCATTACTGGTGCCAGGATCTGAAACTTAGTTTTCTCGGGCAGCTCAGCCACCCGATCGCACATTTCATCAATAGTTTGGGGTGCAATTGATCGATCGCAGTGGGGACAATGCGGAACTCCGGCGCGCCCAAAGAGAAGCCTGAGATAATCATAAATCTCTGTTACTGTACCCACCGTAGAGCGAGGGTTGTTGGAGGTAGATTTTTGGTCGATCGAAATTGCCGGACTTAACCCCTCGATCGCATCTACTTCGGGTTTATCGAGCTGACCTAAAAATTGGCGGGCGTAAGCACTGAGAGATTCTACATAGCGGCGCTGTCCCTCGGCAAAAATCGTATCAAAGGCCAAAGAAGATTTACCAGAGCCAGAAATACCAGTAAATACAATTAGTCGATCGCGGGGTAACTCTAAACTGATATTTTTCAGATTATGCTGGCGGGCACCCATAATCCGAATCTTGTCTCGATTTGGCAAAGTCATAAGATGCTAAGTAGTTTAGATACCGAACAGTGCGGACATACCAATATAGCAAATATCTGCCCAAAAAACACGCAGAAAAGGGCGCTGTGCGCCCCTTCTCGTCCATCAATTTTTTATAAACTAATCTAGAAACTTATCTAGGTAAATAAGCTATCGGATTTACTGCGCTGCCACCACCGGGGTGAATCTCGAAGTGCAAGTGAGGACCAGTGCTACGACCAGTGTTACCCATATCAGCAATGTGCTGACCCTGCTTTACCTGCTGACCAACAGCAGCAATCAGACGATTGTTATGACCATAGCGAGTCATGCTGCCATCAGAGTGCTGAACATCAATTACGTTGCCGTAACCACCACTCTGATAGCTAGAAGAAACTACTGTACCATCGGCAGCGGATACTACAGGAGTGCCGATCGGGCCAGCAATGTCGATACCTTGGTGCATTCTGCCCCAACGTCTGCCGTAGCTAGAGCTGAGAGTGCCTCTAGTTGGCCAAACAAAGTTAGCAGCAATTTGCTCAGAGCCATAGCTGCTACCGGTAGCAACCTTAGTTTGAACGGCAGCAGGAATCACACTGGTGCGAGGAGCAGGAACAAACAGATTGACACCAGTTGCATTGACAGTGCTGGCGCTTACACTAGTACTAGTATAGCGGGGAGCAGATGTTTGATTGATGCTAATACGTTGAGCTACTGCCTTCGGACCAACAAGTCCAGCATCAGAGCCTTGATACTCTGAATCCACCGAATTCAGTACAACGTGATTGCTTTCCTGAGTAGGAACTCTGGTGGCATTGACTCCCTCGCAAAGAGGTGAGACCGCTAAACCACAAATACCGAGTGCCAATGAAACTCTGGCAATAAGCTTGGAGACAGACTGCTTTTGAAATCGGCCTGTAGGCTGAATAACTTGAAACAACGAAAAGAACGATTGGTTGTTAGATGTAGCGCTAAAAGCGGCTGTTGAAGGCTCTAATAAAGCCTTCTGAGAAATTTCGGTCTTCAAAAATAAACTCCTATTTTGAATGGACGAGATGGCGATCGAACAATGTTAGTGAGAAACAATTCCCACTTAAGTTCGGTGGCCAACATAGCAACTCCAATCACACCAAATAATAAAACTTAGCACCACGTCTTCTGGAAAATTTGCTGCAACTTATCAGCAAATTTTTATCCTTGGCTAACAGCTAGGTTAACCCCAGGGCGAGAATCTGAGCAGAACTCAGACCCAGTAAGTCAAAAGCTTTACTGCTCAAAAACAACTTTATGGGAATGTGTAACGTTTTGCAAGCTTTTCTGAAAAAATATTCTCATTCTAGCCTTGTTCAACTGCCAGTTTATTAAGCTACATAACGGTTAGAAAAGTTTAATATCTACTTAACCTGAGGCTTGATTTCGCTGACTCTGACAAATAATACTCATTTGAGTATTACGCAAGCAGTCACTTACACCAGATGGATGTCGATAGCACGACTTTAATTCAGTATCTCTACATCTTACAACCGTATATTTGCGTAGGAAATCTCTCCATCTGGCCAGAAATACAAAATATTACAAACCGTAAGCTTCCACTCTGAGCCATTTTCAGATAATGAAGACCATCGACACAAAAAAGAATCCAATTTTTTTAGTCCGATCAGAGCAGATCTTCAATAATAATTACTTATGAGTCAACTGTATAATCTGTTACAAAACTAAATATGACTTGTTTCTCAAATGCTGTCTAGCAACAAATAGCAAGAATTTAATCCCAGCCAATTTGTCGATAGACCTCGCACAAACCAGCGGCCACACTTACTGAAAGGTTCAAGCTCCTCACTCCCGGCTCGCGCATGGGAATATATAGCTTGGCCGCACAATTGTCTAAAGCTATAGCAGGCAAGCCTTGTGTCTCACTACCAAACAGCAGCCAATCATCTTCTTTAAAAGAAAAATCTTGAAAAGGGCCAGCCCCCCTGACGGTAAAACCTACCCATCGACTATTTTGCTGCCGCTGAATTTCTAACAAATCTTCGATCGACTCATGGATGTGTAATTTTACATAAGGCCAATAGTCTAGCCCCGCCCGTTTGAGGTACCGATCGGTAATCTCAAAACCCAGTGGCTTAACCAGATGTAGGTCAGTTTTAGTGGCAGCACAAGTCCGGGCAATGTTACCAGTGTTCGGTGGAATTTGGGGGTTAACTAATACAAGATGAGGCATAGATAAAGGCGTAATTTAGGGCGAAATAAGTGGAATAACTGGGCAAACCGTTAGAAACTCAAGTATATGAAATTTTAATCATTTATTTTTTGTAGTTTTGGGGGTAATCATTCTGAGCATTACGCTCTAATTAGGTATTCAAAAGAGGCTGAACATTAAAGCAAGCATAGCCGACAGCTTTTTTTTTCAACTTTGCAGCTCAGCATATTGGCTGAAATTTTGCTCAGTATTTGTAAGGTATATTACTCTCGACCAAGGAAATAATCTCATACACATCCATGCACCAGCTTTTTGCGATCAATTCTTCTCCTGTTAGATTTTTTTCTGTCAGTTGCTTGGTTTTAGCGACCATTGCCTACTCTGAACAGATTGTCCTCGCCCAAACCAAACAAAATGGTATTGGCCCAACCTTGACTTTTGGCAGCGGGAGTAGCACCTTCGGGGTCGAAGGCAAGTTACACCTAACCGAAAATGTTTTCCAAGTGAAAAATAATCTATCACTGCGACCCTTCCTCCGCTTCCCGGCTAATGGTATTGATGTTGGGGCAGGTGTGACTTACGACTTCGATTTTCCTCGCTACTCGCAGGCCACACCCTATGCGGGCATTGGTCTTGCTTCATTGAATGGCATTTCAACCACTCCTGGTCTTTTTGGTACGTCATCCACCAGTGAACAATTCAGTCAGGTGACTTTTTATGGCCAAGCCGGATTAGAAATCAATGCCAGCCAAAATTTATCGCTCAATGGCAGTGTCCAATTTCCTTTTAACAGTAAGCTGAATACTAATTTCTCTGTGGGAGCTAGCTATCGATTTTGACCCAAGTTCCCGTAATTCGGCTCACAACAACTAGCCACAGTAGGCTTAAGATTGGTTAGCTGCAAATCGAACGGGGCACAATTCAGTTATCAGCCCAGTCTGACTCCCATAGAACCCCTAATTTTCGGCACATCTCCATGAAAAGTTTTTTGTTGTTGGGCATTCCGATCGCTCTTATTTCTTGGTCAGCCAGATCAGCACAGGCCGAGTCTGACAAAAATGACAGCTTTTTGGGCCCGATCGTGACTTTTGTAAATGGTCAGACCACAGTGGGTATCGGTGGCAAACTGCATATCACTAATAGCATTGCCGTGCGGCCATCCTACAGCTTTGCCAACCTTTCTGGTTCTGGTGTAACGGTCGCGGGGGGGTCAGCGACCTATGAGTTTGATATCAAAAATTCTCCCTTCAGACCCTTCGCTGGAGTCGGCATAAATTCTTACAATTCTGATAATGGTGGTAAACCAGAAACCTCGATCGCGCCTTTTGCTCAGATTGGAGTAGACATAGCAGCAAATGATAGTATTGCCATTACTGCTGATGTAAAAGTACCGATTACCAGCGCTCCATTAGGAACAGTGATGAGTATCGGTGGCGGTTATCGGTTCTAATCGTTCATAGAAATTGGTTCTAGACAATGTGGTTTGAGAGCCAAGACCTGGTTTACAAAATATTGCCCGACGGCAACTTGCTCTCCCTCGGTACAAGTTTCTATATAAATGTTAAAATCCTGTGATAATTAGCAGGCGGGGTCTGGGTCGGAAAGTATTTTCAATCGACTAACCCGCCTGTTGATATAACCTTTGGCGAGATTATCTCTTTAGAGGGAAATTGCCAGAGATGTTTAATTTTATAGATCACCTATCTGCCGACCATGCTGAAAAAACTCCTAGGCGACCCCAACGCTCGTAAATTAAAGAAATTCCAGCCGATCGTCACCGAGATCAGTCTCCTAGAAGAAGAGCTGCAAACATTGAGCGATGAGCAACTGAAATCCAAAACCACTGAGTTTAAGCTGCGTCTGGAAAAAGCAGACAACAACGAAGAAGAAAAGGAAATCTTAGACGAAATTTTACCCGAAGCTTTTGCCGTAGTACGCGAAGCGGGCAAAAGAGTTTTGGGGATGCGGCACTTTGATGTGCAAATGCTGGGTGGCATGGTGTTACACAATGGTCAGATCGCTGAAATGAAAACGGGCGAAGGCAAAACCCTGGTGGCAACTTTGCCTGCTTATCTCAACGCTCTCAGCGGCAAAGGCGTGCATGTCATTACGGTCAACGATTATTTAGCAAGGCGTGATGCGGAATGGATGGGTCAGATTCATCGCTTTTTAGGTTTATCAGTGGGCTTGATTCAATCAGAAATGAATCCGGCAGAGCGACAAAAAAACTACCGTTGTGATATTACCTATGCAACTAATAGTGAACTGGGCTTCGACTATTTGCGTGATAATATGGCTACTTCCATTTCTGACGTAGTACAGCGCACATTTAATTACTGTGTAATTGATGAAGTAGATTCCATTTTGATCGATGAAGCTAGAACACCGCTGATTATTTCTGGCCAGGTCGAAAGACCTACCGAAAAATATCAACAGGCTACCAATGTCGCCAAAATGTTGAAGAAAGAGCAGCATTATGAAGTAGATGAAAAAGCCAAAAATGCGCTGCTGACTGACGAAGGCTTTGCTGAAGCTGAGAAAATCTTGGGTGTAGAAGACCTATACAACGAGGAAGATCCTTGGGCACACTATATATTTAACGCCATTAAAGCCAAAGAGCTATATATTAACGATGTTAGCTACATCATTCGTGATGGCGAAATCGTGATTGTGGATGAATCCACAGGTCGGGTTTTGAGCGGTCGCCGTTGGAGTGATGGCTTACACCAAGCCGTAGAAGCTAAAGAAGGCGTAGAAATTAAAAATGAAAGCCAAACTCTAGCTACTATCACCTACCAAAACTTCTTTTTAATCTATCCCAAGCTCAGCGGGATGACTGGGACAGCTAAAACTGAAGAGGTAGAGCTAGAGAAAACCTATAAAATTCAAGTTACAGTAATGCCCACCAATCGCATTCGCCAGCGGATGGACTACGCCGATATGGTATTTAAAACTGAGATGGGTAAATGGAATGCTGTAGCTGGGGAATGCCAAGAATATCACGAGGCAGGCCGACCAGTATTAGTAGGTACGACCAGTGTAGAAAAATCGGAAGTGCTTTCTCGGTTGCTCAATCAGCTCGAAATTCCTCATAATTTGCTGAATGCTAAACCCGAGAATGTAGAGCGGGAATCAGAAATCGTCGCGCAAGCAGGCCGTAAGGGAGCCGTAACGATCGCCACTAACATGGCTGGTCGAGGCACTGATATTATTTTGGGCGGTAACTCCGACTATATGGCAAGGCTGAAGATTCGGGAATATTTATTCCCCCGCATCGTTGCTCCAGAAGATGACAGTAAGTTTGCGCCACTGCAAGTAGCGGGTACAGAAATGGTCAGCAGTGCTTCTGGTCAGGGCTTTGGTGGCCCGCCGAAAAAGGTCAAAACCTGGAAAGCTTCACCAGATATTTTCCCGACCAAAATTTCAGCAGAAACTGAAAAGCTCCTGAAGTCATCGATCGATTTTGCCATTACTCATTACGGTTTACAAAGTCTTTCAGAGCTAGATGCTGAGGAAGTAATTGCAGTTGCCTGCGAAAAAGCGCCTACCGATAACCAGGCTATTCAAAAGCTGCGGGATGCCTACCGATCAATCCGCAAAGACTATGATGCTTTCACCGATCGAGAGCATGAAGAAGTGCTAAATATTGGTGGTCTACATGTAGTTGGTACCGAACGCCACGAATCGCGTCGAGTTGATAACCAGCTTCGCGGTCGGGCAGGTCGCCAGGGTGATAAGGGTTCAACTCGCTTTTTCTTGAGCTTAGAAGATAACTTGATGCGGATCTTTGGTGGCGATCGGGTGGGCAAGATGATGGATATGTTCCAAGTTGAAGAAGATATGCCGATCGAGTCCAAAATGCTTACCAATAGTTTGGAAGGTGCTCAAAAGAAAGTCGAGACTTATTATTACGACATGCGGAAGCAGGTATTTGAGTACGACGAGGTGATGAACAACCAACGTCGAGCCATCTATGCCGAACGCCGTCGGGTGCTCGAAGGCCAAGATCTCAAAGAGCAGGTGCTAGTCTACGCCGAAAAAACTATGCAGGATATTATTGATGTCAACATCGATCCTGAATTGCCTCCAGAAGAATGGAAGCTAGAGCCAATGGTTTCTAAGGCGCGAGAATTCGTCAATCTGTTTGAAGATCTTAATCCCACTCAGCTTGAAGATATGACATATCCAGAGATTCGGGCTTTTATGTACGAAGAAGCCCGCAAGGCTTACGACGTGAAGGAAGGCTTGGTAGATAAGGTTCAACCCGGCTTGATGCGTCAGGCAGAAAGATTCTTTATTCTGCAACAAATTGATAATCTTTGGCGTGAACACTTACAGGCCATGGAATCTCTGCGGGAATCGGTGGGTCTACGGGGCTACGGCCAAAAGGATCCGCTGATCGAATACAAGCAAGAAGGCTATGAAATGTTCTTAGAAATGATGACTGACATTCGCCGAAATGTAGTCTATTCGATGTTCCAGTTCAGTCCGGGTGAGAGTTAGAGCCACATTGCTCTGCATCCAAGTCTCCATTATCGGCCAGCAGTTTTAATGGCGAACTAGTTCGATCGTCTGAAAAAGTAAGTTGATGCAGTTTAAGCGAAAGCCCCCAGCCGTTATCAGGCTGAGGGCTTTTAACTTACTTTACTTCTTCTAGTTCACTGAGCCGAAAAGTGACCATTTTGTCCCAGTTGCCTCCTTCAAAAATCACCGCTGCCTTGCCGTCGGTGATTCTTTGGACAAACCCTTGAAAGTTATAGTAGGTATCAGTTTTGTTGGTGATCTTGACCACCGAGCCAGGAAGAATCATAATTGCTCGAATATTTAATGACTACCACCATATCTTAAGCGATTCTCGCCCCAGATACTGCACTTATGATGTAGTTAAACTATTTTCTGGAGCCTTTGGCCTTTACGGGTTCTCATATTCTAACCAATTATCAACCTGGGTATTGAGCAATCGATTCTCATAGCGACGGTTGCGACGACGACCTTTTGCTGGAGAAGCCCGCTTAGCTGATCGCTTATCTTGGACAATTCGCTCAATGTCTGGGGCATCATCCCAGTTGCTGAGATGATCGAGAGAAGTTCTTTTGGTCATGGCGAGTCGTTCAGTAGCTCTTCGTTCTCTAATCTAATCGATCGCCTCAATCTTGATCAACGTCCCCCTTGATCAAGATCGCAATTTTTGGACAAATTATTGCCGCGTATACTAAATTACTTTTTTTGGAAGTCTTCTGCAGTTTATTTTGAGGCTTAACCAGGTTTTCATTGAATAAAAGAAAAAAATCCGTTACCTTACGAGGGTGTGAGTATTCCAGAGCAATCTTCACGCCTAGACCTCTCGCAGTTTCTCAATTTCCCAGCAATCAATCATCCTCGCTTCATCTAGCTATCCATCTGGGTAGCCCTTGAATACGCTGGCGCGTACAAGGTCTTAAGGACGAGACATTATCTGACCGATTCATTTACTAGTACTAAGAATTTATGAGTGGCATCCAAGCGTCTTTCACTTCTAGCGACAATGCTTTTCATGTTGAAGGACATGAAAAAATAGATTTTAGTTTACTCTATGTAGAGGGTGCTTTCAAGGTTGCAAACCCTGAAATCGCCGACAGCTACAGGCATTTTGGCCGCTGTTTGATGGTGGTTGATCAGGCAGTTTATGGCCTGTACGGCAGACAGATACAAGAATATTTTCGGCATTACGAAATCGAGCTTACTGTTTTCACAGTAAGCATTAAAGAGACAGACAAGACTCTGGCAACAGCAGAGAAGATCATTGATGCTTTTGTAGATTTTGGCCTGGTGCGCAAAGAGCCAGTCTTGGTAGTTGGTGGTGGGTTAACTACTGACGTTGCTGGTTTTGCATGTTCCACCTATCGTCGTCGCACTAATTACATTCGGGTTCCAACCACCCTGATTGGCTTAATTGATGCCAGTGTTGCAATTAAAGTAGCAGTGAATCACGGTAAGCTAAAAAATAGATTGGGTGCCTATCATGCCTCCCAAAAAGTCATTTTAGATTTCTCGTTTTTACAGACTTTACCGATCGATCAAGTTCGCAATGGAATGGCTGAGCTGATTAAGATTGCGGTGGTCGGCAACAAAGAGATCTTTGAGCTGCTAGAAAGTTATGGCGAAGCACTACTCCAAAGTCATTTTGGCCATGTAAACGGCACAGATGAACTGCGAGAAGTGGCTCACAAGCTCACCTACAGTGCCATTCAATCTATGCTGGCACTAGAAGTACCAAATCTACATGAGCTGGATCTAGACCGAGTAATTGCTTACGGCCATACGTGGAGTCCTACTTTAGAATTAACTCCAGAACCACCCATGTTCCACGGCCACAGCGTCAGTATTGATATGGCATTTACCGCAACAATTGCCCAACAGCGTGGCTATATTTCGGAGCTAGACCGTGACCGAATCTTAGGCTTAATGAGTCGGCTAGGACTGGCGATCGACAGCAAGTATCTCACCCCAGAGCTGCTTTGGAAAGCCACCACCTCGATTAGTCGTACTCGGGATGGTTTACAGCGAGCGGCAGCTCCCAATCCGATCGGAAGCTGTGTTTTTATGAACGATTTGACTCGCGCCGAGCTAGACCAGGTTTTGGCTATACATCGAGAAATTTGTCAGAAGTTTCTCCGTCAGGGTGATGGTCAAGACATGTACTTGGTGCTAGAAAAAACCGAGGCGAGAGTGTAGCTATGAGGCCAGTTACTCCGATCTCTATCTTGGCAGCCAAGTTAGAGGTGCTCATTCAGAAAACAGCGTCTTCTCCGGCTCCAGTTTTTAAGGCCGAACTTCAGCAGGCTTACGAGTTGGCTAATGGTTTAGATGCCTACGTAGACCGCTGCACCACTCCCGAATCACCAGATTTAGCGAAGCTGGTGCAGCGCACCCAAACGGAAGATTGGACGGGTCGTTTCGCCGGTGGTGAAACCGTTCGTCCTCTAGAACAGGAAATGCTTTCTGGCCATGTGGAAGGCCAAATGTTAAAGTTTTTGGTTCATTTAACCAAAGCTCGTCGAGTCTTAGAGATAGGTATGTTCACTGGCTATTCGGCTCTAGCAATGGCCGAAGCGCTGCCCGAAGATGGTGAAGTAGTAGCCTGTGAAGTAGATCCTTATGCAGCAAAGTTTGCTCAGCAATGCTTTGATGATTCTACTGTGGGATATAAAATTTCAGTGCGAATAGCTCCAGCGTTAGAAACCATACAGCAGTTGGCTACTGCGGGTGAAGCGTTTGATCTAGTTTTTATTGATGCTGACAAATCTGGATACATTGATTACCTAAATCTACTGCTGAGCACTTCTTTGTTAGCTACAGATGGTCTGATCTGTGCTGACAACACGCTAATGCAGGGACAGCCCTATTTATCAGGTCCAACATCTGACAACGGTGTGGCGATCGCTAAGTTTAACCAAGCCGTAGCTGATGATCCGCGAGTAGAGCAAGTATTGCTGCCCCTACGAGATGGCTTAACCTTGATTAGGCGGGTGTGATGACGGCCATATATATGAACCCCGTTAACTTAATCGGTTCTCAGGCTAAGACTATTGCAACTTTAGTACTGTTGCTGATGGTACTGCCTTTGAACCTGACTCTAACTTTGGTAGCTTTACTTCGATCGGCGGTTTTAAAGCCACAAAGGTTTCAGGATGCTAGCTCAGATTCACCGCAAACTATTTTGATCAGCGGGGGTAAAATGACCAAAGCACTACAGTTAGCTCGATCGTTCCACCGAGCTGGTCATCGAGTGATTTTACTAGAGACTCACAAATACTGGCTAACTGGCCATCGTTATTCTTGGGCTGTCGATCGATTCTACACGGTTCCCAATCCACAGTCTGCTGAGTATGCTGAAGCTTTATTAGAAATTGTCCAGCAAGAAAAAGTAGATGTTTATGTGCCGGTTTGCAGCCCTGTAGCTAGCTATTACGATGCCGCAGTCCAAAAAGTCTTAAATGCTCACTGTGTCGTCATGCACTTAGATGTTGATACCCTTCAGCGTCTGGATGATAAGTATGAGTTTGCCACTATTGCGCAAAGTTTATGCTTAAAAGCACCAAAGTCTTACAAAATCACTGATCCTCAGCAGGTAATCGATTTTGATTTCACAGAAGTTCAGCGCAAATATATTCTCAAAAGCATTCCCTATGATTCAATTCGGCGGTTGGATCTAACGAAATTACCCTGCGAAACTCCAGCTAAGACGGCAGCTTTTGTCAGATCTTTGCCAATTTCACCAGATAGACCTTGGGTAATGCAAGAGTATATCCCGGGGCAAGAATACTGCACCCACAGTACAGTTCGAGATGGTCACTTACAGCTACACTGCTGCTGTGAATCTTCGGCGTTTCAGGTAAATTATGAGCATGTTGAGCAACCAGAAATTGAAGACTGGATCCGAAAGTTTGCGGGTGGATTGAGTCTGACTGGTCAAATCTCGCTAGATTTCATTCGGGCAGATGATGATGGACAAGTTTATGCGATCGAGTGCAACCCCCGCACCCACTCAGCTATCACTATGTTTTACGATCACCCCGACGTAGCTGCGGCCTACTTAGACTCTAAACCGGCGCAGACTGCACAGCCCCTCGCCGCTAGTCGCCCCACATACTGGATCTATCATGAAATTTGGCGTTTACTAACTCACCTTTGGTCGCCCTCTCAAACTTGGCAGCGCTTACAAATTATTGCTCAAGGCAAAGATGCAATTTTTGATTGGAACGATCCTCTGCCGTTTTTGTTGGTGCATCACTGGCAGATTCCGCTGTTGCTGTGGGGCAATTTGCTTCACCCCAAAGAATGGATTCGGATTGACTTTAATATTGGCAAACTGGTAGAAGTAGGTGGAGATTGAGCATGAAACCATTAAAAGTTTTACATTTGGTGGGTTCTGCAGAGAGTGAGTTTTACTGTGACCTATCACGGCTTTACGCCCAAGATTGTTTGGTGAATGCTAACGCTGACTGCTATGAGTTTCACATCGCATACGTCTCGCCCGATCGACAGTGGCGGTTTCCAGATTCATTAGATCTGGAGTCGATCGCCGCCGCCCAGCCAAAATCGATCGCTACTGCTATTCAAGTACTAATAGATTTGCAAATTGATGTGGTGGTGCCCCAAATGTTTTGCCTTCCAGGCATGACTCAATATCGCGCCCTGTTTGATTTGCTCCAAATACCCTATGTAGGGAATACGGCAGAGCTAATGGCGCTAGTAGCTAATAAGGTCAGAACTCGATCGATAGTTGCGGCTGCTGGAGTGCCAATTCCTGCTGGAGAGGTTTTACAGGCCGGAGACTTACCTACCTTAGAACTACCGATCGTAGTTAAGCCTTTAAATACAGATAATTCTTTAGGAGTTGCTCTGGTAAAGAATGCAGCAGATTTGGATGTGGCTCTGCAAAGGGCTTTAACTTATACCAATGAAATACTGGTAGAGAAGTTCATTGAGCTAGGTCGAGAAGTCCGCTGTGGAATTGTGGTGCGAGATGATCGGTTGATTTGCTTACCATTGGAAGAATATGCTTTAGATGCGGCTCGGCCAATCCGCAGCTATGCTGATAAGTTAAAGCAAAACGCCGACGGCAATTTAGACTTTGCTGCTAAAGACAGCCAAAAGTCTTGGATTGTTGAGCCTAGTGATCCAGTCACTGAAAAAGTGTGGGCAATGGCCAGAAAATGTCACATTGCTCTGGGCTGTCGCCACTATAGTTTATTCGATTTCCGGATAGACCCACAGGGAGAACCCTGGTTTTTGGAAGCAGGGCTGTACTGTTCTTTCGCTGAGACCAGTGTGCTGTCAGCAATGGTTAAATCAACCGGGGTTTCTCTGGATGATTTTTTTCAAGAGATGTTAGCAAGTGCGATGCGGTAGGTCATGGTAACTCACTTTCAAGAATTATCACTGAACTCCATCATGCGATCAAAGTTCAAATAACGATACAAATCAGCAGCGAAAGGATCAATCTTATTGGCCATCACTGCTAAGTATTCTTCTACCGTCGGCAACTTACCTAGAAGGGAACAAACCGCTGCTAGCTCCGCCGAACCTAGATAAACCTGTGCTCCTTTGCCCAATCGATTATTGAAGTTGCGAGTGGAAGTCGAAAACACCGTAGAATTATCGGCTACCCGCGCCTGATTTCCCATACAGAGACTACAGCCAGGCATCTCGGTGCGGGCACCGGCAGCACCAAATACACTATAAACCCCTTCTTCTTTAAGCTGTTGCTCATCCATACGGGTTGGCGGACAGATCCAGAGGCGAGTAGTTACGGGTGGTTCACCTTCTAATACCTTGGCAGTGGCGCGATAGTGACCAATATTTGTCATACAGGAACCGACAAATACCTCCTCGATTTTATTGCCTGCTACTTCGCTGAGTAACTTCACATTATCAGGATCGTTCGGAGCCGCGACGATCGGCTCAGTGATTTGATTCAAATCAATTTCAATGATTTCGGCATATTCTGCATTGCTATCGGCACTGAGTAGCACCGGGTTAGCTAGCCATTCTTCCATTTGAGCAACTCGGCGGAGAATAGTTTTAGGGTCACTATAGCCCTTGACTATCATATTTTTTAGTAGGGCGACATTCGATCGGATATATTCAGCGACTGTCTCTACGCCAAGTTTGATTGTACAACCAGCACAAGAGCGCTCAGCGGTGGCATCTGTTAGCTCAAAAGCCTGCTCTACCTTCAGATCTGGTAGTCCTTCTATTTCCATGATCCGTCCCGAGAAAACATTTTTTTTGTTTTCTTGCGTGACGGTGAGCAGTCCTCTTTGAATAGCTACATAAGGAATTGCATTAACTACATCTCGTAAAGTAACCCCGGGCTGTAGCTTACCGCTAAATCTTACCAGCACTGATTCTGGCATATCTAAAGGCATTGCCCCTAATGCTGCCGCAAAAGCCACCAGACCAGAGCCAGCCGGAAACGAAATTCCTAACGGAAAACGAGTGTGAGAATCGCCGCCAGTACCGACGGTATCTGGTAACAACATTCTGTTTAACCAGGAGTGAATAATGCCATCACCGGGGCGCAGAGCTACACCACCACGCTGAGCAAAGAAATCAGGTAAATCATGGTGAGTTTTGATGTCTACAGGTTTGGGGTAGGCAGCGGTGTGACAGAAGCTTTGCATTACCAAATCGGCGCTGAAACCCAAACAAGCCAATTCTTTTAATTCATCCCGAGTCATTGGTCCAGTGGTATCTTGAGAGCCAACTGTAGTCATTAACGGCTCGCAGGCAATACCCGGCCTGACTCCTGGTAAACCACAGGCTTTGCCCACCATTTTTTGTGCCAAGGTGTAGCCTTTGTTGGAAGCCTGGGCAAATTGGGGTCGGATAAACAGATCGCTGGCTGGAAGACCTAGGGCAATGCGGGTTTTGTCGGTGAGTGCGCGACCAATTAGGAGGGGAATGCGACCACCAGCGCGCACTTCATCTAAAATGGTTTCGGGCTTGAGGCTAAAGGTGCTGAGGATTTCGCCAGCAGCATTGACGATTTGGCCTCTGGTGATATGGATAGTGATTACCATACCGGTTTCTAGCTTGGTGACATCGCACTCGATCGGCAGCATCCCAGAATCTTCGGCAGTATTAAAGAAAATCGGCGCAATTTTACCACCCAGTAAATAGCCTCCCGTACGCTTGTTGGGTACACAGGGAATATCCAAGCCGGTATGCCAGAGCACGGAGTTAATCGCCGATTTTCGAGAAGAGCCGGTGCCAACCACATCGCCCACATACACCAGGGGATGACCTTGGGCTTTGAGCTGTTCGATCGTCTCTAAACTACCAGGCTGTTTGCTTTCCAACATCGCCAGAGCATGCAGCGGAATATCTGGTCGAGTAGTAGCGTGGGGTGCGGGGGAAAGGTCGTCGGTGTTGGTTTCGCCGGATACCTTAAATACTGTCAAGGTCACAGATTCTGGCAAATGAGGCTTGCTGGTAAACCAAGTGCCTGCTGCCCAGGCATCGATCACTTGGCGGGCATAACTGTTGGTCTGAGATAGATCCCATAAGTCATTGAAGGCATCGTAAACTAGGGTGATTTTGCTCAGAGCGTTAGCAGCGGCTTGGGCTAGCTCTAAGTTCTCTAATTTGAGGGTATCAATTAATGCTTGAACATTGTAGCCACCCAACATAGTTCCCAGGAGTTCGATCGCCTGGAAGTGTGAGATCAAAGGACTGGTAATGCTGCCTTTAGTAATCGCGGTCAAAAAAGTGGCTTTTACGTAAGCAGCAGGATCTACTCCAGGGGGTACTCGGTCTCGCAATAAATCATACAGTTCGGCAGTGGCACTGGGTTGCTGCAACAGATCGCATAGTGCCTGAGTTTGATTGGCATCCAACGGTAGGGGCGGAATCCCTAAGTTGGCTCGATCGGCGGCATGTTGGCGATAAGCTGCTAGCATTTGATATCTCTTAAAAAAGTCGTGAAAAAATATTATGGCATTTTGGTGCCATGAACCATAGCCAAATCTACATTTTACTGCTGGCTGTAAAATCCACTTGGGTCATTAATAACCATTCTAGCTATTTTTTCATTGATCCAGCCCGGGTTAACATCCCCACTCCTCCTAGAAGAGTGGATCATCATCATTACCGCTTTCAGTCTTTTTCGCTGGCTTCTTAGTAGGCTTATCTGGGTTGCTTGGTTTTGTTGCTGATTCTGGTCGAGATACTTGGCGACGAGGTTTGGTATCAAATTCTTCCACTTTGGGTGGCCGCGAAGCTGGCTTATCTTCCGAGACAGTTTTGGGTGGGCGAGGTTTAGTGTCAAGTTCTTCTATTTTAGATGGCTTAGCCGGTTTGCTTTCTGCTGGCACCTTCGGTGAACGTAGCTTGGTATCAAACTCTTCTATGATCGGTGATTGAGTGGTCGGCTTGCTGGGTATAAAAACCGGCTCATCATTTGCTGTACTGCGTCGAACGGGAGGAGTGATGATGGCGCTATTGCGGCGTGGTCGATCGCTGCGGGAACTGCTGTCACCATTGTCGGCTTCTTTTGGTGGCTTGGAAATACCGTTACTGGCAGATCTCCTTTTTTCTTCACCAGTAGCATCGCCTCCGCTATTCACTTCACTAGGTTTGTCTTTGTTGGGATTACCAATAATAATTTTGCTAGTGTTACTACTGTCATTGCCAGTACTACTATTATTGGTACTACGAGTGTTCCCGTTAGCATCGGGGGTATTACTTGGAGTCGATTCAGTTATGGGTGTGGATGTTGAAGAACTAGGGGTAGAAATAACGGCTGGAGTCGGCGTGGTAGGAGCAGTCGGCTTATTGAAAATACTGTTGCCTACCCAGGCGACCACTCCTACTACACCCACACCCAAAAGAGCCAGCCAGCTTTGACCCAGAATTTTGAGAAAGCTGCTGTCGTTACCAGGAGTTGAGGTTTGGTAGGCGGCATTTGGCTGTTTTTGACTGGCAGCACCGGGTGACACTACTACCGTCCCGATCTGAGAGTTCGCTGGCTGAACTGGTGGCTGAGTGACGGGCATTTTGGGTGTTGGCACCTGTTGTTTTAATGCGCCCAAAACTTCACTTGCTGACTGAAAACGCGCAACTGGATTAGGCTGCAACATTTTGTCGAACAGTTGGCCTAAGTTAGATTCCAAGTTAATGACCGATCGCCAGTTCCAAGTTAAAGATTGGGGGTCAATTAACTCGGTGGGTTCTTTGCCGGTCAATAACACTAAGCATGTAGCAGCTAAAGCATAGAGATCAGTATTTGGCGACACGGTGCCCCGCTGCATCTGTTCATGGGGAGCATAGCCAACTTTGCCCAAGCAGGTGGGCACTTCGGTATTGCCGGTAGCTTGAATTTCGGCGTTGACGGCGATTTGCTTTACTCCGCCAAAGTCGATCAATACTGGCAAATTGTCGCTCGATCGCAGCATCAAGTTATCGGGGGCAATGTCCCGATGAATTACACCTAGAGAGTGAATATATTGCAAGACGGGCAACGTATCTGTTAACAACTGCCGTATTTCATCTTCAGTAAACAGGCGGTTTTGGTTTTGACGAGCAGCCAACAGATAGCGATATGTTTGACCTGCCACGTAGTCTTGCACCAAAAACAATCCCTGAGACCCAGTTTTTAGCTCGAACAGTTCTCGAAAGCGGGGAATTTGTGGGTGGGCAAGGTTATGTAAGACGCTGGCTTCCCGCTCAAATAGTTTTTTGGCTTTATCCAGTGCGTAGGTACCTTGCACCTGAGGAGCGAATTCTTTCAGCACACAAGGTTCATTAAAGCGGGTCAGATTTTCGCACAGATAAGTACGACCAAAACCACCTTGGCCAATTTGCTGCACAATCCGGTAACGGTCTTCTAGAACTTTCCCTGCCACCAGAGTATTTTGCGGCACTGGGGAACTTAGTTTTTCACCGCAAATTTGACAGAAACGGTTGCTGTCTTGGTTGTCATGGCCTTTGGTGCAATAAACGGTGGTCATGCTGATGTTTTGGGAAGGCAAATCTGAAGTTAGTAGCCAATAATATTACTGAGTTTACACCCTCTCCTAGATCGATCGGGGCAGCGAATGTGCGCAATTGTTAAGTTACACATTAAAAATTCATAGGTTTTTCAAAATCTTAATCTAGGCCATGATGGCCTAATCCCAATTGCATCGGATCATCAAAAACAGCCAGTTACCCGGGAAGGAAAGGTTTACAATCGACGAACTCTTGTGTACAATGAAGAATCCTGGACGCATAGCTCAGTTGGTTAGAGCGCTTCGTTGACATCGAAGAGGTCACAGATTCGAGTTCTGTTGTGTCCATCTAAACTTCCGAAGTATTTCTGCCAGAGTGCGTTAGCACTTGGCGGTAAGCCAAATAAGGAATTCAAACCCAAATTAGTGACATAAAAGCAGACCAGAGAGCGCAAGATACTCGCTTTTTCTGGATTTTAGCTTTTCTATTAACAACGGCTGTAGGGTGTCAGCTAAGCTAGCAAAATTTTACTAGTGATACTGAATTATTGGTTTATTATTCTCTTTTTCACCAGGCAGCATTGGGTTTTGAATCTTGGGCGTGGGGCAGAGGGCTACAAATTAACGCTGAAGCATCCCAATTAGATTAAGATCGAAATAGAGGATAGCATCTCATGACCGATAAAGAACTGAGAACATTAGTAGCCAGCTTGGCTGTATCGACGGCCAACAATGCAACCGAAGCCCGTACCAATACCGAAGCTATTAGAGATTTAACCAATGGCCTTACATCACTGCGGGAAACTGCTGAGAGCCAAGCCCGAAGCATAGAGTTGATGCGGGAAGGGATGACTTACAACACTGAGACGGTAGCAAATTCTTTAGAGTTGGCAGCCGAAGCCCTCAAGCTATCAGCTAGCACTGCCAGAAATCTTGACCACCTGAGAAACGACATTACCGAAATGAAGCAAATGCTGGGCATTGTCATTAGCGATAACAAGGCCGATCGGGGACGAATTACCAAGCTAGAAGAACCGTAACGTCGCAAGCCTTACTCAGCAAGATTTTCACGGTTTTTGACTAACGTTTAACTCTGCCATAAAACAGCCATCTGACCAGCGATTAGACCACCTCTATTTTCTCCAGTCGTTGAATCTGCTTCCAGTAAAAGGTTATGCGGACTTGTACGCTTCGTTGACATCGAAGAGGTCACAGATTCGAGTTCTGTTGTGTCCATTGGCTTGGAAGGGTATCTAGAAAGTGCTACTCTTTGGGGTATAGCTCAAGAAAGGCAGTTTTAAGGTAGCAAGAAATAAAGAAATTTCGCCTTACACTGATCGCGTTGCAGATGAGAGCAATCGCCAAGTATTAAATTTGTTGACGAGATGAAACTAACCCAAACTCGGTGTTAGAATTCTGTGATGGCTAGGGGTGTCCTGTTTTAACGGGGCTGAGAGAATACCCTCGCACCTGAGACTGGGTAATGCCAGCGGAGGGAAGCTGTTCTATTAATGAGAGGATTTTCAAGATGCGTTCTAACTGGGTTGCTAAACGTGCTGGTCAGGCCAACGTTACTCAAATGCACTATGCTCGCAAAGGAGTAATCACCGAAGAAATGCAGTATGTGGCCGATCGAGAAAGGCTGCCGGTAGATTTGATCAAAGACGAAGTGGCCAGAGGACGGATGATTATTCCGGCTAATATCAACCACACCAACTTAGAGCCAATGGCGATCGGAATTGCCTCTAGCTGCAAAGTCAACGCCAACATCGGTGCATCACCGAACTCTTCGGGCATTGATGAGGAGCTAGAAAAGCTAGCTTTGGCAGTTAAATACGGCGCTGATACCGTCATGGACTTAACCACTGGCGGTGGCAACCTCGACGAAATTCGGATGGCGGTGATTAAAAATTCCCCAGTGCCGATCGGTACTGTGCCCATCTACCAGGCATTAGAAAGTGTTCATGGCAACGTAGAAAACCTCACTGCCAACGACTTTTTACACATCATTGAAAAACATGCCCAGCAAGGCGTAGATTACCAAACCATCCACGCTGGCATCTTAATTGAGCACTTACCTCTCGTTCGTAACCGTCTAACCGGCATCGTTTCACGCGGCGGTGGTATCTTGGCACGGTGGATGTTGCATCACCACAAGCAAAACCCTCTCTATACCAGCTATAACGACATTATTGAAATTTTCAAAAGATACGACGTGTCCTTTAGCTTAGGCGACTCCCTCCGTCCCGGCTGTACCCACGATGCTTCCGACGAAGCTCAGTTGGCTGAGTTGAAGACTTTGGGTAAACTCACCCGAAAAGCTTGGGAACACGATGTGCAAGTAATGGTCGAAGGCCCTGGTCACGTACCAATGGATCAAATTGAATTTAACGTGCGCAAGCAAATGGAAGAATGCTCGGAAGCTCCTTTCTATGTATTGGGGCCATTGGTAACTGATATTGCTCCTGGGTACGACCACATTACTTCGGCGATCGGGGCGGCGATGGCTGGTTGGTATGGTACTGCCATGCTTTGCTATGTGACTCCTAAAGAGCACCTCGGCTTGCCTAATGCTGAAGATGTGCGCAATGGCTTGATTGCTTACAAAATTGCTGCTCATGCTGCCGATATTGGTCGTCATCGTCCGGGAGCGCGCGATCGGGATGACGAGCTTTCTAAGGCGCGTTACAACTTCGATTGGAATCGCCAGTTTGAGCTGTCTTTGGATCCTGAGCGGGCGAAGGAGTATCACGATGAAACTCTGCCAGCAGATATTTATAAGACTGCCGAGTTCTGCTCTATGTGTGGACCGAAGTTTTGCCCGATGCAGACTAAGGTGGATGCTAATGCACTAACCGAGCTTGAGAAGTTCTTGGCTAAGCAAGAATCACCAACTGCTTTGGTTTAAGGTTTTTCATACCAATATGAAAAGACCCGTCGAAGTTCGACGGGTCTTTTCATATTGGTATGAAATTTTTAGCTGAAGTTCAGATGGGGTCGGAACCCCCAGCCCTCCATTTCTATGCAACTCCAGCAGGTAAGCGTTCTACTAACTCAGTACCAAAAACATCGGCAAAAATCTTGTCGATCTTGACCCCCGAGTCGATCGATTCCAAAGGATCTTTGCGTAAGCGGTGACGTAGACAAAGAGCAATAATCCGGCGAATGTCATCTACCGTTACTTCAGTGCGCCCCTCAAAAGCCGCCAAAGCCTTGGCCGTGCGATTGGTCACAATGTCACCCCGCAGGCCATCTACGTCGCAGGCCGAACAGACTTCTGAGATTTTTACCCGCAGGTCATAGTCAATCGTCACATGCTCCAATCGCTCCTGTGCTTCTACAATCTTGGCTTGCAAAGCAGTTTGCTGGTTTTGATACTGGTTTAAGAAATCATAGGGCTGCCGATCGAAATCTGACCGCTGCTCCACAATCTGTACCCGCAAAACTGGCTCTTTCACGGTACGAATCTCGGCGTGCATCCCAAATCTGTCCAACAACTGCGGGCGCAGCTCTCCTTCTTCTGGGTTGCCCGAACCCACCAAGACAAACCGAGCTGGGTGACGAATCGATATTCCTTCCCGCTCTACAGTGTTCCAGCCACTGGCTGCCGAGTCTAGCAACACGTCTACCAAGTGATCATCCAGCAAGTTGACTTCATCCACATACAAAATGCCCCGGTTAGCCTTGGCCAACAGCCCTGGTTCAAAGGCTTTCACCCCTTCAGAAAGAGCTTTTTCAATATCGATCGTGCCGCAAACCCGGTCTTCGGTAGCGCCTAGGGGCAAATCAACCATGGGGACTTTCTTGCTGCTAACCGGAAAAGCCTGTTGATTATCATAAAAAAGTTGGCGCAGCTCATCGCTCATCAAGTCTGGGTCGCTGGGATGACTGTTAAAAGGATCATTGGCCACCACCGGAATTTCGGGCAGCAAATCGGCCAGAGCACGGATGGTGGTGGATTTCCCGGTGCCTCGATCGCCCATAATCATTACCCCACCAATAAAAGGATCAATGATATTGAGTAGCAGAGCTAATTTCATTTCCTCTTGCCCCACGATGGCAGTAAAAGGAAACACGACGCGCCGCGTAGGCGATGAATTAGTGGCAGTCACAAGCGATTACCTATATTTATATTATTTTTCTTTGATTGATATTATAAGCTTCTAAGTCCCTTACAAGGTCATTATGGTGGGTGAACGAAGCCGAAGTCACATATCGGCATAAAGGCTGTTGAGTGCTTTAGAGGGGATTGCTATAATACTCGACAAGAATAGAAATGAATATACTCCAATCACAAATTTTTATATGTCCACAGTACCGAGCAACGAAAGCACCCATTCGGATTTTCTCCAGCTCGAACAGGCCACTGAACAAAACCAGATGGTTGATCGTGCTGCGGCAACTAAAAAACAGACAGAAAAATCTCCAGAAGAACATTCGGATATTGATCGTGAATTGAGAGCTTTATTGGAGAGCATTGGGTCAGCTACTCCTGAAAATAGTTATGTAATTAATACCGAAAGCCAAAAATTGGCTCAGTCAATCGCCGCAGCTAAAAATGAGCTCACCGATATTCAGCGCAATAGCCAAGTACAAATACAGGCGATCGAACGCGGGGTTAATCAATCTCAACAGTTACAGCAGCGTACCGAACAGCTAGCTAAATATAGCAAGCTACAAGTACGGCAAATGCAAGAAATGCTGCGATCTTTCGATGGCATCCGAAAAACCATTGTCCAGTCTTTGGATGGTTTTGGTCACTATGAGCAGCTCGAACCAATGCTGCAAAAAATTCTGGCGGCTGATTTATCACTACGCCAAGCCAATGAAAAGCTGCAAGCTCATCAGTCTGGCCTGTACGAATCTTTACAAGCAATCCAAAAACAGGTGGAAAAACGCAGCAACACTGCGGAGCGAAATTTACTCCAAGGCCAAGCTGAGTTTGAACAACTTTTAGATACTATTCGTGCCGATCGAGAGCGAACGATCGCACTGCAAACTCTGGTCACTCAAAATTCCCAAGAGGCTCAGCAGCTACACACTAGCTTGCTTGGTTTACAAAAAGGACTCTCCAGAAATTCCGATCAGTTGCAGCAAAATTTTATGGAGCTAGCCGAATCAGTACAACATGAGAAACAGCAATTTTATCAACTGACTGCCGATACCATTAACAAAACCGATGCCATGCGATCGCAGTTTGCCGAGATGGCCAAACAGGTCAGCAAAGATTGGGAGGCCATTCAAACTTTGCAGTTCAAATTTGAAGACTTGCGAGAAAATGTTGATGGTGAGAGCAAGCAACAAGTTAGCCAACTTCATCAACGCTATGAAGAACTGACTTCTTCTTGGAGTGATGTCAAGAAGAAACAGATCAACATCGAAAAACTCCAGCAGCGTCAACAAATCTGGATTAAGATCCTCTCGGGAGGATTAATCCTTAGTATTGTGCTGTTGATTGGCACCTTGCTAAAATTTGCTCGTTAATCTCGTTTCCCTTTTGCTGCTTAGGATTCGAGAATTCTGACAGTTTATAGATTTTTTTGCGGGCTAAATCTAAATACCGCTGTCGATCGATCTCCGAAAACCGCTGATCACCGATAGCCGCCAAGATCAGGTCTAGCTGTTGGCGTAGAGGACTAATATCCAGAGCGTTGTAATGGATTGCCGCATCATAATGTTCTAAAGCGATATTGAAATAGGTGGGATCACTTTTTTCTATGGCCAACACGTGAAAAATACTTCCAATACAATTGTGAACTTTATATCTATCTAAACAACTATCTACCGCATGTGGTAAAAGATTCAAAATAAAGTAACATAGTGCCAGCGCATCGCCATGCAGCTTTAGTCGATCATAACAAACAGCAATATTGATAATGATGCTAGTATCCAAATTGGTCGAAGAAACTACCCCGTAATAGTAGCATTGCAATGCCCGATCATATTTTTGCTGCTGAAGATAGAGATTTCCCTCTTTCAACCGTTTGCTGGCCAAGTTAACAATTTTGTCATCTTCTAGACTGCTGAGCATATTTAGTTTAGTGATGCTAGCAATTACTTCAGATACCGGCACAACTGAGGCGAGTAAAGCTATGGCATCAGAAGGCTCACCTAACATTGCTTCTGCCTGCTTGTATCCCAACTTATCAAGACTGTCAGCAATATTGTTCCAACTAACTTTCTGGATAGATACCTGGCGATGAGTTAAGCCTTCAATATAGCGATACAGTCGCCGTGATAGCTCGGTGCGTAGAGAGTTCACTGTCCAATAAGTTTGCTGGGCAATATGTTTGGGGCTATGGCGACAGAGCAATCCGCGCAAACAAGTTTTTTCCCAATCGGTTAGCGCATGGCCTTTAATCACAGCTAAATCATGATACAGCTCACTCAATTTCCAGGTAGAAATTGCTTCGGGGAAAAGTTGTTTCATAGGTACTATATGTAAGATAGGATGATCGATTGGGTTAAGAGAAAACAGACCACGTGTTTTTGTGGAAGTCATACACATGGGTAATATAGGGCTACTTAGCTCTGTTTATTGATAGGTATTATGGTCAAATGTGGATTATGCCGAAGAACGCTAATACTGTAAATAGGCGATCATTCAAAATACGGCCAGTTTTTTGATGCAAAAGTTGTTCTGATACTACAGCAGTCCGATATAGATTGTGAGAATGACCGTGAGCCAGAGCTTCAGTTCTAAAAACTCTCACGAATGAAATCAGATTACTATATCTTTTCGAGGAAAGAATCAATAACAACCTAAAGTATTAGTTCATTATATCGCTGTTAATGCAATTCATGGCCTATTAAAGCATTAGGTACTGAAATGTAACATACGACACACCTTAGCCTGAAGTGGTCTATCGACAAGGTATTCAGCCATTAGATATTTATTTTCAGTCCTCATAACATGACAGCCTATTGATAATTAGGTGCCAAGTAGCAGTGTTACTAAATATATTGTGCTGGTATCCAATAGTAATTAACCAAAACAAAAACCATGGAAGAATTATTAACCTCCGTAGCTCCTAGTCCTATTATCGAACCGATCGATCCAATCAACGATTTCCGCCCCATATTTCCCCGCCCTCGTGTCAATGTCATCAATGGTGATGACCAAAATAATATTATTTCCACTACCACAGGAAATGATTTGGTGAATGCTTTCGCTGGTGATGATCAAATTACTGGCAGTCGCGGCAATGATATTATCAATGGTGGTGCTGGTTTTGATACCATGAGCTATGCTCGACTGGGTGGTGCAATTCGGTTGGGTGCAACTGGGACTGTCAACAAAGGAGCATTTGGTACAGACCAACTCAATGGAGTTGAGAGAATAGTTGCTAGTCAACTAACTGGTGATGTGATCGATGCCTCTAACGGGTCAGGGGTAGCTCGCATTGAGGCAGATCTGTCTCTCAACAGCCTGAGTGTACTTGACATTCCCGGAATTCCTAACGGCTTAAGGTTCACCGTCGAGAATTTTGAAGATGTGGTTGGCACCAACAATAATGACCGTATTACTGGTGATCGCAAAAACAACTCCATCAACGGCGGGAACGGCAACGATACCATTGCTGGAACCAGCGGTGTTGGCTCTTTCCCTGGTTTGGGTGAAGTTGATACTCTTACTGGCGGCGGTGGCAATGATAGGTTTGTCCTTGGTCGTGGTGCTAATCTTTACTACAACGGCGGTGGTGATACTGACTTTGCCAAGATCACTGACTTTACAGATGGCGCTGATCAAATTTTCTTAGCCAATGGCAGCTATGCCTTAAATGCTGATGAAACCCAGTTATTTGCTGTGAATGTAGGCGATAACGGTGCTCAAAACCTAGATTTGATCGCCAAAATTGGTTATGCACCAGTAAATGGTATCACCAGTTTCCAAAAATCTGCGGCAGTAGCTCTCGATGCTCCAGCAGATCCGCTGACTACGACTAAAACTTTCAACCTAGCTGATGGTCAATCTTTCGGCAAGTTCTCTTCTGCATTAGCGGAATAGTTTCAGAATACTCCTCAAGAAAAAGCCTTGATTTTTCAATCAAGGCTTTTTCTGCTCTATAGAAATTTCCAGAGCATGACAGCTACCAGCAAGAAAAAACCACTGGAAACAAATGACCAGAAACGATGATAGCTCTTAACAATAGTGCCATCACTGCTAGTTAGTCTGACCAAATCTAACCAAGGTGAAGCACCCCGCCGGAACCAGCCCACTGCTGCCACATCTGCCCAAATTAAGCGCTGCACTCGGCGTAGACCAAACAAAAAATTGCCGATCGGACCCAACCGCGAAGCATGATGTAAATACAACAAGCCAGTTTTATCCTGTAGCATTAAGTCTGAACCAGCTACATATCCAGCATCACCACGCCCAATCACCCGACCAGATAACTGTACAGATTTGCCACGCAGCGGACTAGCGTAAGGGTCAGACATTAAGGTCAACACGTTGGTTTGCTGACTATTTTTGTAACTGGGAAACATCACCAAGGCTTTGCAGGCAATGCTGATCGCCAGACCTAACATCGGCAAAATCCAGCCATATTTAGATTGATCCCATATTCCGCTCTTTTTTCTCAAGATTTTTAATAACTATCCATCAACAAAAAAACAGGAGACTTGCGCCTCCTGTGAATTCATTTAAACAATTTCAAATTAAACCGATCACTTGCAGAGCAAGTGAAAAACATTAACGTTGGTTAGGCTTATGAACAATAAAACTAAGCACTTGGCATTGTTTGATGTTGTCGAAACCAACGACCCGAATAAAGCAGTTACTGTAGTCCGAGCGGCAAGAGCGCACTTCATTCAAAACGTCAGAAGTAGATTTGGCGTTGAACAAAGGCAACTTCCAAAGAGTCCAGTAGTGTTGGGTAGGCTCAGATTCTTCGCTGAACTCTACACCAGGAATATAGCCTTTGTCCAAAATGTATTGAACCTGTCTCATGATTTGTTCATCAGACAAAGGGGGAAGGTAAGAAAGCGTCTCAAAACGACGAATTTTAGGAAAAGTTTGCATTTTGCTCTTATAAGTCTGAAATTTAGATGGTTAGGGGGAATCACCTTCAAGGGGAGTTAACTCCACATTTAATGATTCAGCTAATGACTCGACGTTGGGATCAGGCATTGTAAGCTGAGTCAATCTTTCGAGCTGCTGACGACGATGTTCCATATTTTGCTGAGAAATGCTTCTGCGCACCATTTCTGGCAACTCATCCACCACTTCTTCAACCAAATGCTCACGCACCGTCATAATTCGCAGCGCTAGTTCTTGATTAGCTGCTGTCAGCGATCGCAAGTAGGCTTCACCATCTTGCAAAATAGACTGACCAGAAAACCCATTTAGCCATTGGGCTTGGGGAGGATTATTCTCGGTTAATTGAGCTAGAACAATCCGCACAGCTTGGTAGGTGAGATAACTCGCCAACATTGCTGTTGAATCTTTAGCAACTGCTTTAATGTCCATCGATCTCTAGATTTCAGGTTGGGTATAGTTTAGCAAGAATTTATGCCAAACCTACTCCCACCCAAAAATATATAAGATCTTACAGAGTATCCATTGCTTCAAATTCGAACTTGATTTCTTTCCAGAGTTCGAGAGCAACAGCAAGTTCAGGAGACCATTTACCAGCTTCACGAAGAATGTCGCCACCTTCACGCATCAAGTTACGACCTTCGTTACGAGCTTGAATACAAGCTTCTAAAGCTACCCGGTTAGCAGCCGCACCAGGTGCGCTACCCCATGGGTGACCCAAGGTACCACCACCAAATTGGAGGCAAGAATCGTCGCCGAAGATTTCAACCAGCGCAGGCATGTGCCATACGTGGATACCACCAGAAGCAACTGGCATTACACCAGGCATGGAAGCCCAATCTTGAGTGAAGAAAATACCGCGTGAGCGATCTTCTTCGATGTAGTTTTCGCGCATCAGGTCTACAAAACCCATAGTGATGCCTTTTTCGCCTTCGAGCTTACCTACAACGGTACCGGAGTGCAGGTGATCTCCACCAGACATCCGTAAGCACTTCGCCAAAACGCGGAAGTGAATACCGTGATTTTTTTGACGATCGATTACTGCGTGCATTGCGCGGTGAATGTGCAGTAATACGCCGTTGGCTTGACACCACTTCGACAGAGAAGTGTTGGCGGTAAAACCACCAGTCAAGAAGTCATGCATGATGATAGGAGTGCCGATTTCTTTAGCGAATTCAGCGCGTTCCATCATTTGCTCATTGGTAGGAGCAGTTACGTTCAGGTAGTGACCTTTAATTTCACCAGTCTCAGCCTGAGCTTTCTCGATCGCCTCTTGAACGAACAAGAATCTGTCTCTCCAACGCATGAATGGCTGGGAGTTGATGTTTTCATCATCTTTAGTGAAGTCCAAACCGCCGCGCAGACATTCATAAACTGCACGACCGTAGTTCTTAGCAGAAAGACCAAGCTTTGGCTTAATGGTACAGCCCAACAAAGGACGACCATACTTATTCAGCTTGTCGCGCTCTACAGTAATACCGTGTGGAGGACCTTGGAAAGTCTTCAGGTAAGCCACAGGAATCCGCAGATCTTCTAAACGAAGAGCACGCAATGCCTTAAAGCCAAATACGTTGCCAACCAAGGAGGTCAGCATGTTGGTTACAGAACCTTCTTCAAACAGATCCAAAGGATAAGCAATGAAGCAGAAATACTGATTATCTTCGCCAGCAACTGGCTCAATATGATAGCAACGACCTTTATAGCGATCTAGGTCAGTCAACAAATCTGTCCATACGGTAGTCCATGTACCGGTGGAAGACTCAGCCGCTACTGCCGCAGCAGCTTCTTCAGGAGGAACACCAGGTTGTGGTGTCATCCGGAAAGCAGCGAGTAAATCTGTGTCTTTCGGAGTGTAGTCGGGCGTGTAATAAGTCAGTCTATAATCTTGTACACCAGCCTGGTACCCAGATTTAGCTTGGGTTTGGGTTTGGGTATAACTCATATCTTCCTACCTTCAGGAATTAGTTAGCAATTCATACAGGTACAAATATAGCAGTGAAGGTATAAGTTTGAATTTTAATCTTTCTTGGTAAATCATAAGCATTCCTTATACTGTTTCTGGGGAACAGTCTGATCCCTAAATCAAATGTACTTTGGACTGTTGGAGTAATGGTATACCGATCGGCAGTTAAGCTCTATACATTTCACGTTACAGAGAATTATCTGGATGGTGGACACTGCCCACGACCAAGGATTGGAGTTAGCGAAGAAGATTTTCTCCTATTTTTGAAAAGCTGCTGCAAGACTAGGATCGATCGCCGTCTCATAGAAAAAGCAAGCATAGCCCTGAAAATCAGCGGCTTCTATGGCAGCTATTTGTTCTTGGATTAACTGGAGTGGCTGTACCTTGCCTTTTAAGCCAGTGAGAATCCCGATCGAAGTTTTGTACTTGATCGCCTGTAGCTCTGATTTCTCTAACTCTCCCTGAAATCCCTTTAAATCATAGCGATAGATTTGAATTACTAGTTCATCTACCAGATCTAACCACCTTGCCCAGTCCATTCGGTAGTTGTTGATCGAAAAGCGCAGGGGATTGGGAGCAACAGAGATTTGTAGATCGGGACGTAAGGCTTTGATGCTGTTAACTGCCGATCGAAAACAAAGAGTCATTTGGTCTGTTGACCACTCCGCCCAGCTCTGGCGCTCTCCAAATGGCCAAATACTAGTCTGGGACTGACGATAAAAAGCTTGGGTTGCAGAGTCGAAACCGAATTCGACCGGCCAAGCCCAATGGTCATCAAACTGCACGCCATCTAGGTCATAGCGTTGCACCAAGTCTATTAATAATTCATTCATCCGCTCCGATACATCAGGGTCACAGGGGTTCAGCCACACACAGGGGTCTAGCTGAGCGCTGGTGGCTTTGCGCCGTTGAGTGGTGCCGGTATTGGTAAAGGTCAAGGAGCCAGGGTATTTTTGAGCCATGCCACAATCGGGGGGCAGCATCAGGCCATATTCCCACCAAGCGATTACGCGCATCCCTAGGTTTTTGGCGATCAGAATTAATTCGGCTAAACAATCTCTGCCCACATAAGGAGAATTGGGCAAAGTGCCGCAGCCGGTGTGTTTAGCGGCGATTTCGCTGGGATACAGCGTATAGCCACGATGCCACACTGCGGGATAGATGGTATCAAAACCCAAGGATTTGAGCTGTTTTAGGCTATGCTCGATGTTTTCTAAAGAGTGCAGTATTTTGCTATCGGTGTTGGTCAGCCATATTCCGCGCATTGCTTATCATCCTGACGATAATTAACTGGCACCCAGCCGCTCCAAAGAAAGGTTCGCCGACTGAGACACGTTAATGTTGGCATCTTTAGTCATATATCTCAGCGCCGAAACAGTTTTCTCTCCCGGCATAGAACCCAAAGCCTCGGCCAAACGCTGGCGCACCAGCCAATCTTCGGCATCCGTAAAACGCAGAATTTTATCCACTGCGCCCACCGCCTTAATTTCACCGAGAGCCGCGATCGCCGCCTGTTGTACCACCACTTCGGGCGAATCCAAAGCTTTGATCAACACATCAGTAGCCCGAGGATCCTTCAAATTTCCTAGAGCCACAGCGGCACTGAAACGCACCAACCAATCAGTGTCTTCGTAAAAAGCACGAACCAGACTGTTGAAAGCACGAATATCTTCCAAGTAGCCTAGTGCCCCAGCCGCATCAGCGCGGATCCCGTAATCTGGGTCATTTTCCAGTAAACTTACTAAAATCGGATAAGATTCCGCAGTGCCTTTTACGCCCAGGGCAAATACTGCCATCGATCGGAGCTGAAGATTCTCATCATTCAAGACTTTTTTGATCAGAGGAAAAGCGCTTTCTGCTGGCACTTCCCGGAGCGAAGCCAAGGCGACCATCCGGTCTTTGAGATCGCTGCTCTCTAATTTCAAGGAGAGTGCTGCCAAGTCGTATTCACTCATAATCTGTTACCAAACTTAATATATGTCAATAGTAACAAGAATTTCTGGCTAGTTCCACCCAACCATTCCCTTTGCTGAACCATTTGAAGTTAATGCAATCTCAATTACTGCATTTGTGCGAATCTACCATTGCCCAAATCCGGGAAGTTTCTGCCGCTCGCCATGTTTCGATTCAATGCTATCTATCTGGTTCCTGGCAACCTCTATCTGAGGTTTTAGCAGACGGTATTCCCCATGATATTAGCGGTGATCTTTCTGATTCTGTAAGTCAAAAGCTACAAGATGCAGCGGCGGTGAATTTCAAAATAACTACAAAGGTTGGGCTAGTCACAATTGCTGGTGATTGTCTACTCCTGCCCATATTTTGTGGGGTTGAACCTTCAGCCAAAGAACAGCTTTGGGGCAGAATTTGCATTATTAGTACTCAGGGTTTCTTGCAAAACCGCGATCAAGATTGGTTGTTATCAATCTCTAAATTATTAGGTCAATCACTATCTGCTATATTTTCTTTACCCCCACAAATTACTTTAAACTCAGAGAAGAATACAGAGGCAACTGCTAAATTCCAATATGAAAACAAAGATGATTTATATCAGCAAATCAGTAAATTAATTGCTCAGGATCGCCTCAAAGATGAGTTTATCAGCAAAATTTCTCATGATTTGCGGGCACCGCTGATGAATATGCGGATGGCGCTCAAAATGTTCAAAATCAGCACCAGCAAAGATCCTGCGGCTTTAGCAATTTTGGCTAACGAACGCCATAGTAATTATATGCAGATTCTAGAAAGTGAATGTGAACGAGAGATTGGCTTAATCAATAATGTTTTGGACTTACAAAAACTAGAAACTGGCAATATATCCTTAGAATTACAGTCGATCGATCTGGTAGATTGGCTACCCACGGTAGTCGAGACTTTTCAATACCGAGCTAAGCAACAAAATATGCAGCTAGATCTGCGCTTACCAGCAACCTCTGCTCATTTGCTCACCGATGAAGGCTCTCTGCAACGGATTGTGAGTGAGCTACTGCATAATGCCTGCAAGTACACGGCAGAGCATCAGGAAATTTATTGCGAGTTGGAGTATCCAGAGGTCAAAAATCAGCCGCTGTATTTACTGGTGGGCAATCAGGCCGAAATTTCGGTGGCAGATTTACCCCACATATTCGATCGGTTTTACCGAGTGCCCAGCGCCGATCGGCATAAGCAAGGAGGGACTGGTCTCGGCCTGTCGCTGGTGCGCAGCTTAGTAGAACAGCTTCACGGCCAAATAACTGTGCAAAGTACCAACGGCTGGACAACCTTTACTGTGGCGCTGCCAGTGGCTCCGCCTGATGAACTTTAAGTTTTTTGTAGCCAAATCTGGGCTGGTCGTGCTAATATGAAGTTCGCTTTGTTTGGCTCGATAGCTCAGTCGGTAGAGCTAAGGACTCATAAGCCTTCGGTCGGCAGTTCAAGTCTGCCTCGAGCCATTATCAAAACCCTGCTTCGTGTAGGGTTTTCGCATTTCTCTGCTGGAACTGTAGTAGTCAAGTTTTCCAACAACCGATGAAGAACTGAGAACATTAGTAGCCAGCTTGGCTAGAAATTATGAGCACTGTCGATCGACTAGAGCCAAAGCAGCGGCGTAGCTTGGTGATATTGTTTATCACCGGCTTATTGTTTTGGATGAGCCTCGCAATTTTGTTGCCCACTCTACCAGCCTACATTGACAAAATTGGCATTAGCCAACAACATCTGGGCTGGATTATGGGATCTTTTGCGATCGGTCTCTTAGCCGCTCGTTCACCACTCGGGAAATTGTCTGATACTCGCGGTCGCAAGCTGGTGCTAATTATTGGGACGATTGTTGCAGCTATCGCCCCACTGGGCTACTTAACAGTCACTTCAGTTCCGCTGCTCATGCTAATTCGGGCTTTTCATGGAGTCAGTATCGCGGCTTTTACTACAGCGTATAGCGCTTTAGTAGTAGATATCTCACCGATCGAAAGGCGTGGAGCAATTATTGGCTACATGAGCCTCGCCCATCCTGTCGGCGTTGCTCTGGGGCCAGCGATCGGCGGCTATTTGCAAGTAGCCGGTTTGTACAGCGCTATTTTTTGGATTTCCATAATTTTTGGTTTGCTTTCATACCTCGGAGCCAATCAGCTAGCAGCTACACCACCAATCTCTCCAGACCCCCACAGTAAAAATCAGCCGACAACCTCCGTCCGAAAAATTCTGACTAACCCTGCTTTAAGCATTCCGGCTGCGGTGCTACTACTGATTGGCTTTCCGTTTGGAGCTTTACATACTTTCATGCCGCTCTATATTCAAGCTAGCCATGTTAACCTCAATCCAGGCTTGTTTTATACCATAGCAGCCATGGCCAGCTTTAGCGCCAGGACTGTTATTGGCAGTCGATCTGATCGCTATGGACGAGGTATTTTTATCGCCGGTAGCTTGTGTTGTTATACGGTTGGTGTGTGCTGCATCGCCAAGGGCGGCAGTACTATTATTTTTATTGCTGGCGCAATCTTTGAAGGCTTAGGAACAGGTACTTTAATTCCGATGGTGATTGCTTTATTATCCGATCGATCTATACCGGAGCATCGTGGTCAAGTATTGTCTACCTGCACCGCAGGACTAGACTTAGGCATTGCGATCGCTTCGCCATTGTTCGGATCGATAATTTTTCGGGTAGGATACCATGGGGTGTTTGAGATTGGCGCTGTTCTGGCATCTATAGCTATATTGTTATTTCTGATTTGGGGCAATCAGACCATAGAGCAATCGATCGGCTTTTGTCTAGGTCACAACAAAGATTCTTATGCCCTGTCTAATATAGAGAAGCTTCAAAGATGAGTTTAAAGCATCTCACACTTCAATTTTATAGTTCAGATTATGTTCATCTCCAGGTAGACCCCGAAAACCCCAGTTGTGTTTGGGATTTTCAAAAATAGTCATTTCTAGATCTTGGGTGGAAATACCTAAGCTTTGAGCGCGCTCAAACATCAATCGGATTAATTGTTTTTTCGCTGCCACCGTGCGGCCTTCGATCATACTGAATTCAACAATTGTGTAGCGATCGGTACGACCAGCCGGATAAAAGAAATCGGTCTTATCCAGCAGAAAAAATCGATGGCAGCGCTTTTCTGGTGGATATACCAGAGCCTCTACTACACAAGAATTAATCATTTCAGACAGTTGCAGCTTAATTGGCTCCAGACTTTCTCTCAAACCATAAATCTTAGTTTGCACCATAACTATTGCTCCTGATTTTAATGTTGGGTAAGCTTAGCACGAAATACCCAACAACTCTCAGGTGGCATAAAGTATTCTGTGTCTACTAATTACTGGGAACATAATCTCTTTCTACTTGGCCATAATCTAGCTTAATTACTCGATCGGCCAAGTGGAAATAGCGATCGTCGTGGCTAATGGCAAAAATCATTTTGCCCCGGCGTTTGAGCGCTGGCAATAGCTCCCGATAAAAAATATCTCTGAATACTGGGTCTTGGTCTGCTGCCCACTCATCGAACAAATAAATTGGTCGATCGTCCAAATAAGCCGTTAGTAGCGCCAACCGCTTCCGCTGCCCTTGAGATAAATCTACTGTAGATAAGTAACTATCTTTGATTTGCACTTTGTGGGCAATCTGCAATAGCTCTAAATACTTGTTGGCTTCGGCATCCACGGTGGCCGGGTTCAAGCCCAACAGCTTTTCAAACAAGTAAAAATCTACAAATACTACGGCAAAATGCTGTCGGTACCAGTCTCGATTAGCATTGTTGATGCTTTGACTATTCAGCTTAACCTCACCAGTTTCCGGAGCATATAAGCCAGTAAGAATCTTAGCTAAAGTAGATTTACCGCTGCCATTACCGCCGACAATAAATACCAATTCATTTGCTGTAAACTTCAGATCAATTTCTCCTAAATAGAATGATCCGTCGCTGCCTTTATAACTATGATTAATTTGGGACAGTTCTAGAGATTGCACTTCGAGTTGGTGGGGTAGGGCAGCATGTTCTGCCAGCGGTATTTCGCTACTTTCGGCCAGAGATAACCCCATACTCTCAACTTTTTTGATCGCCACATTGGCTCTTACCAGCATGGGTAGACGTTGCACCATATTTTGCAAGGGAGTCATCAAATAAGTCAAAGTCAGCACATAGGCGCTTAGAGTGGTGGAATTTAAAGTCAACCAGTCTTTTGAACCAAAAATCAACACGCCTAAAATTCCGAAGAAAATTACCTGACCGACGATCGCGGTTAGGGCAAAGATCCTTAACCCTTTGATATTGCGAGTGCGGGAAATATCAGCGCTGATCTGTAGCTCGTTATTTAAAAAGTCATTTTGGCGTAAGCGATTGAGTTTGAGTTCTTTGATGCCGTCGGTGATTGCCTGAAAATGCTTCAGCAGTCGATCGTTTTCTTCTCGCGCTCCATAAAAAAGATTGTTAGCCTTGGCGATCGCAATTTGCACAATCACAATGCTAATAATCATCAGCACAATTGTTACCAAAAATACCGCACCAGACAGCACCGCGAGATAGGTTAAGCAACTACCAATAATTGCTAAGTCAATACACAAAAAAGGAATTACGGCAATAGTATTGGATAACATGGCCACATCGTCAGTCAGAGTCGCCAAGAGCTTACTGGCTCCTAGCTCTTCAATTTTGGCTAAAGGCGCAGCCAGAATCCTGGCGCTCAAGCTCATGCGCAAATCGTGAATGGAGTCTTGGGCAAGCTGAATCAGCATGAACTGTGAACCCAATCCGGTAACTAAAGAAACGATCGCCAAGCCTACAAATGGCCATAGCATATCGGCAGCAATACCGCTGGTGGCGCGGCTGACAAGGGCAATTAAAGCAGCGCTGCTGGCTCCACTGATCAGACCCATGCCGATCGCTGCTGCCATACCGCGCCAAGATGCTTTGAGCAGTAACCAAAGAATTTCCATCTAAATCTCCGAATTGATCTGATTAGAGTGCGGTAGCAGTTTTTGATAAAGGGAATGGGGTTAAACAATACATAGACAAGGTGGCGGTAATACACACTGCAAGTATCCAGAAACTTGTGCCTGTCGGGTTTTCTGGCAAGAAAAGCGAAACAAGATAGTGCTTTGAAAACGTAATGTATGGGGTTCCGGTAAGGAGTGTTGTTAGTCGGCATTCCCACCCGCTGTATGAAATATTGTATTGATCGGAGGCCAATGATGTCAAAGACTGAAGCGAAGAGATATGATCGAGATATACAACCAAGCGGCAATCAAGAACTCCAACTCCGCCATAAACAACAAAGATACAAATAATTAACGCTACGCAAAAGGATTGCTTTGTCGCATGACACTTCCGTGAACTAAAATGGGAACATTGAGTAGGTAACCTCTTGGACACTCAGTTATACATTGATCGCTTTCCATTTATCCAGGCTGTGTGTTAAGGTTGAGGCTCAAAGCAGTTAGATAGGTGAAAAATATGCTTGTGTGAACAGTAAAATACCTTATCTTGATCCATAAATCTAATTTTCTGGTGACATGTTTGAAGTGTTCTATGCTTTTCTTGGATAAAAGCCTCCAATATGAATGTACTGTTGACAAAAACTGCTGTAAGCTTTATCTTAATTGTTAAGGTGTTTAGTATGTATAAATTTAGATGCTTTTCCAGTAAATAAGTAATGAAACTCTCTAAGCCGCCAATTGTTGAAGCCATACTTCATGTCGTTGTAGAACGTGAAGGTGAGTTTGACTATGAGAAGTTGAATGAATATGCTAGCTACATCACTGAAAATTTTCCTACCTTCAATGGAGAAGAGCGAAGGTTTCTCAAGAATGAAATATCTTTCCGTACTGACGATCCACACAATATAAATTCTTCCATCAGTAATGTTCTGCAAGGTCATCGTTTAACTTCTGATGATAGTACAAAAGTTATTCAATCTGACGTAGATAATTTCTCTTTTAGCAAATTGTGTCCCTATGAAACATGGGAATCTTTCCATAAAGAAGCAAGTGAATTTTTTGCTGATTATGTGGAGGTAACCTCAGCTAGTCGAGTCAAGCGTCTTGGGTTGCGCTATCTAAACTCAATATCAATACCCTTCAACGGTAATCCATTGAAACTGCAAGACTACATAAAAATATTTCCCGAAGTTTCTGATGACTTATCAATGTCGATTTCTGGATACTTCATGCAGATATCCCTTTCATCTGAAAGGTATAAACCTTCTATGGCAATAGTGAATCAAACAATTGGAAACATGGAGTCAAAAGATGGTCAAAAATATGTCCCTTTGATTTTTGATATCGAGGTCTTTCAGGATGTAAATCTTGACACTCAAGACATTTCCATCAAATCCATTTTTATCAACAACTTACGACCATTCAAAAATGATATATTCTTAAATGGTATCACTGAAAAAACACAGGAGCTTTTAAAATGACTGTCTCAGAGCGTTTAACTACTGTGCAAAGTCCTATTCGGACAGCCACAAAATCAGGTATCTATAGAGTTACTATAAGCTCCAGTAGAGGTGAAAGCGATGAATACAAACAAGTTGAAGCACAAATAAAGTATCAAGAGCGTACTGAAATTCAATATCTTCTTGCAAGCTCTGATGTTGCTCAATTGGAAAGAAGAGTAGAAGATCTGAGAGATGACTTACTCAAAGGTAATACTGCTTTATCGGAACAAGAAATGAATCTACTTAAAGGAATTTTTAATTGCAACAAGCAACTTATTGCCCAGAGCGAGAAATCAGCTCAATTGATTTTAGTAGCATTAGCAAGTCTTTTAGAGGCACTAATTGAAAATTCTGCATACTCTGATGACATACAACTCATCGTCCGAAATTTATTAAAGTCCTCATCCACTAGTCTGAGATATGCAGCTTTAGATGTTATTGCGGCTGGATTGGGGATAGTTTCTATTGCGGGTTTATTATTAGAAGAAGCAAATGACTTGCTAAAAAATGAAGAGCCTGGATACGTCCTCGATTATTTGGAGTCCCTTTAATTTGTGGAGCAGTTTCTTTATTATCGAAGCCTGAGTAAAAGTTCAGATATCTGGAGAAAGGGGAAAGATATAAAATCTTTCCCCCCTGATGTTGAAAAGAGCGCATACCTAAGTCATATGACAACAGGAAAAGGATTTCCCTCAATATGGAAGTCATCGAATAATGAGGAATTAGAAAAAATTGCACTTGGTTTTGTGTTGTGCAAAGGAAGTCTTGACAGAGTAGAATTTATTGGGCTTAACAAATGCTGCTTTGAAAACTCACCGATTAATATTGTCCATGTCCCCAACTCTCAATTTCCATTGCCTTCTGTTGGGAATCTTCATCATGAGTTACTTGATGTTGAATCAACAAATATAATTACCTCAATCGAATTATTCTTACGTTGTAATGGAGAAATTAGACGATTCCCAAAAATTTCAGATTCAAAAACTGAGACAAGTATGCTGAGTATAGTAAAAAAATATGTTGGTGAAGTAAGTGGTGAAAAACATATAAAGAAAGCTAATGAGTGGATTGAAAAATATGGGAAATCTCAAGTATCCGAAAATTCGAAGGATAATTAATCTCAATTAGACTCATCATAACTATAACTATTGATAGATTCATCGCCAGTTGTATTGAGGTTCTGCCAGTAGAGCAAAATTCACAAATGTTTCTATGTATCTGTGATCGAACTTTGATTAATGATCAACAGTATTTAAGAATGAGTGTTAGGGTTAAATTTTATCTCATTCACCAAATCATTGCATGATATAGCGGTTCTACCTCGGATGAAATAAATTCAAGTAGCTTTAAGCCTTGCTAGGCAACAATCACTCACACCACATTCGAGCCGGAACCGCTATAACAGCAATTCTAAATTCACAACCAGTTTAGGTCATTCCAATCATCACGTAACCTCTAGAGGAGATTGATTAGCATGAACACTCGACCTTTTAGGTCACAGAATGTTTGAATTTAGAATTGCTGTCAGAATAAATATTCTGACCGATTCGGTCAAAATATTTATTCGTCAATTAGGATTAAACCTGTGTTTTTGAAATGTGATCGACCACGTTAACTGTTGGTGGTGGTAACTAGGCGACGACGCAGGGATGTGACCCGACGGTTGGCGGTTTCGTTTTTCGGTTCAAGAGCCAGGGCTTGTTCGTAGCTTTCTAAGGATTGACTCATGAGTTTTTTTTGCTCATAGGCATGACCCAAGTTGTTTATAGCCGTGACATAGCTGGGATCTTGTTTGATGGCTTCTTTGTAATTGCGGATGGCTAGGTCGAATTGCTCTTGTCATTCGTAGGCGTAGCCAAGGGCGTTGTGAACAGGGGCGAAGTTGTCGGCTTCGATCACACTGTCTTCAGATTCTGCATCAACAGATTTGCTTTTCAGGACTTTTTGCCGCAGTTTAACCGCCTGCACAAATAGTCTTTTATCTAAGTAGATGCTGGCTAGAGCGTAGTATTCTTGGGCGGTACAGTCATCAGCGAGGACTCTTTTTTCTAGTTTGCCGAGGTCGTTTTCTAGAACGCGGTTTTTGAGGACTTGTTTACCGACAACCACGGCAGACCCTACCAGCAAAAGGATGAAGGCGGTGAGGTAAATCAGGGGCAGGCTGCTGCCAAGGTTCTGAACGCTAGAAAAGTCCATGGTTTTAAATTATTTTTCTGACATCGATCAATATTACCTTTACATATTTTACGGTTGACGATGGTAACAAATGGTGAACATCACAGATCCCTAATGGAAATTTTGGTGCAAGGTTATTGGGAATCTGGACGGTCGTAACCCACAGATAGAAAGGCATTAATCTCCAAATTTATTCACTTGAACAGTTTTAAGCTGCTCGTAGACAGCAATTTCTGCGACCAAAATGGCAACTTGGCTTTGGGCAGCGTCAAGATGTAACTGTCGGCGCAGTTGCTCGTTGAGATTATCGATCGCTGGTTCATAGGCCGCAATTTCTGTGACGCTATCTTGAAAATGCTCTAAGCTGGCTTTAGTCAAGTCATACTGTGTTTCGTTTAAAATCATGATTTCTTGTAAATGAATGTGACTCAAAAACTCTAGAACCACTGCTAATCGCGAATTTGGTGAACATTGTCTTCCCAATGTTGTCCATCAAAAGGCGAGATCATAAACAAGTCCAACACTTTGCCATCCAGGCAACGAACATTGACATCATAGCTGTCTGGATGAGAACGCGGCTGATAGAAAGCATGAATGCCACAGTGGCGACAGAAATGATGTTGGGCGATGCCGGTATTAAAAGTATAGGTGTTCAGTGCATCGCTACCTTGCAGCAGCGTAAATTGCGATCGAGGCACAATTAAGTGTAAGAAACCTTTTTTGGTACAGATGGAACAATTACAGTCGATCGCCGCCAATTGCTCCACTGTCACTAGGTAGCGTACCGCCCCACAGTGACAGCCGCCTGTAAAGGTGTGCGTTGAAGTCATGACATTTACCACATGGCACATATATGAAGATACTATATTCTCTCAGCCGGAAACCATTTTGCCATAACAGCTCAAAACTATCTTGTTACATATCTTGGAGATATGTGGGATCAATTTCGTCTTGCTTGCGCAGATTCATCAAAAAATCGTGAATCGCACTGGGCTTAGTGGTGATGTTGATTTGGGCGTTGGTGCTATCGCTATTCTCATAAATAATGCCGCCGATAGTAGCCCCGATCGGAGGATACATATCTTCGCGCATTTCACCCACATCGACAAAATCTACAATCCGAATTAAGCCTGTAACTCCTGGCTCTCCAATATCTAAAAAGATGCCAAAAGGTTTGTGCTTAATCACTTTGCCGCGTACAAAACTGTCGATCGGATACTTGGCCTTAATGCTATACCAGGTTTGTTCATCCATAGCTGATTCAAATTAAACTCTATTGAGATATTACAATTGCTTCTGTACCCACCAATGGACTACGTGCTAACAGTCGATCGGTAGTACCCCTAACTTCTAATCCAGACATTTGATAACTGCGGGCTTGTTGCCACAGGCTTTGGGCGGTTTGCTGCTGTTGCTCAGGAGTCAGGTTAAACCACAGATCGCCAACATTCACAGTGGCCAAACCTTGCTGATTATCTAGTTCCAAGTTCGCAATTAACCCGGCTGGGTATAGACTAGCCAAAGCCTGCGATCGATTCTTTACAGCTTCTAGCAAAGCTGCTTCTGGGCTAATAATTGGTTGTACGGGAGCGGGTTGGATCACTGGGGCTGGAGGAGCAGCGACTACAGAGCTAGGCCGAGGCCAGAAGTTAATTACAGCCCAGGCTACAGTCATCGCCAAGAACAGGGCACCAGCAATTATTAAAATTTGGCGCAGATTTTCGCGGCCTAAAGATGGTAGTTGCCAAGATTTCTTCTTGACGGGGATTTTGCCATCAGCCGGGACTTGTTCAATGTAAATTTTGGGCGATCGATCGAACGGTGCAGATATTTTGGCAAACAGAGTTTTAACCGGAGCTAGTAATCGGTCGGGCAAACTGACTTTAGCTGGTGGAGGTGTTTTGTATTTAATGTTTTTGGGGCGCTGAATATCTAGCTCGATCGCCTCACTTTTGGCCGGCTTGGCTGGAGCAGCAGGCTCGGCATTGGGATCTTTCGACTTGTACTTAATATTTTTGGGGCGAGGAATGCTGACTTCGATATTGGTTGATCGATTTCCTTCAGGCTTGCTGACTTCGTTAGTTTTGGCCACTATAAAGCTGGGTGGCTCTGAGGGGAAAGCTTCTGGGGAATTATCGGCGGTGCTTTGCTCAACAATAGGGTTAGTAAGAACTTTTGGGACTGCCTTTTGAAATGCGGTGGGCGGCGGTGGGGGTACAGGTGAAACTGGTGGTTGTCCTGGCGGCGGAGTATCTGGAATTGCGGCAGCGCTGGGGGGTGAGTCAAAAGCTGGCTGGGGTGCTTCAACAAAGTCGTCGTCCCAATTGGTTTCTTCACTTTCATCCCAGGTGATCGGCTCAGGAACAACCTGTAAAAGTTCTGCTGGTGAGCTAGTTGGTGTGGTTCTGGGGCGAGACATGTTGCGAGCAGGGGCTTTTTTGTCGAACATGCCCTGCAAAAACTTGCCGGTGCGCGATTTGATGACTGGCGGATTCTCTGAAGTATGATCATCGATCGGCATATACGACTCCCTGGGTATTCACACTATCTTTACTTTATCAGGTCGCTTTATTTCAGGTCACAATTTGGTCGGCTCAAAGTGTAATGCGACTAAAATTACTGCGTGGATCGGTGCTTCTAACTCTCCGCAGCTTTTCGTATAGCTCTTGCTCTGCTGGTGTAATGTTTTTGGGAGTGGCGATCATCAGCTTGGCAATTTGGTCGCCGCGTTCACCTTTGGAGTTGTACCAGCCTTTGCCCCGCAGCCGCAGGGACTGACCAGATTTTACGCCAGCAGGCACATTTAGCATCACAAAGCCATCGGGAGTAGGCACCTGAATTTGAGCACCCAGTACAGCTTCTTCTGGGGAAATGGGGATTTCGCAGGTAAGGTTTTCTTTGTCGAACTGGAAAAATTCGTGGGGCTTAATGGCGATCATCAGATACAAGTCACCGCGCTGCTGATTATAAGGGCTAACGCTGCCCTTGCCTTTAACTCGAATTCTGCTGCCCGGTTTCGCGCCTAGGGGGATGCGGATTTTGATGCTCTCATTGCCGATCGTGAAAGATTTTTCTACGCCTTTGAAGGCTTCCATCATAGTGAGATTAATGGTGGCATCTCGATCGCCGTTGGCGCTAGTAGTCGCCGAAGCGAAATCTTCCACGCCAGTTTTTGGTCGTGCCGTACCGGTTTTGCGTCCTAATAGCTCGTTGAGAAATTCATCGAAACTACCGTAGTTGGCAAAATCTACATCAGCAGGATTGGCCGGACGATAGCCGCCGGGAGCGCCAGCAGGGCGAGAGTTGGCCGGGGCGGGCTGTTTCCAATATTTGCCAAATTGGTCGTACTTGCGACGCTTTTCGGTGTCGGCTAGCACTTCGTAGGCTTCGGTCACTTCCCGAAAGCGAGTTTCAGCGGCTTTATCACCAGGATTCATGTCGGGGTGATATTTGCGCGCCAAACGCCGGTAAGATTTTTTAATCTCCTCGGCGCTGGCGGTTTTGGCGATGCCCAAAACCAAATAGTAGTCTTTGAAATCTGTACTCATAGCAAGTTATCCAGTCGAGCGACCGTCGAAGTATTGTGCTGCGCGGCTCTCATCGAATTATCATTCCCTTTTTCCAACCAGAACTAACCTGCAACTCCATAATATTATGAATGAGTTTTCTCTGATCAGCCACCGGCAGCTTTTTCCGGCTTTGGCAAATAAAAGTTACTTTAATTATGGTGGTCAAGGTGTACTAGCAAAGCCAACACTCACCGCTATTGTAGAGGCTTTTGAGCATGTTCAGCGATCGGGGCCGTTTGGTCTGCGGGTTAATGCCTGGACGAATCAGGTGGCACAGCAGGCCAGACAGCAGTTGGCCAAGCTTTTGCAGGTGGATGCTGGAAATATTTCTCTGACAGAAGATGTGACGATCGGCTGCAATATTGCGCTGTGGGGAATGCCTTGGCAGGCTGGCGATCATATTTTGTTGACGGATTGTGAACATCCGGGGGTGATTGCGTCGATTCAAGAAATCCAGCGACGCTATGGGGTTACTTCTACTGCGGCACCTTTACTGATGGCTGCGGATGCCACAGCTTTGTTGGTGAGTCATCTCACTCCAGCCACGAAGTTGGTGGTGATCAGTCATGTATTGTGGAATACTGGGCAGATTTTGCCATTGGCAAAGATTGTGCAGGCGGTGAAAGCCTACAACCCAGAGATCAGGGTGCTGGTGGATGCGGCGCAGTCGGTGGGGATGATGCCTTTGAATTTGATGGAGTTAGGGGTGGATTTTTATGCTTTTACTGGGCATAAGTGGTGTTGTGGCCCCGAGGGAGTGGGTGGTTTGTATGTGAGTAATGATGCTCGATCGATCCTTAAACCCACGTTTATTGGCTGGCGCAGTTTGGATTTTGAGGCGGCAGCAGGCGGAGGATTTTTGCCTGATGGTCGGCAGTATGAGGTGGCGACTTCGGCTTATCCTTTGTATGCGGGGTTAACGGAAGCATTGGCGACCCAGGATCGCTGTGGGGGAATGGAAGAAAGATATCGGCAGGTTATTGAACTGAGTGATTATTTATGGACAGGTCTCAATAAGTTGCCGGGGGTGAAGTGTTGGTTGCCAGAGGCTCCGCAGACTGGGTTGGTTTCTTTTCAGTTGGCATCGGGGGAGCACGATCGAGTGGTGCAAAAGCTCGAAGTTCAAGGAATTTTCTTGCGAACGCTATTTTTCCCAGACTGTATTCGAGCCTGTGTCCATTATTTGACGACCTATGAAGAAATTGATACTCTGTTGGCTGCTTTGAACAGCGTTGGTTGAGCAAGGTCGAAGCCATCGGCGCGCTGGCTTCGACCATTGATATTCAGAAGAATCTTGAGTTTTATAGATTTCGTAGAGGGCGGGCTGTTATTTTAGTTTTGCCTGTGTTTAAAGATAAACCTGCCCCTACGAATTGGATTTTTATTTTGTTTGGATGCTGGGATTTTTATGAATATTGTTCGCCGTTTGCCTTTTACTGCTTATTTGTTTTTGTTGCCTGCTTTGTTGGGGTTGAGTTTGACGGTGTTTGTACCCGCTTTGCAGGCATTTTATTTGAGTTTTACTAACTTTAATTTGCTAACTGGTGATGCGCCTTGGGTGGGTTTGGCAAACTTCGATCGGCTGATCAAAGATGCTCTATTTTGGAAAACAGTGGGCAATACTTTGCTGTATTTGTTGGTGGCGGTGCCCTTACTCACAGTGTTGCCTTTAGCGCTGGCGATCGCCGTTAACAATAAATTGATGGGGATGAGCTGGTTTCGGGCGGCTTACTATGTGCCAGTAATTATTTCGATGGTGGTGGCGGGGATTGCTTGGAAATTTATGTATGCCGAGAATGGGTTGTTGAATCAGTTGTTGATAGGGCTGCATTTACCGCCGATCGAGTGGCTCACTAGTCCCCGTTGGGCAATTTGGAGTGTGATGGCGGTGACGGTGTGGAAGGGGTTGGGATATTACATGACAATTTATTTGGCGGGTTTGCAGTCAATTCCGGCAGATTTATATGAGGCGGCGGCGATCGATGGGGTAGACGGTCTATCTAGACATTGGACAATTACCATGCCCTTGATGCAGCCTTATATGGCCTTGGTGGCAGTGGTGTCGGCGATCGCGGCCACTAAGGTATTTGAAGAGGTCTATGTGATGACTCAAGGGGGGCCGCGCAATGGCTCGAAGACAGTGATTTATTATCTGTACGAAAAAGGCTTTGGCACTTCTCAAGATCTGAGCTATGCCTGTGCGATCGGCCTGGTAATGTTTTTGGCGATCTTGGTGTTGTCGGTGATTAACTTGAAATTATCAGCAGAGCAATAACTATGGTTTTTGCTAAATCAAAAACTGTTCGATCGCCATCAAAATCTTCTCAGCAGCATGACCATCACCAAAAGGATTGATCGCGTTAGACATCTGGGCATAGGCCGCTGGATTTTCCAATAGTTCAGAGACAGCAGCGGTGATTCGATCGCTATTTGTACCGATCAGTTTTGCCGTACCACCAGTTACTGCCTCCGGTCTTTCGGTAGTCTCGCGCATCACCAACACGGGCTTACCCAAACTCGGCGCTTCTTCTTGTAGACCGCCAGAATCGGTCAGCAATAAATGACAGCGCTGAATAGCACCCACTAATTCTAGGTAATTTAATGGCTCGGTTAAAAATACTCGCGGATGCTCACCGAGCATTTTTTGTAGCGGGTCACGAACTGTAGGATTGCGATGAAGAGGCAATAGCAATGCGGTGTCAGAAAACTTTTCTAGCACCTGTAAAAAGCCTTTACCAATGCTGGTCAATGGTTCGCCCCAGTTTTCTCGGCGGTGAACAGTGGCTAAGATGGTGCGGTATTTTGACCACTCTAGGCCAGGGATGGGGCAGTCGGGTTTTTGGGCGGCGACGGTGAGCAGGGCATCGATAACGGTGTTGCCGGTATTGTGGACTTGGCCAGTGACATCAGATTTGCGCAAGTTGGCTACGGCTAGGTCAGTGGGGGCAAAGTGCAGTTGGGCAATCTGAGAAATCAGCCGACGGTTGGCTTCTTCGGGGTAGGGGTCAAAGAGGTTATCGGTGCGCAGACCCGCTTCGACGTGTCCGATCGGGATTTGTTGATAAAAAGCCGCCAAAGCCGCAGCAAAGGCCGTGGTGGTGTCACCTTGGACGACCACAAGACTGGGCTGAGATTCTTTGAAGAGTTTTTCTAATCCTTGTAGGCAGCGTTGGGTAATATCGGTGAGAGTTTGTTGAGACTGCATAATGTCTAAGTCCACATCGGCTTGCAGCTCAAAGATTTCCATCACCTGAGCAACCATTTCTCGATGTTGGCCGGTGAGGACTACCTGGGTGTAGAATTTGGCAGATTTTTGGCAGGCTTTGATTACGGGGGCAAGTTTGATGGCTTCGGGGCGGGTGCCTAATGTGAAGCAGACTGTGGGTTTGGTGTTATCCATCGGGGTGAGAGAGGTCGTGCGCGGAGCTTTCACTAATTGGATGTTCGATAGCAAAGCTTGCGCCTTCGGCGAATCGAATTGGTGTCAACATCCTAGCTTGATTGTTGTCCCTGATCTCTCTGCCCACTGATTTGGCTGGATATCGTATGATGGCTAATGGCCACTATGACTGAACTTGAATTACTTTGAATCTCTCTGCTGCTCCTAGTTTTGTTGCGATCTTTTTGTTGATTTTGCAGGCTCCGGCTGCTTTGCTTTTGTTGACCCGTTTAATTCGAGGGCCTTTTCGGCGACCGCCTGTGCAGCCTCGGGTGAGTACTCCCAATTTGTTGGGGGCGGTGTCGGTGGTGGTGCCGACTTTGAATGAAGCCGATCGATTAACTCCTTGCCTAGAAGGCTTGAAGTTGCAAAGCTATGAACTTAAAGAAGCGATCGTGGTAGATAGTCGTTCTCAAGATGGCACTTTGGCTTTGGTCGATCGATATAGCCTGACTGACCCGCGCTTGCGGCACATTACCGATCCACCGTTGCCCAAAGGCTGGGTGGGTAGACCTTGGGCTTTGCACAATGGTTTTTTGGCTGGCTCAGGACGCTGGATTTTGGGGATTGATGCCGATACTCAGCCCCAAGCGGGTCTGATTGCAGGGCTGGTCACAGAGGCCGAAGAGGCCGGATATGATTTGGTATCTTTGTCTCCGAAGTTTATTTTGGCTCAGGCGGGGGAATGGTGGTTGCAGCCTGCTTTGTTGATGACTTTGATCTATCGGTTCGGGGCGGCGGGGGAGCAGAATAGTTCGCCCGATCGAGTGATGGCTAATGGACAGTGTTTTTTGTGTCGTCGATCGGTCTTAGAAAAAATTGATGGCTATACTGGCGCTGCTGGTTCTTTTTGTGATGATGTGACTTTGGCGCGCCAGATTGCGGATGCGGGCTATAAGGTGGGGTTTTGGGATGGCTCAAAGGTGATTAAGGTGCGAATGTATATTGGGATGGCCGAGACTTGGCGAGAATGGGGTCGATCGCTAGATTTAAAAGATGCCAGTACTCCTGGGCAGATCTGGGGCGATTTGTGGCTATTGGGAGCAACTCAGGGGTTGCCGTTGCTGGTGATGATTTTAGCGGTGATAGCTTGGGGGTTGGGTAATCAATCTTTGCCGATCGAAGCATTGCTAGGACTCAACGGTGGTTTGCTAGTAATTCGCTGGGCTTTGCTCTTGGCTATTTTGCCCACCTATGAAGCTGCGCCAGATACACAAATGTCTTGGACTTTTTGGTTTTCTCCTTTAGCTGACCCTGCTGCCTGGTATCGAATTTGGCTCTCATCCCAAAATTCACCCAAAGAATGGCGTGGTCGTAGCTACAATTGATTAAATAAGATACTCATATTTATCCCACGTTCCGCTCTTCCAGAGGGCTGGAAAACAATTACGGATCTGTCTCCAGAAGAAGATAGTAGTTCTGGCAGGCAGGACTGAAGAATTTTAAGATGTGCCTTCGTTCATCGGTAAAGTTGATGATCTGCTTAACGCCTTCAATGGTTACTAGGTGAACTGCCATAAAACATTGAAAAACCCATCTGAGTGTTGGATTCACTACCTGCTTACCCAATTGA